>NZ_VZQO01000001.1:0-377118 GCF_014397665.1 Paraburkholderia sp. UCT2
GGGGCGGGGGTGCGGGGGCGGCGAGTGTGGGTTCTGGTTTTGCTGCTTCGGCTAGGGCTAGGGCTAGGGCTAGGGCTAGGGCGGTGCCGGCTTTGGTTCAGGCTGTGCGCAAGCCGACGCCGCGGCGTGAGGTGGCGACGCAAGTTCAGCGGACATCGCGCGCGACGGTTGCTGCTGCGCCGGTGGCTGAGGTGGCCGGTGCGACCGCCGCGTCGAGTGTGGCAAGCGCTGTGGTCGGCACTGCGGAAGGCTGGTGGGATAAGTTCTGATTGGAGCTTTTTGGCGGCGCGTCGTACGGTTAATGCGTGCATCGAGGTCAATAACGAACGATGCGCGTTTGCCGACGCAGAAGACAAAAACCGGCGCGAGGCCGGTTTTTGTTTTCGGAATCTGTCGGGGAGGACTATCGAACAAGCACGCCAGCTTGCCAAGCTGGCGCCGTAAGGCGTATGGGTTCGAATCCCATCTAAAGCCGGCAGATTAAACTCTGCGGGCTTTTTTCATTTCGACTGCCATGCCGCAATAACTCGCAGCCCTTATAACGTAACTGCGGGCACCGGGGCGGTGGCATGCGATCCGAGAGCAGTCTTGCCCGAAATCGCCTCGCGCAGTCGACACACTCGGGACCGAAGTGCGGCGGTAGTGCACGCATGCTCACGCGCCAGTTCGCTATAGGGAATGCCCGAAGCAACACCCCTGAGAAGCTCCCAGTCCGGCTCGCGCAACATCGCGGCAAGGCGCGCGAGCTCTTTCCGCGCGTGAACTGCGTCGTCCAACGATGAGGCAGTGGAACGAGAATCCTCTTCGTCGTCTACGCTGTTCGGTGCAACGCTCCCAAACCCGGTCGTAGCCGCATGAGCACGGCGAAGGAGCACCACGCGGTGACGACCTTGACGTGCTGCGGATGCGGCGACTCGCAGAAAATCGGTTTCGTCGACCGCCCCAGGCAAAAAATCGGGCTGCAAAATCACATTAAGTGCTTCTTCAAGGCTCGACGCCTGAACCGAGCAGTCAGTGGAAGAAAGCTTACGCTGGAGACGCTCGTACGCCTCCCATGAGGGCGGGATATACGCCATGGTCGAACCCCTTCTGTGCAAACAGTGTTGTCTGCGGTTGGGTTGAGGAAACACGCTGCCTATTCCGATTAGCGTTCTTACCGGGGGACGCTTTGCCCCCGGTAAGCATTCAAACCAGTCAAGATCGGCGTTTAGAAACTATAGTGAGATTTAGTGCTTTTGAAAAGTGTCGCCGGATGGTTCAACCAACGAGTTGAATCCGATACGTCTCCGACCATTCTTTTCGCATTTGATCGAAGACGCGCTTTGCGTCCTCGTCACGGCCGAGCACTCCTTGTGCGCGCGCGAGTGAGAGCAGAAGTAGCTCCAAGGCGACCAGCGGGCCTTCATCGATATGCATCGGCTCAGTCCCGGGCACCGTTTCATCCTCCTCCGCCGGTTTTGTCGCAAAGTCGCGCAACGGGTTATAAAGCTTCTCGAAAAACGGATGCGCAGTGTTGATGGTAAGGATAATCCGTCCGAACTTGTGATCGATATGATAGAAGGGCCAATACTCGTCATGCCTAAAAGCGATCAAGTATTTTGAGGACTTGACGCGTTCAAATGCTTGCTCGTCAGTTTCACCATCACGCCGCAGCGTTACGGCTAGGCCCATGAGATTTGCATTGAGTTGTGCCTGTTCCTCGTCGGTGAGTTCAGTATCGACAGGTTTTGTGTGAAGATAATCGACTTCGTTTGCCCGTCGTTCACTTGCCGATGCCTTCGCCGGGTCCATCCGACTTGCCTTTTCCCCCTGAAAGCGCTTGATTTCATCGTTTAGCTTAGTGATGTCCCCTCCGACCTCATCTCGAATGGCGTCAAGGACGTAGTCCTTCATGCGCACACCTTGTTTATTGGAGGCAACGCCGAACGCTTCGTCCAAGACCCCAGGGAAGTCGATCTGGACCCTATACCAGTTCGTAACGCTGTGCCGCGTCGTCAGCTTGGGCAAACCGCCTGCAAATACCTCTCGGTCGTTGCGAAGAATCGATACCGTAAGCCCATCGAAGATACGAAGATCATTCCTCTGGACCTTTCTCTCCAAGTCGGACCATTCCTCGATCGGGAGCCGAAAGATTTTCACCAAGGCCTGAGCCGTCTGCGAGGGGTCCTTTTCGCTAATCGGAATGTTGACGGGGCGAGCAAGAACCAGACGACTAAGGGCGGGAACACCCTCAACCATCCGAGCGTGCCGGGCGTTCGGCATCGAGTAAGTTGGATCAAATGCTTCGACGCGGCGATTGTTCACGAACAGGCGCAGGCCGGACGAAATCGCGCGGCGATAAATGCGACTCATCTCGGCAACGGCATGCTCGGAGAGCGTTCTGGCTGTTCGCGAAGAGAGTCGGTCGCACGAGGGCATGTAGACAATAGTTCCACGCGGTCCGAGGTGCTCTGCTAGGTCCCGCACGTCATCCGCCAAGAGTTCCTGCTCGTTGCGGTTCGACGGCCAAACCATTGGCGTAGAGAAAATCTCGGCCAGCTCGCCGGGAAGTTCTGTGTTCAACGTCGGGTCGGGCACGTACACGGCATTGGACCTATCCTTGCCGACCGCCTCGACGTCTAGCATCATGCTGTAGATTGCGCCGGTCTCCTGCCACGAATACAGCTCCATGACTGGACTCATGCTTAACGCCGCTGTTTTCATTCCCATACCGAACCGGCCGATTCCGTTTCGGTCGTTGTAGTTCATGGAGCCGCCGAACGAAGTTGCTACCTTGAGGACGTTGGGTTCCATTCCGCGACCGTTGTCGTAGACGGCAGCGTCAATTGTGTAGTCGCCCTTCTTGCCCAATTGGCGATAGTAAATCCGCACCTCGGTTGCGCCAGCTTCGATCGCGTTGTCGACATGCTCGCAAATCGCCGACGTTGTGTGGTTGTAGCCGACGTCCCGCAACGAGGCGATCAGCGTCTGCGCAAAAAACAACGGCACGGCGGCGTTCTCTTTCAGGATGCGGTTCAACACTGTTCGCCCACCACGGGGCGAATCGGGGGACCAGTTGACAACGCTCTCAGCAACGTCGGTTGTGATTTCGGGATTTTGCATTTTCGACTCCATGGTTTGTTGCGCCAGTGTTGGCGCGGGAGGTGAAAGCAGCGGCTTTCAATAATAAGGACCCGGCAGCGACCGCTTGTTGCATCTTTTTTTGTGAGAGTTCGGTGATCCGCTCAATGTCTCAAGCAGCCCCGTCGAATAAGTCGATTGACAGCTCATGCGGCGGTAAAAAATCGTCCGGTTTTTGCCACTCGGAACGCGGGTTGGCGGGCGGTAAGACAGTCCTTGTAAACGAATTGATTTCCTGGCATCCTGGCTTCCACGTTTATTTACCGGGAGCAGTCGGTGTCTAGCACGTTCCTTTACGCACGCGTGTCCACAGCGGAGCAAACCACTGACAACCAATTGCTAGAAGTTCACAGCGCCGGGTTTGCGGTTTTGCCGCACACACGATCACGGAAACCATATCGGGCAGCGTACCCGTCGCCGAGCGGCCCGGTTTCTCGAAGCTGTTGGATCGGCTAGATGAGGGTGATACGCTCGTCGTTACCAAGCTCGACCGGCTGGGACGGAACACGACCGACGTACTGGGAACCGTCGAGAAGTTGGCCGCACAGGGCGTGCATGTGCATTGCCTAGCCCTCAAAGGAACCGACTTGACGAATGCGGCCGGGAAGCTGCATATGACTGTGCTCGCCGCGGTTTCGCAGTTCGAGCGGGATTTGCTCATCGAGCGAACACACGCAGGACTTGCGCGCGCCAAATCCCAAGGAAAGAGGCTCGGCCGTAAAGATGCACTGACAACAGAGCAGAAGGCCGAAATTCGGACCAAGCTGGCCGAAGGAGCTTCGACCCGTGGACTTGCGAAGGAATATGCCGTTTCGCATCCAACGATATTGAAGGCCGCGCGGCGTTGCTAGTTCTGCCAATGCATCGGCGCGAGCAGCGCTGCCGTGTTAAGACCTTGGCGGGACGTGCAGATGGACTCTCGTGGTCCGCTCGGGTTCAAGGTGGGGGAGGCAAGACCACTGACTTTATTTGGTCGGCCGTCAAGGTCGGGGACAGAGCGAGGAGGCTTCTGACTTACCATCCTCCGGCGAGGGGCAGTCCCGTTGTTTGGCCCGTTCCCCCAGCGATTGGTCCATAATCTTTCCTTTCGGATTGGAAAAATGTTCGCCGTTCGTGGATGCGATCGCTTACTTGCCACCGCGACGTTTGCTGCGGATCGACGATACCCCAAACTCTCCACCGTTGAAACGGTAACCGCCGTAGGCAAGAGTAGCGCCGCCACGCGGTAAACAAGATTCTGAAGCTCATATAACTTGCGTGACTTCTAAGCGGATAATCAATATATCGATATGAGCAATACCTTCAAGTTGGAAAATAATTTCGATGTATCTTTTACCGCGCTGCTTGCGACGCGTGAGAAACAAATTCAGCAAAATTACCGCCCGATAATTGGCGTTCACAAGTGGTTTGCGCGACGCCCGGGAACCGTATTTCGAAACTTGCTTCTTGCTGAGTTTAATGGGGAGGAGCCCATTGAGGTCGAATACTGGAAAGCGCACTCCTTTCAAGGTGTCATCGCCGATCCCTTTATGGGTGGAGGAACGCCGATTTACGAGGCGAATCGCCTTGGGTTTAGTGTAATTGGCACGGACATCAATCCAATGGCATTCTGGATCGTTCGTCAGTCGCTTGCCGATTTTGACGAAAAAATGTTCCGCGACGCCTTGAGTTCGGTGGTAAGTGATGTTGAAGGTGAGATACAGGATTTTTACACTACGAGATGTACAGAGTGCCGCCGAGAAGCCCCCGTGAAATATTTCATCTGGGTGAAGAGGCAGGAGTGCCCCTCGTGTGGAGAGCCTAACGATCTGTTCCCCGGACATCTTCTGGCAGAGGACGTCCGCCATCCTCATAATGTTCTCGTATGTGATTGCTGTGGTGCGCTCAACGGGTTCGAGCGGACGCCCACAAAAGACAACCCTGGCATCTGTCGCGAATGCAGGTCTGAGATTTCGGTCGAGGGGAATGCGAAGCGAAACAAGGTTTCATGTAGGCGCTGTTCGACTCAATTTGCGTATCCGCCTAAAAACGCCAACGTGCCACCGCAACATCGCATGTGGGCGATTGAATACTACTGCGACTGTGGCTCAGAAACACGGAAAGGGCGATTCTTTAAGTCACCAGACCAAGACGACTTGAACAGGTATCAACGTTCGGCTGAGTTGCTTGCCTGTCGATCGAGTGACCTTCCTATCCCGCATGATGATATTCCGCATGGAGACGAGACAAAGCGTCTTCATCGATGGGGATACGGGAAATTTCGAGAGATGTTTAATGACAGACAACTACTGAGTCTAGGAATCCTCTTGCAACGAATCACGCACGTGAAACACGTCGCGACGCGCCATGCATTACTAACAGTGTTCTCAGATTTTATTCGTTACCAGAACATGTTGTGTCGATACGATACATATGCGTTGAAATGCCAAGACATATTCAGCGTTCACGGATTTCCGGTCGGGTTGGTGCAGTGCGAGAACAACGTTATTGGGATACCCAAGGTGGGTTCAGGGGCCTTTGTTCATTTTGCCGAGAAATTTATTCGGGCAAAATTATATTGCAAGAATCCTTTTGAGACTCGCGTGGAGAACGGGAAAAAGCGTTTGGTCCCGATAGTTGGAGAAACGATAGCTGCATCGTTCACGGAAGACACTCCGTCCCCAACCGGGCGTGAGGCACGTATTGCTGCGATGCCTGCCACGGAGATACGGTTGCCTCCGCAGTCGTTGGATGGCGTCTTCACAGACCCCCCGTACTTCGACAATGTTCAATATGCTGAGTTGATGGATTTTTGCTACGCGTGGCTTCGGCAAGCGCTCGGGGACGAGCTTGAATGTTTCCGGCCTTCAACGACGCGAGCTCACGCTGAGTTAACCGGAAATGAGACAATGGGGCGCGGGCTCGCTCATTTCACTGAAGGTCTTTCGAAAGTATTTTGCCACTACGCGTCCGCTTTAAAACCCAATGCACCGTTTGTGTTTACCTACCATCATAACGATCCGCTGGCCTATCTTCCGCTTATCGTAGCAATGCTGGATGCAGGTCTAAATTGCACCGCTGCACTGCCTGCACCTGCCGAGATGGCGGCATCTTTACATATTGCGAGATCAAACTCGTCCGTCTTGGACACCGTATTCGTTTGTCGGGCGGTCGAGTCAGTGGTGGCGAGTTCGCTACGCGGTTGCTTGGCTAAAGATGTCGAGGGATTGCAAAATGCCGGGCTGTCTTTGACAGCTGGCGATCTTCGATGCTTGATCGCAGGACATGTCGCTCGGTTGGCGGTGAATGAACTTGTGCAGTCGTGGAACAAGCAAGAGTCACTGCAAGAAAAAACGCGGCTGGCGACAAACGCGATCAGTAGGCTTTCGGCGCATAATCCTGCGGCCGACCTGATCGCAGAGATATTGTCTCAAGCTACTTCTCCAACATGACAGAAATCACACGCCCGTACGAGCTAAATGCAACAGAATTGGACAAGCACCTGGACGCTATGGTTAGCGCAACGTTCGCTGATATATCGTCGGAGTTCCTAATCTTACCAAAGGGTACTGGCTTTCTCCCTTACACCGACTTTAGGCGAGCGTTTGAGGTGTTGAAGCGACAAACGCGAGTCTTTGAGATGTTCGATCTAGAGTCTGTTTCTCGGGCAGTTGACGAAAATAGCAGAGTTTTCGGAGTGATTCGTTCGATTCTCGGCATGTCCCCACCGGAATGGGCGGAGTTGGCTAATGCGGAATCCGATATCGAAATTAGCCAGACTGCAGCTAGGCAATTGGATCGTGAATGTCGGCTCGACTCCGGTGCAGTGCGCAACGCACGGGAAAGGTATGCCAGCCGTGTGAGTACAGCGGAGGCTCGCCGCCGCGAGCCTCCGCCGCAATCGAAATTTATCGAACGCGTTGATGCGCTTTTGGCCGTAGCGATTAGGTACATTTCGGAGGGAGCACCTGAAGCCGGCGATGCCGTCGTGCATCGACTCGATAAATTCGATACAACGCAAGGGCTTGAGTCCGTGGAATATGCTGCACGCGAGAATGTTCCATACGCTGCCGTGTTGTATGAACGCTACCTTGGACGACCGTTTGCGACACATCGCGATGCCGTGTCGGAGCTGGTTGGCGAGGTGATGGAGAATGCCGTCGAAGAGGTTTTGCGTGGTGCAGGCGTAACGTACCGCAAGACAAAACGTGCAGAGCGAATCCCCGGTTTCGGGCAAGCACCGGACTTTTGTATTCCCGATGACGTTGATCCAGTAGTTGTAATTGAGGCAAAAATCACAAGCGACGACGGGACTGCGCGTGACAAGGTCGCACGCATCAAGGTGCTCGCTAATCAACGAGATGAACGTATCCGGAGAGGGGGCGCGCCTTACGAAGTGGTCGCGTGTATTGATGGTCGAGGTTTTCGCCAGCGTCGAGCGGATATGGGGCAAATGCTGACCGAACTGAACGGTAAGGTATTTACTACCGCTACCCTAGAACACTTGTTGACCCATACGCGAATAAGAGAATTCGTGGCAATCCCGCGTCCTGGTGACGAGGCCGTTTAGCCTGCTGAGCTGAATCGATTGAGCAATTCGCGCCAACAAGGACATGGCTTCTCTCACTAGCTGCTCGAACCTGCGAACGCAGATTGCGCAGCGAGCTAAGCCGGGGTAGGACCGCGTGTTGGCAAACGCGAATCAGCCCGAAGGTCGCTGCGACGAAAGAGGCGATGTTGGTGGCAACACTTTCGTCGACTGCTGAATTGCCCCCAATCCTGCCCCTGGATGTCAACGTAAGAGAACTCAGACGTCGACGCAATAAGAAACCCCGTAAGCCGTGATCTTACGGGGTTTCTTAGACTTTCCTGAACTACTTTGGATCGGTATTTGGTGGAGAGGAGGAGGATCGAACTCCCGACCTTCGCATTGCGAATACGAACAAGTCGACATTTCTTGAGATGGATTAGCGTCGATAAAATTTCATAAGTTATTGTATTTCAACATTTTTAGCTTGCAACCCTTCCCGTCGATGTTGATCCGCATACCTTCGTTGCCGCATAATCCGGTTACATGGCGGTTACATGAGATCGCCGGCTTACGAACAAGGAGGTTGGGTGGCGAAGGTAAACTTCACTGCGGCTCGGATAGAGGCGCATCGCTGCGAACAGGGTAAGTCGCAGTCGTTTCTCTGGGACAGTAAGACTCCCGGACTCGGCTTGCGAGCCACAACTGGCGGAGCCAAGGCCTACATTTTCCAAGGGAAGATCCATGGCTCGACCGTGCGGATCACGATCGGCGATCCGAGGAGCTGGACGATCGACCAGGCTCAGGAGCGAGCACGTAGTCTCCAGACGCTTATTGACGGCGGTGTTGATCCGCGCGAACAAGAGGCAGAGCAGAAGGCCGCGCACGAAGCCCGGCAAGCAGCGAAGCGCCGCCAGGACGTAACTGTCGGCGAAGCATGGGAGCACTACTTGGAGCATCTGCGAACAAAGATCTCGCCCAAAACGAAGAAACCGCGGTCGGAAAGATACATCCTCGACCATATCAACCTCTCGTCGCCCGGCGGAGGTATTGCAAAACGCGGCGGCAAAGAAAAAGTACGCGGGCCATTGGCTCCGCTCATGCCGCGTAGGTTGACCGAGATAACGGCAACATCCATGTCTCTGTGGCTCGAGGCCGAAATACCTCGGGGGCCAACGAATGCTGGTCATGCGTTCGGTCTTTTCAAGGCGTTCATTCGGTGGTGCGACTCCCACGAGACTTACGCAGGCATCATCCCGCACGAGGCCTATGCTTCGCCAAAGGTCAAGGGCATTCTCCCTCGCAGCGCTGCGAAGGATGACTGCCTTCAGCGCGAGCAGTTGTCTGTTTGGTTTAGCGCGGTATGTGGCATCGCCAACCCGGTAATCAGCGCATACCTTCAAGGACTCTTGATCACCGGCGCCCGTCGGGAAGAGCTGGCAACGCTGCGTTGGGAAGACGTGGACTTCCGCTGGCGCAGCTTGACCATGAATGACAAAGTTGAAGGCACTGGTGGCCGGACTATTCCGCTCACTCCTTATCTAGCGAGTCTATTGCAGCATCTTCAGCGCCTAAACGAGGTGCCTCCAAATAAACGTCAAGCCGCTCGCCTCGCTGAAAGAGGCGAACAGTGGGAGCCATCGGAGTGGGTGTTCGCCAGCAAAACAGCTTCGGACGGAAAGATAGCCGAACCGCGTCACGCGCACAACCGAGCGTTGGAACCAACCAGTCTGCCGCATATTTCGTTACATGGCCTGCGCCGGTCATTCGGCACGCTGTCGGAGTGGGTGGAGGTCCCGGTCGGCGTTGTCGCACAAATCCAAGGACATAAACCGTCGGCAATTGCCGAAAAACACTATCGCCGACGCCCCCTCGACCTGCTGCGCATGTGGCACGATAAGATTGAAGCTTGGCTGCTTGAGCAGGCGAAGATCAAGTTTGAGCCCTAAAGTTTGCGTGGGCCGTCCGTCTATTCACGCACGACCGACCACTACAGATTAGTGACAGCGACGACAGGCCAGATCGAGGTTACCTCCCCCAGCAACTGTCGTCGTTCATTCGCGCCGAGGTATGCACTGCGACAGAAAGCGAAGATCAAACTCCTGACCGCAAAATGGATAACAATCCCCGAATCTACAGCGCGGAGATGCCCCCAAAAGTGCCCCTGACTCTATGTCCCTGCCCCGACTTTCCGCCACGCCCCGGGCACATAAAACGGTGTCAGATAGCCGTCATTCATGACCTCGTGGATCGCCGGCAACCTACACAGGAACGGCATCCGGAACGTCGTAGATATTCTGCGTAACTTCACTGAGCAGGCGATGATCAAGAAGGACCTGCAGGATAGTGCGTGCCGTCTGGTCACAGGGAATCAGCCGATTACTGGCCGGATCAAAGTTCAACCCCCATCCGCGCGCATTGCTGACAGCCTGAAGGCTTGCCAGAAAGTTCGGCTTTTCGTACAACGCTTTCTGTTCGACAACAGCCATTCGGCGCAGTTGAATTGAATTCGTGCCAACGTAGTCGACGAGCGGCTGCATCTGGGTGAATAGGTCAGCGAAGGTGGCATCTCGCTGAAGTTCGGCGAAAGCCTGCGCATACGCGACACGATGCGCCATCGCGGATTCGAATGCGCGCTTGCCGGCGATGAAAATCACGCCGTTCAGATAGTAAAAGTCAAAGGTCCGTTCAATCGAAAAGCTGGTATCCGCTGCCGCTGACAGTTCACCGTTGTGGAAGATCATGTTGATATATTTCTTCGGATACGCGGCCTTCCACGTTGACGTGGAGCGTTTGACGGCGTAGACCGTCTGATCGCCGTGAACAAACTTCACCGCATAACCTTCAGCGCCCATGAGGTCCTTGATTGACCTAGCGCCACACTCCGGTTCTGGTCGGTCGACCTGTCCTTTCAACTGCTCAAAATCATTTTGACCGCCCGCGATTGTGAGGCAGCTGTTCTCGTTTGTTTCGGCAAGGTAACTGTAGGGCGCAAACTCCGTGATGCGCGTCATCTCTGCCGCTACGACCTCTCTGAGCAACCCGTTCAACGTTTCGTCCGTACGAACGAAGTAGGCCGAGAATTTTCGCGCTGCCGTGCTTCGCTTGAAAACCCAGAGGTGCAGATTACCTTGGGTGAACTGAAAAGTCCGAAGTGCGTCGAAGGTCTCCTGCATGTTCAATCCTTGGCGATATAAAAATCCTGAATGGTTTCGGCGTGTTGAGTCCCCGCGGTCAATACGCCCTGCTTCAATACGCGAACTTCGCGCTCGACACCGTTGATGACAATCGTTGCTTCGTGCAGTCGCCAGCCGAAGACAATCAATAGCGGGTTCATGAGAATCTGCCCTGATTTATAGGTGATAGCAAACATCCACAGCAGAAACACTACGAATCCGAGCAGTTTTTGCGAGTCCGCGTAAGTAATCCCCATGAACGACACGACGTAGGGAAAGGTGTAGTTGATCAGTTCGTTCGGAATGGCTTTCGCGTGCCTTATCTCGATGGCGAAGCGGAACGTAACCTTTTTCAGGGAGAGCCGTGTGGCCAGCACAGCGAGTAACGCCATGCTCGGAAACGTCAAGGCGAGCGCCGAATGTTCGAACGGCATGAAGACGCAATGGCCAGCGAGGAAGCTGGCTTTGTTACACAACGGACGCGTCCACCAGGTCTGTGGGATGTCCTGAACGGCAAGAATGATCGTCAGCGGGAAGTACGATCCGATGAAAATCAAAAAGCCTGAGAGTAGTCTGAATTGCATACGTAAAGTTGTTATTGCAATAGGCTAACTCGCGCCGGCCAACGCTCACGTGCCAGCGAGTAAAACCCCGTGGATGAAGAAGCGGAGGCGGTGACCGCATATCCAACTAAACATCTTGCCGTGCCTAGGCGCTCCCGGCAAATAATACGATACGTACGGTAGATCAGGGACTAAAGCAGCTAATACCCCCAAACCTCATGTCGCACCGGCAAGCGATTCAACTCATCCCTCACCTGCCGCCACTGCGGCATGAAACGATCCATCAACGACTGAAACTGCGCATTGTGGGTCGGCTCGATCAGGTGTAGCAACTCATGCACGAGGATGTATTCCAAGCACTCTGACGGCTTAAGCGCCAGGTCCGTATTCAGTCGAATATTTCCGGACACCGGGTTGCAGCTTCCCCACTTCGTCTTCATGTGCTGGATGAGGATCCGCCTGGTCTTGACTCCCAGCACCGGCTCCCATTTTCCCAGTAACGGTGGGACGGCCGCCCTGAGCTGTGTCCGGTACCATGCACCAAGCGCCTCACGGCGTTTGTTGACGTCACTGCCGGGACGCAGACCCAGTTCGAGCGTGGAATGCTTCAGCTTCACCGTCGATGCCGCATCGGTTTCCACAATGCGCAACAGGTAACGCTTGCCCCAGACGTAGTGGCTCTCCCGGTCCAAATATTCACGGGCCGTCTCCCGTTCCTGCGCAAGCAGCTTGCGCTGCTGTCGCCTGATCCACTCCAGCCGGGTAATTGCGTACACCCGGATGATGTCGGACGCCATGTGCAGGGGGGCGGAAATACGGACACGACCATCTGGCGGATACACACTCAGATGGACATGCTTGATGTCCTTCCTCACCACATCAACATGCATGTCGCCCAAGTCGATGCTACTGCATAGATCCACGCTCAATACTCCTGCCGTTGGGCTTCAATGATCGGGAAGATGCGCTCGACCTCTCCATCATCCTTCAGGATGTCCCACAGCGCTTGCTTGATGACGTTCTCACGAGGCAACACGCCACGCCAGCCATCGGGACGCACACGCCTGACGGCCGCATCCAGTTCGAGCGAAAGCGCCAGCGCGTGTTCCGGTGTACGGCCGTTGGCAATTTTCAGATTGTTGAACAGTGCCCGCTTGCCGGGAGTATCCAATGCCGCCGGAGTATCGCCAGCATTGCCGTTGTGCACCTTGGTCGCCAGATCGGCCATCTGCCTCAGATATTTCTCGTAGTCGACGGCCTTTTCCTTGCGCTTTTTGATGATCTCATCGAGCAGCGCTGACATCTTCGCGAAGTACGCCGGATCGGTCAGGTGATCCTTGACGATCTTGCTGCGGACGTTGTTCTCGATGGTCTCGGCGACCGATTGCCGATCCTTCATCGCGTGGAGCTTCTTTGCGATTGCATCGGCTATCCCGGTCTTCACGATCAGGTCGAGCAGACCGATATTCTCGAATTCGGAAATCTTGCGTGGTTCACTGGCCGCGATATAAGTATCGATCAGGTGGCGCATGTCGGCTTCATACGGCTTGAGATCAAGCGTCTCGCCGCTCGCCAGACGGATCGTCTCGCGCAGCTTCACGTATTGATCAAGCTGTTGCCGGACCGATGCCTGCTGCTCCGCGCTGTAGCCGGCGTCATCTAGCTCATCGGCAATGCTGGCATAGGCACGCAGCAGGCCGACCACGCCCGTATAAAAAGCGACACGCTGCGGCTCGCGGGCCTTCAGGTCATCGGCGATCTCCGTGTTGCCGCAGAAATAGTGGATGTATTCCAGCTCGCCCGCGGGCGGCTCCACCTTTTCGAGCAGCAGCGCCAGCGCTTCCAGTGCGGCGTCCAGACGCTCCCGGCCCTTCTGCACCCGGCTTTCCAGCAGGATTTCCGGTGCGACGCCACCTGCACTGTGGTCAAGCTCGGACGAATACACCGCGATGGCGGTTTCCACCTTCCCGAACAAATCCTTGTAATCGACGATGTAGCCGAAGTCCTTATCGTCGGTATCAAGCCGGTTGGTCCGGCAGATGGCCTGGAACAGGCCATGATCCTGCATGGACTTGTCAATGTACAGATAGGTACAAGGCGGCGCGTCGAAACCAGTCAGCAGCTTGTCCACGACGATCAGCAGCTTCATGTTGCCCGGTTCGCGAATAAACTTGGCCTTGGCCTGGTCTTCGTACGTCTCGGTCCTAGACATGCCCGCCTTCGGCTGCACGTCCGTCAGCAGTTCGGTGTAGGTGTTGTAGATGAATTGCTTGTCGGTTTCGGTATTCGCGCCGGTTTCTTCCAGCGTCACATCTTTCGCCAGCGGGTTATAGGACGTGACAACCGCACACTTGCCCCTGAATGGGGTTTTCTGGAACAGCGTGAAATACTTGCACGCCTCGTAAATGCTGGTTGACACGAGCATGGCATTGCCGCGCTCGCTGGACAGCCGGGGCTTGGTGCTGAAGTCGAAGATGATGTCCTCGACCACGCGATCCATACGTGAGCGCGAACTGAGCACGTGCTGCATCGTGCCCCACTGCTTTTTCAGTTCGTTCTTCTGCCAGTCGTTCAACCCCTTCGTCTTGGCCTCGAACCACGTGTCGATCTTGTGCTGGGAGCCAAGTGTCTGGTCAATATCCCGTGCCTCATAGACCAGATCGAGCACCACCCCGTCCTCGACAGCCTCGCTGAATTTGTACGTGTGGATGTAGCCGCCGAACACCTCCAGGCTGGTCGCCGCGTCCCGCTTCAGAAGCGGTGTACCGGTAAAGCCAACGAACACGGCTGACGGCATCATCGCTTTCATCACGCGGTTTAGACGACCACCCTGGGTGCGGTGGCATTCATCGACGAACACAAAGAGATCGCCCACCGCCGTGCCCGGCTGGGATTCCAGTTCCTTGATGAAGGCATTGAAATCGCCATCGCCTAAACCTTTGCCTGCGCCGAACTTGTGCACCAGTGAGCACAGCAGGCGGGGAGCAGGCTGACTCAACTGAGCCATCAGGTCGCGTCCGCTGCTGGTGCGGTGGATTTTTTCTCCGCTGCTCTCAAAGACGCGCTTGATCTGCTTGTCCAGCTCGTCGCGATCGGTGATGACGACCACGCGCGCATGCGGATTGTTTTCCAGAATCCACCGAGCCAGCAGCACCATCAGGATGCTCTTGCCCGAGCCCTGGGTGTGCCAGATGATGCCGCCCTGGCGCTTGCGCACGTGTTCCTGCGCAGCCTTGATGCCGAAATACTGGTGTACGCGCGGCAGCTTCTTGACCCCGCCGTCGAACAGGATGAAGTCGTGCATCAGCTCGATGAGCCGCACTTTTTCGCACATCTTCAGCAGATACTTATCGAGCTTGTAGCCGCTGTTATCGGTTTCGTCCTCTTTCCACTGGAGGAAGAACTTTTCCTGTGTGCCGGTCGTGCCGTATTGCAGGCCTTCCGAGTCGTTACCGGCAAAGATGAACTGCACGGTACTGAAAAACCACGCATTGAACTCGGGCTGCTGGTTAGACAGGTTCTGCCGAATGCCATTGCCGATGCTGACGCGGCTGTTTTTCAGCTCCAGCACGCCGATGGCGATGCCGTTGACGTAGAGCACAATGTCCGGGCGGCGCTCATGCCCGCCTTTCAGGGTGGCTTCCTCGGCGATCGCGAAGTGGTTTCGGGACGGGTGTTCCCAATTGATGAGCCAGACCGTGTCGGCTACCTTGTCACCTTCGACCTTCACGGGAATGCCATAGCGAAGAAGCTGATACACCGCCTCGTTGTTCGCGTACAGCTTGCGCTGCGGATGGTTGGCTTCGGTCTTCAGCCGATAGATTGCCTGGCTGATTTGCGCAGGACGATAACCGGCCTCAAGCAGGTAGGCCATCAGCAACGCTTCTTCGATGTTGCTGTTACCGGCGCGATCCGTCCAATCGCCGAGGGGGGCGTAGCCTAGCTGCTCCGTGAAGAGCTTGATGACCCGGCTCTGCGTGGCTTTCTCTGATTTGCCGATCTTGTCCGTCATTGGGATCCCCTACACCAGTCGCGTCTTGCCGGTTAGCAGTTCCTGCATCATGCTTTGCTTGAGCAGCTTAGTCTTGTCACGTCGAGCTTCCAGTGCGACCAGTTCTGTGTCGATGTCGGATAACACCGCAGCGATGGCGGATTGCTCAGAGAACGGGGGGACAACCAGTGCAAGTGCTTTGAGTTGCGTACCAGTAATCAGAGGCTGGCCAGAGCCAAATACTAGGCTGTTGAGGCGCTTGGCTTCCAACTGCCGCCAGAAAAATGGCAAGTTATAGCTACCGCCAAAGCGCAACATAATCGTGTTGTCGGTAACGCCATATTTACCGGAAACAAAATTTAACCTGCCTGCATTCGCACCAACCCGCGCGACCAAGATCGCATCACCCTCATATTCTGGTGATGATGTTTGACCAATTATCCCGGTCGAGCCATGAACTGGGTAGTCCCCCGTTGCTGAGCCGGTCGATGACCGGCCAGAAGCAACCATAGTGGCTAATGTTCCAAGTAGGCGCACATCCCAATCATCCGGGATGCGCCCCACCTCAGTCTGTTTGACACCTGTGTTAACTCCAAATCCAGGCAACCGGGTCTTGCCGGTGAGCAGTTGCTGCATGACGGCCTGCCTCAGGTCGCGCTTTTTTGCGATGAGTTTGTCCAGGCCAGACAGCAAGGCGTCCACGTCGCTCAGGGCGGTGGCAATGGCGGATTGTTCGGGGAGTGGCGGAACAGGAAGGAACAGACTTCTAAAAGTTCTCGTAGGCTGAGCAATTGCTGGAACCCCTGTGTGCCCCTTCCCTTCAAGAAGTCTCTTTGAGCCATTTTCGGAATGAAAGTAGCGAACAGCCCAAGATGGCAAAACCTGGCCAGAAAATCGGACACGGAATTGACTTTGGGAAATGACATATCGTTCAAATTCAGAATCTGAAGGTATGTACGCGATTTGCCCGATAGTTCCTCGATGAGTGACAACTATGTCACCTCGACGAGCGACAGCCTTTTTGAGGGAAAGTGCCTTCGCCGGGGTCACAAAGTTCGCGAAAGAATCCGTAAGACGCTCCTGCGCCACGTTTGCGCCACTAAGAACAGGCACCCCCGAAGAGACGAAGTTCGATACTGTGATGTCTGAACCGAATGGCCCCATGGAAATCTCATCAACCACTGATTCGATATTAGGTACATCCCAATCCTCGGGAATAACACCAACCTCAGTCTGCTTGTACCCCCGCTTCAGTTTCATGCCGCCCCCATCTTCCGCAAATGCGCTTCAACGCGAGCGGTCAACACTGCGACTTCGTCAACTAACACTGGCAGCGGGGATTCATAGCGCATTGCCAAGTCGCGCACGCGACTGGTGAGCGTCTGTGATACGCGCTCCAGTTCACCGGATACAGTAGCGGACAGGGCTGCAAGCCACTTGTCTTCCACCACCAGCGTCCTGATCTCGTTCACAGTGAGTTTTGGGTATTGCGCGTACGCCTTGGCATCCAGCTCGGCCTCCAGTGTCTTGAGCGTCTTCTTCAGCCCGGCTTCCCTGTCGGTGAGCGACTGCCATTGCTTCAATACGGTCATTTCATCGGCCGCATCAGCGTCCTTGCCGATCTCCTTGATGCGCTCCTTCACCGCCGCCGCATTGATCTTGTCGAAGCCACTGAACACGCCGTCTTCGCCACCGTGTTCTTCTTCCAGCTCGATCAGCGCACTGCTGACTGCTTCCAGCGCAGCGCTCGTTTCGTAAATGGCAGCCTGCTCGACTGCGAAGTAGCGCGCCACGATGTATGACTTCGGCACTAGGTCGCACGCCCAACCCTTGTCCCTTTCCACAACCCTGGCGTTGTCGCCTTTGCCTTTCTTCGTCTTCTCGATGACGCGATAGGTCTGTGCCACCCATCCATCAGTCGCCAGCAGGTAGGCATCGTCCTGCATGGTGTCCGCCCAGTAGTCCATCAAGTGCTGGTACACGTCGTACGCATCCACCAAGGGCTTGCCTTCGTAGTGGTGCAGCAGGCCTTCGGCCAGTTCCACAATGAACTGCTTCGGGTGGAAACCTGTGTCCAGCGCCTTGAGCCCGGGAACGGCTGCTGCTCGCCAGACATCGAAGTGGCGGCCCATGTCGCCGAGGTACGACGCGAACTGCGGATGCAGGAAGATCGTCGGTTTGATAGCCGCCTTGTCCACGGCCAGCGTGACATAGCCTTCGCGCAGCGGCTGGAACAGCGCATCTTTTAGTTTCGGGCACACGGCCCAGTAGTCGTTCAGGGCTTCCACATCTGCCAGAGGAATGCCGCCTTGCAGGTGGCCGTGAATGTCCTGGATGTCTTCCGCCGCACTGCTGTTAATGTAGCGCGGCAGGTTGAGGTTGTAGTCGTTCTTCGCGATTTCATCGAGGCCGACCAGACGCGCATAGCGCGGGTCGCTCTCGTCCATACGGGTGAACACGTCCACGATGCGGTGAATGTCCTGCTCGCGCAGGCGGTTCTTGGGACCATCCTTGATGAAGCCGCTGCTGGCATCGACCATGAAGATGCCCTTGCGTGCCTGGGCGTTTTCCTTGTCGACGACGACGATGCAGGCGGGAATGCCGGTGCCGTAGAACAGGTTGGCAGGCAGTCCGATAATGCCCTTGATGTAGCCGCGACGAATCAGGTTACGGCGGATTCCGCTTTCCGCATTGCCACGGAACAGCACGCCGTGCGGCAGGATGCACGCGCCCTTGCCGGTGGATTTCAGGCTACGCACGATATGCAGCAGATAGGCGTAGTCGCCCTGCTTGGCCGGAGGCACGCCGAACGTATCGAAACGCTCATACGGGTCGTTGAGCGGATCAAGCCCCGTGCTCCAGCGCTTGTCGGAGAACGGTGGATTGGCGACCACGAAATCGAAGGTCTTCAGGGCCACACCATCCCGGAACTTCGGATCGGTCAGCGTGTTGCCCTGGCCGATCAACGCTGTGGGGTTGTCGTGCAGGATCATGTTCATGCGCGCAAGACCGCTGGTCGCCGAATCCTTTTCCTGACCGTACAGGGTAACTGCGGTATGCGCCGCATCGCCCACTTTCAGCAGCAAGGAGCCGGAGCCGCATGTCGGGTCGTACACAGTAGTGTCTGTGCTGGTCTGCGCGCTGCCGATACCAATGACAGCGGCCAGGATGCGGCTGACTTCGGCTGGTGTATAGAACTGCCCCTTGCTCTTGCCACTTTCCGTTGCGAAGTGGCGCATCAGATATTCGTACGCGTCACCGAGAATGTCGTCGCCATCGGCGCGATTCTTCGAGAAATCCAGATCGGGGTTCTCGAACACGGCAATGAGGTCGGTCAGCCGCGTGACCATCTCCGCACCCGTGCCGAGCTTGCCGGTATCGTTGAAGTCCGGCATGTCCGACAGCTTGTTGGCGGTGGCCAACGGCCCGATGATCTTCTTGTTGATCTGGTCGCCAATGTCCGGTTTGCCTTTCAGGGCAACCAAGTCTGCGAAGCTGGCACCGTCTGGAATGTTAATCGGGGCATAACGCTGCCCGGCATATTTATCGCTGACGTACTTGATGAACAGCAGGACCAACACATAGTCCTTGTATTGGCTCGCGTCCATCCCTCCGCGCAAGAGGTCGCAGGATTCCCAGAGGGAAGAGTAAAGCTCGGATTTCTTGATTGCCATTGGCTCGTATGGGAACGGAAGTCGATATCTACCTGACAACTCAGGCAGTGGATTGTCCGGAATTTTAAAGCACGCCACCACGGCGGCAGTCCGACGCGGGAGGATCGAAAAACTTTGTTAGAAAACCCAATGGCAACGAGCTAGTCATCTCGATAGGCAACTTAAATGGCTACCGGACGACATCATCAAAGCAAGACGATCCGCTGGTATTCGCACGCGCAAATGTCAGGAAGTGACGCATAAAAACAGACGTGCTGACACGTGCTACGTCTCATCAGGCTCACCTGAAGCCGGTGGTTTATCACTACCTCGGCTATTACCTGTTGAATCAGCTGGCTGGCGATCGGAAACTTGTTGCGGCTCATTGCCGGCGTCAGTCGGAGCACCCGTTGAGATTTCGTCACGGGGTGCATCCCCGACATGCCCTGAGGCAGCTGGGGCGGTGCGGTTCACTCGTTCGATGAAAGCCGAGCCCCTAGACATGCGAGCGCGCAGCCCGTCAGCGATAAAGTCTGCGAGCTTATCGCCATCCTTCCATTTGGACGCACGTCTTGCCGTGTCAAGATCCTCACGTCTGATCACGGCTTTAAGGGTTTCAACTGCTTGTCCGCGCAGCCATACTCGAAAATCGCGATCGCCGCGCAGAGCAAGCTCTTTATGGACATCGGGCAACACCTCCTCCATGCGCTTGGGAGTCGGCTTCGAGCGCATCTCTGGAGCTTCTTGAAATGACCGCATAAGCTCGTCGAGCTTGTCCGCGAAATGTGGGTTCCGTGAAGCTTCATCTTCAACGGCATCAATGAGCTTTCGCAGCAGGGTAATCAAAGGCTTTTTGCTTCGCATAGCAGCTTAATTTCCTGTGTCAATCCTTGAAGCGATTCGTACGCTGGAGTTCCGTACTTGCCCTTGAACGTGCGCAAATCTGCTTCAGGATCGGCTCCACGCGCGACGGCAACAGCCTGGGGGATCTTGCTCTTAAACAATGGCGGCTGCGCTACCCCAGACGTGGCAAATTTGCCCAACCGACCATGAGAAAGATCGGTGACAACTCGAGTATGCAGATTGTTTCCCTGCACCTTGGTCGCGACAATCCCTAACGGCTCGACATCCTGCTGAAGTTCGTTTCCGAATCGACGCACGTTGTCGACGATCTGATAGATACCCCAGGTCGATACGATGTCGGGAATTGTCGGAATAACGTATCCACTTGAGATTCTGAGACCGTTCTTGGTTACGGTTCCCAAACTGGGCGGACAATCGATGATCACGTAATCGTACCGACCAATAACTGGCTGCAGAGCGAGCTTCAGGATATCCAACGGGTTTACCGTGAAGTTTCCAGTCATCGCAATCATCGGAATCCGGTCCTGCAAATCGATCAACCGGATGCTCGACGGCAATAAATCCAGTCGCTCAATACCACCATTAATCGTCGAAACGCCACGGACAATCGAGCGCTCGATATCAAATTTTGGGGGCAGATGATGATTGATCTTGTCATCGAACAACTGGGCGATCGTTCTCCCCTCTTGATCGAGCTTGTCCCACGCTTCTTCTGATATCAGATTGACGGTGGCGTTCGTCTGCGGATCAAGGTCGATCAGCAAAACATGCTTGCGCTCCTCTTGGGCAAGGATTTCCGCTACGGCGACCGCCGTAGTTGTCTTCCCGACCCCGCCTTTGAGGTTGATGAAACTCAACACATGCGTCGCTTCACCTTTAAACATCTTGATCCACCTTTCGACTTTTTCGCGGTGCCACACCGGACCGCTTTGTAGGGTTTGGAAGGGTTGCGGGAAATGGTCGTAGCGCGCGCGCCAATTGCTGACTGCTTGCTTGGACACGTTTGCCAGCGTAGCAATTTCGCCTATGCCGACGAGCTCTTCACTCATTCATAGCCTCCGAATCAACACAGATCTTGCATTGTGTGTGCATTGTACACAAAACTGTCGGTTCGTGTGAAATTAAGCGTAGGTCCATCGGGACGCGCATCCCTTCGCACTCAGTGATCGGTGGTCGATTTCCCCTACGACGCCCGCAGCCGCACGTTATGACGAAGCAAACAATCTACGCGCTCAGTATGTTCGTCGCTCCAAGGGGAGGCCAGTCGTCGGCTTCGCCACATTAAATCAAGCCGATGCGTGGTACCCCGACCGCTTTGGTTCCAGATTTTTTCGACCACATATCACCTAATCGAACACACCCCCTTGGTGTGCTCGGGCGGCATTAGGCTGCTCTGAACCTTCATGAGGCTGATATGTCCCCCTCCGTTTCCTGCCCCTGTTGTAATTCAACCAAGATCGCTACCCGCGACTATGCCCGCAAAGCGGGCAGTGCTGTGGGCGCTGCTGGCGGCGCCGCAGGTAGCGCCGCTGCCGCACTGGGCGGTGCCGAAGCTGGCGCGGCCCTCGGCTTGGTCGCCGGCCCTGTCGGCTCCATTTTCGGCGGCTTGGCCGGCGCACTCATGGGTGCGCTATTTGGCGGCGCAGCCGGTTGCGCCGCCGGTTCCGCCATCGGCGAACAGATCGATACCCATGTGCTCAACAACTACGAGTGCCAGGTGTGCGGACACACCTTTAGCAGGCAGCACACGTCCTAGCATTCGCTGGAGCTTTCGCTTACCCCTTTCCTCTTTTGGCAAGCCATGCCTACAGCCCTTCGGGGCTGTAGGCATTTCTGCTGTCTATTTCTCATTCTCTCTATAAGGAACACAACGATGCATCTCGTCCAATCCATGGCCTACGTCAATGAAACGCCTTGGCACGGTCTGGGCAATCAGCTTGCGGCCAATCAACCGCTCGAAGTCTGGGCTCAGCAAGCCGGTATGAACTGGCGTATCGAGGAAACCGAAGTGCGTTTTGTGTCAGGTAGTGCCGGGTCCAGTCTGGGTTCGATCCACGCCTTCCCCGAACAAAAAGTCCTATACCGCTCGGACACGAAGGCTCCGCTGTCCGTAGTGTCTGCCAGGTATGCGGTTGTGCAGCCCATTGAGCTGATCGAGTTCTACCGCGATCTCGTCGAGGCGGGGGGCTACCAACTTGAGACTGCAGGGGCACTCAAAGACGGAAAAAAGCTGTGGGCACTGGCCCGTACCGGCCAGTCCGTGTCGCTCAAGGGCAAGGACACTGTGAACGGCTATCTGCTGCTCTCGACCTCGTGCGATGGCTCTCTGGCAACCACGGCGCAGTTCACAAGTATTCGGGTCGTCTGCCACAACACACTCGCGATTGCGCTCGGCGACAGTTCGGGCGCAGTCAAAGTACCTCACCGCAGCCAGTTCGACGCGCAGGCCGTCAAACGACAGCTCAACATCGCGATTTCCAGTTGGGACGGATTTATAACGAGGATGAAGGCCCTGTCCGAATGCAAGGTCAACGATACCGCCGCGGAAGCCTTCTTCCGTCGCGTGCTGACGTACCCGGTCAGTTCGGGCCAGCCGGTGCCGGCCACCAACGATTCCGCGATCAAGGCCGTGCAGTCACTGTATGCCGGCAAGGGCATGGGCGCGACGCGCTCGCATCGGCATCCGGTACGGCATGGGGGCTGGTGAATTCAATCACTGAATTTGTGGACCACCAGCGCCGTGCGCGCAGCGAGGATCATCGGCGCGATGCCGCATGGTTCGGTACGGGAGCCACCCTCAAGCAGCGAGCATGGGAAGAAGCGGTGAAGCTTGTCGCCTGAAGCCATACCTCTTTCCCATCCATGCCCGGCCGGGTTATTCCGCCGGGCGTTTTCATTTATGGAGGTTGAACATGGCTTTGCCTGAACATGCAGGGCATCGCGCCAATCGTGCTGCGTTGCGGCTTGTGGATACGAAGAACATGCCGCGCGAGGACTGGCTTGAGGTGAGGAAATCCGGAATAGGTGGCAGTGACGCCGCCGCCGCCGTTGGGGTAAGTCCGTACCAGTCGCCACTTGAGTTGTGGCTAACAAAGACGGGGCGTGATGCCAACCTGCCGAAGCCCGACCCGGACGATACGAGCGAACCTGTCTGGTGGGGACAAATTTTAGAACCCATCGTAGCCGCCGCCTACACGCAACAGACCGGCAACCGTGTGCGCAAGGTGAACGCGGTACTTCAGCATCCGACGATCCCCTGGATGCTTGCCAACATCGACCGCGAGATCGTCGGTGTGCATGGCCTCCAGATTCTTGAATGCAAGACGGCCGGTGAGTTTGGCGCACGGTTATGGCGCGAAGGCGTGCCCGAATATGTCGTTTGTCAGGTCCAGCACCAGCTTGCCGTGACCGGCAAACAGGCAGCCGACGTAGCCGTGCTGTTGTGCGGGCAGAAGCTCGAGGTGCATCGCGTCGAGCGTGATGACGAGGTCATTGCCCGACTGATCGAGCTCGAAGCCACGTTCTGGCGGTACGTCGAAACCGATACGCCGCCGCCAGCGGACGGCTCGGAATCGGCAGATCGCGCGCTACGCTGTCTGTACCCCGGCACCAGAGGCACGGTCGATTTCTCGGACGACCGGAAGTTGTCGGCCACGTTTGCCGATCTGGTCGCGGTACGGGCCGAAATCGAGCAACGCGAGACACAGGAAGCCGTGCTCAAGCAGACCATTCAGCAGGCCATGCGAGAAGCCGATCGCGCCGAGTTCGAAACGGGGTCGGTGTCATTCAAGCGCAGCAAGGACGGCTCGGGTATCGACCTGAAACGCCTACTCGGTGATCACCCCGAATTTGCCACGCAGTATGCCATCACGAAGCCGGGCACTCGCCGGTTTTTGATCTCGGCCTGATCCGTTTTTTCATCCCCTTCGCTTTCCCACTATTTACATATAGGAGCCAGACATGCTTAAAGGCTTGGCTATTACGCCCCCAACTGTAGGAAGGATCTCGATAGGCCGTGTTGTCGAGAAGAACGGCAAGCGTCTCCCCGAGAAAGACGACCAGTTTACTTTGACGACTCAAGTGATCAATCGCGGAGAGTGGGTGCTGCACCCACTGAACGAATCGTTGCGCAAGGCCACGACGGGCAAGCTACGCGCGATCCCCGTGCACTTCCTGTTTAACGATCCCGATCTGAACTTGCGTGCCGAGTATTCGCTGTTCGACCGAGATACCGGCCGCCCCGTCTGTATTGGGAACGGCGAGACTTGCAAGCGAGTCACGGAAGGCGGCATCACCTCGATGGGCTGTTCGACACCGGATGGCTGCACGTTTGGACAAGCGGGCAACTGCAAACCCTACGGGCGGCTGAACGTCGCGATCGGCGACGAGGATGAACTCGGGAGCTTCATCTTTAGAACGACCTCCTTCAACTCAATCAGGACGCTTGCCGCACGTCTGCATTATTTCAGTGCGGTGTCGGGCAACCTGCTCTCGTGTCTGCCACTGGAACTCAGGCTGCGAGG
Organism: Paraburkholderia sp. UCT2; assembly: GCF_014397665.1. NCBI lineage: Bacteria > Pseudomonadati > Pseudomonadota > Betaproteobacteria > Burkholderiales > Burkholderiaceae > Paraburkholderia > Paraburkholderia sp. UCT2. Next base: position 24,398 of record NZ_VZQO01000001.1, read on the forward strand.
AAAATCGACGACGCAAAGCTACCGCTCGGCGATCTATTACGTCGACCTCTGCGTGCGGGCGGGCAGCACGCTAGAAGCCGCGATCATCGAAGCACGCGAGCTGGATGCGCGACGCAAATTAGCCGGATTCGATCAGAGCGCGCTCGATGCCGCAGCGCGCGCCGGATTTGCGAATGGCGCGTTCGAGGACAGTATCGAGGAAAGCGCGGCGGTCGCCGAAGAATTTTATCCGGCGGAGTCCGGTGACGACGGTAGTCACGGTGATGGTCACGACAATAGCCACGCAACGACCACTCGCAGCCTGAAAGACCGGCTGGATCGACGTGCCGCACTGCTCGGTGGGAAGGCCGCGTGATTCGCCGTACCGCACTCGTTCTGGCGGTCGCTGCAACCGGTACGGCTGTCTGCATGTCGGTACTGGCCGGCTGGCAGCGCGGCGGGTGGCTATCGGAACGGCTCGTGTGGATTGCGGTCGGTGTTGTGCTGGTCAGCGGCGCGCATCTGCTCCCAGCCCTGTGCCGATCGGCTCCGCCTGCCGTGCGTGGTACAGGTGTGCTGCTCTGGTGCGCCTGTATGGCGGCGGCTTCTTTCGGCCACGCGACGTTCTTCCTCATGTCGCAGTCGCACGCAGGTGACGTCCGGGTATCGGCCTTACCGGGTGCCAGTATTCCGTCACACCGTAGTCTCACCACGGTCATGGCGGATCGCGCATCGGTCGCGGTGCAACTGGCCCAGGCCAATGCGCGTCGTTGTGCCGGTGACTGTCCGGTACTGCGCGGGCGTCGAGTCGGACTGGCAGCACGACTCGATGCGCTGGATGCCGAAGCTGGCGAGGTCCGGCGGGATCGGGCAATTGAGGATCGAGCCGAAACACGCCTTGATGCTGTCCGTGACGATCCTGTCACGGCGCGACTTGCGGCACTCATCGGAATGGCGAGAGCGAAACTTGATCTGCTCGCCGGACTAGCGTTCGCGGCCACCCTCGAAACCATGGCCTGTCTGGTCTGGTGGCTCGCACTACTACCGCGTGTGACTCCCATGACTGCGGTACGTCACGAGGCCGTCGATCCCGTCATACAGGAACGATTGGAATCCGCTTCGGTGGCCTCGCCTGCCGCAGTGCCTGCAACCCCGCCCGCTGTCACAGCCGCGACGGAACCGGATGCCGACGTTACGAAGCTCGTCCGGGACATTGAGGCCGGACTGCTACGACCGACCGTCTCCGACATTCGCCGGCACCTAAGTTGCTCGCAGGCGAAAGCCACCGCCCTCCGCCGCCAGCTCGGTCCGTTTATGTCCTGATCCGGACGCGAGAGCGTCCACCACCCACTTTCTTTTCGCGATCACGCTATCCGGCTCATCCGGAGGCGCGTGCTCGTCCGTATTCTGGAGAAATCATCATGAATCAGCCTACGCGGCTTAGACCGCTTTTCCGTCCGGGACGCCTGCTCGTTGCATCGGACGCGCTCACAGCGCTGCATGCGAACGGCATCCCCGTCATTAGTGTTTTGCTCAGGCACGTTGCGGGCGACTGGGGTACGGTGTCCGACGAGGACCGCCAGCAGAATGACATGTCGATCCCTGCTGGTCTGCGCCTGATCTCACTTTACCGGCTACCGGACCAGACTCGCATTTTGGTGATCACCGAGTGGGATCGCTCAAGCACGACCATCGAACGACTTGAGGATGTCGTGCCCGATAGCGCCACACGTGCGGATCGGCCTGCCCATCGACGCCATCCGGTCTGGCCTTCCGTGAACTACGCTCAGGAGGCGCAAGCATGAGTCGCTATGCGAAAGGTCCGCGCTTTCCGATGGGACGCCCCGTCATCACGCCAGCCGCACAGGCCGTACTCGATGAGGCCGGCATATCGGGGGTCGTGCTGCTCGCCCGCCATATTCATGGCGATTGGGGTGATCTTTCGATTGAAGACCAGACGACGAACGAACTGGCGCTGCTCACAGGCAAACGCCTTCTGTCGAACTATGACCTGTCCGGCGGCGGGAAGGTTTGGATCATCACCGAAGCTGACCGTTCGGTCACGACGATTCTGTTGCCAGAAGACTACTGACTGGCATCAACGCTTCGCGAGTCGTCCAGCCAGGCGCTCAACGATCTCGACCACCATCGCCCGGTCATTCCCGCCGAGCTTCGCCAGAAGCTGTGTGACGTGCTTCGCCTGATCGCTGGTGCGGCTGCTGGCTTCCGTCAGCAGGTCGGCCGCGTTGCACTCAAACAGGTCGGCCAGTTCCACCAGTCTCGCCACGGTTGGCATCACGATCCCGCGTTCCATACGCGAAACCGCCTCATTGCCGATTCCTAGCGCCTCGGCCACCTGTTCCTGCGTGAAGCCGCTTGCCACACGATGTTTTGCGATCGCCCGGCCAACTACCACGGCGAGCTGTTCCTGATCGACTTGAGCCATGAACCCTCCATTCAACCTGAATGGTTGAGCTACGCCTCAAAAAACTTAAGGACCTATGGCGATGACACTAAACCTTTTAGGATGAATGCCGATATCTTTCCTGACAACCTCCCTTCATCAGCCACCTGAAAAGGAACCACGCAGTGAACAAAAACAAGATCAACAAGAGAATCACCGGATTCGCGCTTGGCGTATCCATGTGCGCGGCGCTTGCCGCATGCGGAGGGGGCGGCGGCGGAACGTCGCCGTCCGCAGCTAGTGGATCCGCTTCGGTCAACACGACGGGTACGGCGGCCATTGGCTCTCCAATCATCGGCGGGGCGGTCGAATTGAAATGCACATCGGGCGCGACGGCTTCGGCTACAACGGGATCGGACGGTAGCTGGAATGTCTCGCTCAAGAGCACGGATTACCCGTGCGCCGTACGCGTATCGGGAGGCCAGGCCAATGGTGCCGCTCTGGCCTCACCGCTGCACTCGGTCGCCGCTGCTGCGGGTACGACCAATATCACGCCGCTGACCGATCTCATGGTCGGCGTGCTCGGCAAGCAGGACCCGGATGCGTGGTTCAATAGCGCTAAGAACGGCGATCTCGCGAGCGCGATCACGAGCGGCAATCTGGCTGATGCGCTGACGAAGCTCCAGACCTCGCTTTCGACGCTGCCGGGCAAGCCGGTATTGCCCGCTGGCTTCAATCCGCTCACGACCAGCTTCAAGGCCGAGAAGAACGACGCGGGAGATAACCTGCTCGAAAGCTATGGCGCGGCGCTGACGGCTTCGGGCCTGTCGCAGTCGGACGCGGCGATGAAAACGGCCAATGGCGCAGCGCTGACGCAGGCTGCTTATGCCGCGATGGCCTACACCACTCCGGGTATCACGGCGATTCAGATCGGCTCGGCCGTGAATCTGGATGGCACGTTCGGCATCGCCATCGCTGATCCGAATCGCGGCCAGTACACGGCCAAGGCGAAGATCGACGCGGACGGCAATGTGACCTCGTTTTCCGACGCTGGCAAATTTACCGCCGTCATCAGCCTACTCGGGAATCGGGTCGGCCAGCTCTGCACGGCCAATGGTGTCGGTAGCATCGCCACTGGTCAACCGGGGCAGTACGTGTACGTGTCAAGCGGCCTGACCGAAGTGACCGATCCGTATGAACTAAACGGCAAGACGTTCGACGAGTATGAGGACTGCACGAAATCAGGTACGACGACATTCACGAACGGCAACTCCACGTTCACCGGCATTGATGGTGGCACGGATGCACCGGTCAGCGTTGCCCAGGCACTGACGGCTGACGGGATTGCGGATCCAGCAAACCATTCGGTCGCGCATGCCAAGGTTTACAAGTACACCGATCCGGCATCCGGCATGACGAAGTACGCCTATATCACCGTGAGCAGCACAACCGGAACCGACGATCCGCTCACGTTCGATACCGACACGAAATACGTAACGATCGGGCTGTCGCAGTAAGCCTCCGGCTATCCATGCCTCGGCCCTTCAGGGTGCGGCGGCATCTTTCCCGGCGCAGCGGCTGGTGGTTCCGGCCGGCTGCGCTTTCTCTATCAGGCGAGCGAGCTTCCGTCGGCAGCGCGCGCCAATCTCTACTCACTTTTTCACTGATGAACATGAAATTCACCACGCTTGCCTCGGCGGCGTTCCTAAGCCTAGCATTGGCTGGCTGCGGCCACTCCGAAGTCGATACGGTCAAGACTGCAACCGTTCCACAAGATTCGACCCATACCTACGAGACGGCCCTCTCGAACCGTGACTCGTGCGAGCAGGACAGCTGGCGCACGTTCAAGGACGACACGAACCGCACGGTCGTGGAATATCGCTGCGAACTGAAGAGCGGCCCCGCGCTTCTTGCAGCCTTCCGTCAGCAGAAGATCATCGATACGCAGCACGACTTCCAGGGCTATTACCACGGCCTCGACCGGAGCGCCGGGAGCATTCAGAGCCCCGAGCAACTGGAGAAACAGCTCGCCGATGCCCAGAGCCAGCTCGCGCAGATGCAGGCCAGTGGCGCGCAATCAGGAGCGGATATGCCGAACATTCCGGAGGCTCTGAAACAGGGCATGGTCAACCGTGGGAGCGCAATGGAAGCGGCCCAGTCCGCCGTCGAGCGGGCACAACGGGAACTGGATGATGCCCGGAGCAACCAGACCGGCGTGCAGCAGGAGCGAGCCCGTTTCGAGCAGTCGGAGAAGGACGCACTCGCGAAAATCGACAGGACATACGGGAACGTCGCGAAGGCCAGCGAAGTCTTCCAGTGGTTCGTTCGGAATAGCGAGGTCGTGCCCGCATGGGTCGGTGTCGAGCTAACCAAGCAGGACGGCGGCACCACGCGCCTCGACACGAATTGGAGTCAGACGATGTTGGATTTGCTCAACCACCGGGGCGACGATCACGTTCACACCGTGCTCAACGTTCCGGACAACATCGTCCCCGGCCAGTAGGCACAAGTATCCGAATCGGCAACGGCGGCGACGACGAAGACTACCGATGCCGTTCTGCGGTCCGGCAATCCGGTAGGGTTTTAGCAAGGATGCCGTGCCAGTACGGGCGGAATTTTTTTTGTCCTTGCAATCCGTACCGTACTTGCGACACACGCCCCTACTCAACATTCAGGTACAAGTTCTCCGTCGTTGTGCCGTTAACACCAAGGTAATATCAAGGCTTTAGGTCTGGCGCTTGCTGGTGCTCACATCAAGAATTTAATTCACCCAGCATTATTGCAATAAGCAGCCGGCACGCATCAAGCCAAATGGCCATTACGCAAATAAGATTAAGTCACTATCAGAAAAGGTGCCAAATGTTGAGCCATGATGAAATGGTGCGCGCAATTGTTCGGATATTGCAAAGCGCAGCAGAAAAAAGGCGGACAGTCAGCTTCAAATTGCTATACGAGACTGTTGAGCTTCCCAAAGAAGCCACTCCCATGGAGCGAGGCGAATGCCATCGTGCGCTGGAAGCTGTTGCCAATGAAATTGGTGACTTCCGGACAGCAAATTACACGAGTTTAATGGCAAAAAAAGACACTGGCCTTCCCGGGGACGGATTCTTCGACACATATCGCCTGCATCGATTGGCTGAATATAAATCGCTTGTCGGAGACGTTGACCCCCGTGACTTGTCTGAGCGTCAAAAGAAAATATTGACCGATAAAGAGCGAGAGCGCGTCTACCGGATGTATGGCGTTTGAATTCATTGCCCGAGATCAATATGTCGACCTTCCACTATCTGGGTGGAGGGTTCACGGAGACCACCCGCTATGCCAGTTGAGCCAAATCGCCTACACCGACGGCGCGATCGGGCGAGGCTGAGTTGGATTGACTGCACTGCAACTCTTAGGACGTCTGGATGGAGCACCTGTTGTTGCTATTGAAATGGCCCCTCAAGGGAATTTGGTGCGTGCTTCGATGGTTAGGCAGAGCGCTCGGAGCGGTGACCATCCAACCGGTATTGGAACAAGCACATCTCTATCACCTGGATCTTCGGAAATGGCAGCGACGGTGGACAGAATTGACTCGTGGCGTGGACACTCAATTGCTGGTTGCCTCCCCTTACACCCGCGATTACCGTGGCGCTTCTTACTTGCTGGTCCGCAATTCGGGCGAGTCGGCGATTGACGAACTACTGCTCTGCGCGGAAGCCCAAAACGGCAAGCTGAAGTTTCAGGAATTCATTCACCTTTTTCGACTCGAGCCCGGAGACGTATTCAAGGCGACTCTTCCCGGGTTTCCCCTCGAAACGCTCTGGGCTGACGAGGACGGCATATTTGCCAGTTACGAGTCCACGGAAGTCTTCCCGATACGCTTGGCCCGCGACGGAAACGTCGAGGAGTTCAAACCAGCGGCGCTGCGTTCTTCTCCAACGCACGTTGACGCGCTTAATCCAGGTTGGCAGCGGTGGGACGGGAAGCTGTACAACACCCGCGCTCTTGAAGGGGCGAAGCAGGATTTGAACATTCATTTGGCCTATCGCTTTTGCGGTCAATATGGTTTGCCGGGCCTCAATGCGAAGGTGTTGCGGGAGGAAGTGCTGTCTTGTCGGCGCTATTGGAACTTGCCCGGCGTGCTGCTATATACGCTGATGGCAAACCGCTGGATGCTGTCCCTGGCGATATGGACGCCGTTGGTGCTCCGAAGAAAGCGACTGAAGTTTGTCCTCGATGACGATATGCGCCGTGCGACCGAATATGTCCTGTTCCGTGGCGAAGGTGCCCGTCCTATTCGCGTCTCTCGAAAGATCGACGCATAATCATCGACAGTCAGCGATGTGTTACCGCCTTCGTCGGCTGGGGCAGTTAATGACCTGCCGATGCGAATAGCGGATGGCTGCACTCTTCATCAGCCGGTTCGAGCGACTTCGTAAAAACAGTTGAATCCGGCAGGATCATGTCTGGATCAGCGGGTTCAGTCGACTCCGCCGCGTATGTCGAGCCCGCCAACAATTCATCGGCATCGGACGGCTCGACACTGCGAGTGATGATGGTCGACACAGTGAAGCCATCCGGATCAACTGGTCCGATGGTAGCCGTATGCACTGTACTCTCCTAGCTCGAACGCGGACCATCATCCGCCATCAAGGCGTTCAGTCCTCCACCGCATCGCCAAGCTCGCGTGCTTAGTCAATCCGCCAGGCAAACTTCAACGTTGATCCTCGGCGTCGGACAATGCGGAGGGTGATTTGGGATGCTCTGGCGCGGGTACTCAACCGCGTAGGATCCACGCTCAAGAAGCTTAGCGCCAGATCTTCCACCAAGTCGTCGGCTTCTTGTAATCCAGTGAGAATTTACCTCGGCGATGCGTTTCCGTGAAATAGTCACCGTGCAACTGTCGCTGAGCCGTGTCGACACGAAGCACAGCCAGCCCTCGATATCGGGCACCGCTGCCCTCCACGCCTTCCTTCCGTTCGTTCAAGTACACGTAGTACAGTCGATAACGCTCGAAATCAGGATCCCTCTCTGCATGCACGACCAAGGTCCGCGATGTCGACTCGGCGCTGTCTAACAAAAGGCGAATCCCGAACAGAGTGTGCTTTACGAGCAACTGAATGGGAACGGCTTCTTCGCTCGTTCCGCGAGGATACAAAAGCGTGCCCTCCCAGTTACCGCCCAGATACGGAAAGATCCACCGCTGTATAGGCGAGATCCACCGCCATCCGGCGTAGCAAAGGAAGGTCAAACCTATCACCACGATTGCGGACCACCGAAACACCTGCGTCGCAGTTTTAACGATATCCTTGTCGTCTAAAAAACCGACTCCGAACATGAAAACCACGGCAATTGCCACGAGTGCGATCAGCAATCGGATGGCGTTCCGCATGGGGAGCAGGTGGAGCATAAGTAAAGGAAATAGCGAATTGTTATTAGACGAAATCGATCGTATTCTTCTGCGCCTGCAAGATCGTGCGGATAGGCAATCAGCGGTGATTGTCTGCCTGTGCACTGGTGCAACGCTTCCTGACGGCTGCAGCCCAATGCCACGCGACCCCAATCCCGCTACTGGTATGCCTTTGGCGGACAATTTTTTAACGATGGTTGAAGCCGCCATACATCTTAACGCAGCGGTTCATGATGGCGCGATTATTGTGTCGCGTTCCACGACGGCGGATGACTATCGGATCGCTGGGTGGTCATACCGGCTGCATCCTCTCGGAGTTCACGTTCCCGCAGTAGCAAATCGAGGCTCGGCCTTCAACAGTTGTCTGGCCATGAGTTGCGCACCGGGTGTTGACCGGGTCTATTTGGCCAGCAAGACAGAACTGTTCAGTTTCCGACAAGGCGGCATTACGCAGTTTTAATGACGCCGGCCTTGGAAACGTCACTTTTCCGTATCTCTAGTTTCCAGACGATCGAAGCGATCCGGGAGCATTGCGGGCACGGGCTTTCTTTTCGTCTAGAAATTTCTTGCCGCCCAGCCGAATTCCCCGCAAAGCCCGAACCAGTCGACTTAGAGTTGCACCGCCATTTCGCGGGGAATTCGTGCGTGAGATTGCTGCATAGTGCTGCGATATTAGGAACGACGACGCCCGGATCGCGCAGTGGCGTCCAACGCAGGAATCTCAACGTGAAGGGGGAAACGTGGGCAAGAAGATTCTGGATTATCTCGACGAGAGCAAGCTGGTTGTCCGGCACGGACAGCAGTTTTGGCATCTCCACCAAGCCCTCAAGTCGGGCAACGAAGCCGACTGCATCAACGCGCTCGGAAAGGAATATCTGGAGGCGGGCCGGGTTAAGACGCTCGCTGAAGGCTTAGTGTTAGCAGGAGCAACCATCACAGCGTATCGGAGCAATGAGGCCGGCGAGCGGGTGCCGCAGCGTGCCCGGGAGCGCTTAAAAACCGAAGAAGCGACCGAGCGGGAAGAGGCGGAACCGCTAGCGAAGCTCAAGGGAGCGTAAGCGCGATGAACTACGATTTCGCCCGGAAAGCGCTGGAACCTTGGTGGAGGAAGGCGAGCCACGACGTCGACCCGCGCTCCCTCGAAAACGGCCTCCGCGACATATTGTCGTTAGAGAAGGCGCCTCCGGTATCCGACGAGGAGATGCAGATCTTCGGAATGCTGTACGCGATCATGATTCGGGAGAACCGGAAATGGCTGAGCATTTCGCAGGTAGCGTACCCGCACGAGAAGCTTATCAACGGGAACCGCGATGAGGCGAGCTTGAAATCGCGCATTGGGGTTACGATTGCAACGAGTCGCGAAACGACGCCGCCCGTCGAGATAATCGAACCGATGCAACTCCGTCGCCGGTTTCTCGACCTTGTGTCGTTGTGTGTTCCGCGAGAAGAGCGTGAGCGGTATCCGCACATACTGAACCTTGTTGATTCGCATGTGGTAAATACGAAGAAAGCACCGTCACCACAAAGCAGCGGTGTTGATTGCGCGGCATGGTGTCTAGCGAATTACTTCTCTGAAGGAATGCGACTTGAACGGGGAGCGGCTGCATTCCCGCATCCCGTCACACCGGATATGTCCACGGAAGAAGTACGCGCCGCGCATGAGAAGACCATCGCAAGATTGCAGAGTGCGATTGACGCTCATGCCTGGCGGGTCAAGATTCGAGATACGCCTGCGTCGGACGACTCCCTGTTCTCGCGCATTCTAGTGCATGCAGCCGTGAACCGGCATTGCTTAGAGACTTGGGCCTACGAGAAGCGGCTGATGGAAGTCCTCCCGATGCTGCAGCGGATCTTCGGCGAAGTTAGTGAAGTCGTCCGAGACGGCTTGAGTCGTGCGGTCCAGCAAGTAAGCGCTGAGGGCCAAGTTGACTACGCTGCGCTGGCCGAGCTGACTCTCGCACGCACCTTCACCGAGAAGGGCAAACCACTCACCGCCGGCGTCCAAGAGCGTATCGGTGAGCAAGTCGATGCTCTCCTAGCCAGCGCTCGCGACGAATTCTTCGAGGACGAAAGTCAGTTGAATGAGTTTCTCGTCGGATACCCGGCCCGCGCAAGGGCTCTGCTGTGGATTGTCCTCGCATGGTGTTACCAACATGGTTCTTGGATCCCGAACGAGGATCCACGGATAAAAAGGAAGAATAACACCGTAGTTTCGACGAGATCTAAACTGATCACAGCCAGTCAGGACATGTCCACTTTGCGCCGACTGCTCATGACATCCGTGTTCAGTAGACAATGGGAGAAGCCCGACGCCGATCGTCTCACGCTGCATGCGCACCTGAATTCGGCAATTCGCGCTTTGGCGCGATCCAGCCTGGAGAGAAGCTTTAAGGGTGCATCGCTAGCGCAGCTGGACGCTTTCGTATCGAACCTCGACAGACGTCGTTACATCGAACTCGTGAAGGAAGCTGAAGTCGGCACGCTGTTGCATGCTGTCGCGAGCTGATAGCGTGACGGCATACGGCGAGGTTCGGCGCGGATGAGCGAGCAGGTTATGCGGGCTCATGTGTAGACAACAGGATTTGACTCGACAGACATCGTCAGTTTATTTCGTCATTCCCGACTTGATAGCTGCCTTTCCGGGGCGAGGAGAAGGTCAAGCCCGAGGCCGCGAAGCGGTGCGCCAGCGGCGCAGGCTTGAGGTTCGAATCGCCCCGGAAAACCATTCCGACGGTCGGGAGTGGACGATATCCCTTCTGACATTGTCTGGCCGGTCGAGTACCGGCTAATACAGCTCATGCGCGAATCGAGCTGCCAGCGGCTAGCGCGCCCTCCGCATCCACCAAGAATCACGCACCACCCTTTGTTACCGAATCATAGGTCTCGAGCGTCGCGCCGAGTTCGGCGCGTTCGATCGTCCGCTCAATAGCATTCGATCTACGTCGATATCCAAATGGAAGGCAACGCATGCCTTGCCGGTTATCCCGCGGCGCTCGAACCAAACTCGGTCGACGAGATTGATGAAGCGCGTCGCTTCAATTTCTGCGGCGAGCCGCTCGCCCCACGCGTGGCCGAATCGACCGAGGTCCACGACGAGCAGATTAAGCATTCGCACGTGCGACGGGTGGTAGCGCGCCGCCCGCGGAGTACACTCACACCGCCGAACAGCAACGCGCCGGTGCAGACCGATAGAACCTTCCGAGCGGCGCACGCTTGCCCTTTTAGCCAATCATGCACGCTTGGTCGCGCATCCGCCATCGAATGTGAGAAGCGTGCGGTGGCACTTCTAGCGTATTTCGATCACATCGATACCGAGTTGTTGCTTGATGGCCTTTTCTTGTGCCGCGAGCCATGCTTTGGCCTCATCCTTGCGGCCGACCACTCCGGACCGACGCATGGCAATTCTTGCGGCCTTATACCGCTCGGTCTTGTCGGTCTCTAGAAAACAAAGCGGCAAGAAATTATTGGCGAAAAAAACCTGTTCAAGGTTGAGCAGACGATTCCCGTCCCTGAATATGCGATCGTATTCGTTCAGGCGGTTAGCCAGTGCGTCGACGTCCGCGCTCTTAGGCTTGGGGCCGAGCTGCTCGGCTTCTTCGTGGGCGCGCCCAACATCCTTAATTGCATCGTAGATTGTGAAATACGACCACGGCTGCATCAAGTCCAGTCCATCGAGGGAGCCTAACGATTGTTCAAACGCACTCCGCTCACGCTTGCTCTGACCGTTGTCGTCGATGTATGCCCGGAATTTCACGGCCGTTAAGGTCACTCCGGATTGTCCCGTCCTCGCCATGTCTTGCAGGCGTCGCACGGTAGATGAACCTAACTCGCCAGTGAAAGCCTGAATCCGCTTTTCGAGGTTCTTCAAGCTAGTACGAAGCTGATCGAGGTGCTCAAGACGCTGTGCCTTTTCCCCTATCTGGACAAGTATTCCGGCCAGCCGCTCACGGCGCCGCTTTTCATTTACATATTGACTCTGATCCTTGATGAGGCGAGAGTCGGCGCCGAATTTTTCCTGAGCGCAGTGATTGCCGATAATCGTCGCTGACCCGTCTAGCAGCTCGGCGACCCAACCTCGCTTATGTCCTTCTCGGCAAAGGTTTCCATTGTCTTTTTGGACACAGCAACATACTTCTTCTCCGAAGTGGTAGTCACCGATCAGCCGCTTATAGCTGGTTTTGGTGATCGGGTTCTCTTCGATAAAGTTCGGAAGTTCCCGAATCTCTTCGGGGCTGCTAAACGTGCGGATTTCGATCAACGACGTGTCCATCATTAAGCCATCCCCCGCTGCTATCAGGTAGACCAATTATACTGTATAAAAACACAGTTCCAGTTCCGCTAAACGGCGTCAATTTGCTAGGCCCTAATCGACATAGGGGACGGCCCTGAGGCCGTTCCTTGCCACACCACCAGGCATGCGGGTCCGCACCGGGCGATTCGAGAAGTTGAGGTTATGAGAGTCGGGCTATCCCCCGGCCGTTCTATGACACGCTCGGATCGACGTTCAGATGTGCGCACCCAACGTCAGTCGGCCCTTTGCCTACCATCAGCCACCAGCACTCAAACAACACCTCGTTTTCCCAGCGCAGAAACATTCACCTCGACGTTGAAGTAGAAGGCATTCGTCGGATCGCTCCCATGAGGCGAGCTTGAAAATGTGGGAGACAACATCAGGACGCACGCATCGAACCCGCCGATGCCGGTCGGAAATCCAGCAACCAAGGGCAAGCCTGCTACGACGCCAAGCTGAAGGACTTCCGGAGCGGCATGGGGGAAGAACTGCCCGTCAGCAATGACATGATGAACGAGTGGCGTAGCCAGTGCGGATTGTCACCAAACTGAGCAAGTTATCTGGCCTTGGTCGGAGCATCAAGCGCCGCGCCTGTACAGGCGGCATCTTTTTGCGACCCGAGTGTGCCATCGGCCGGCCCAACGACGGCTCTGTCGTGAAAGCATCGCACTTGTCGCCCCTCAATGCGGCACCGAGTCTCGAATAGCAGTCTCCGGGAATGGGGTTCAGGATACAGCATCCAAAACCAGGATAAACCCTGACTCTCTTAAGCGACTCTTGATTTCGCGATGACCTCCGCCATTTACGTGGCTTAACAATGAATAATCAAATTCCAAGCTAATGATCGCCCCACAAGAACACGAATACTCGGTGATGGGCGGAGCCAATCGGGCAAACGTCGGTCGGCTCTTGAGCTTGGCAGCGAGTGCTATCTCGGGAGCACTGGTGTTCACGCTCCTGACCGCTGTCGATCTGGCAAAAAAATTCGGGTGGAACGTCAATGCACCGCCGACTTTGATGTCGTTGCTGGGTGCCGGCGCAGTTTTCGGGCTCCTCTATTGGGTGTTGAACAAGTGGGCGTGGAAGTGGCCGGGCATCGGCTTGGCGCTGAAGGTCCCCGACATCTCCGGCATATGGAACTGCGCCGGCAAGACGCTCGACAGCGACGGTTCGACCAAGTATGAATGGCAAGCCGAAGTCACTATCGTCCAGTCGTGGGACAAGCTGCGTATCCGCCTCGCCACCAAGACGTCGGGGTCCAGCAGCATCTCTGCCGCACTCGCCCATGACAGCGTCGACGGATTCGTGCTGCTCTATCACTACAGGAACGATCCCAAGGCCGGCGCAGCCGGCTTAGCGTCGCACACGGGCTGCTCCGTCATGACCATCGCCAAGGACCTCAAGTCGGCGACTGGCGACTACTTCAATGGCCGTGGCCGGATAACCTTCGGCACGATGAACTGGACGAAGAGGAATTAATGGCTTCCGATATCAACGCTCGCCTCTCACAACTTCGGGCACGCCGCAAGGGCGAACCCTCGGTGGTCGCTCTTTTCGAGTCTGCATCAGCCTCCAATAGGTCCTTCGCCACGGATGCTGCGGAAGTCATCGAGGACTGGGAAAGGCGCGGCACCTCAAGCCAACGCTGGACGCGGTACGCTATTGGTGCCATGCAAGCTGTGGGGAAGAAGTACACCGAAGTCAGCGAACAGACCGGTGAGCGGGTAGCCAGTCAGTTGCGAGACAGGTTCGCCAAAGCGGGCATCGATGCCGAATTCAGGCTGCAGGGTTCCGTGCCTCTGGACGTCCACATCAAGCGGGTCAGCGACGTGGACGTGCTGGCCATCACAAAGGATTTCTACACGTACAACACCACGGGCGCGCAGGCTCTACGGGGCGGGTACACGAACCCTTCTCAACGAACTTCAAGTGGCGTCCTGAGCAGCCTTCGGCAACAGGTTGAGTCGGATCTCGATGATGCGTTTCCAGCAGCCAAGGTCGACAAAACTGGCGCTAAGGCGGTAAAGGTGTCGGGCGCGTCGCTGCAGCGGTCCGTCGACGTGGTGCCCGCTCACTGGTACGACACCAAGGAGTATCAGGCCAGTGGCCGACAGGCCGATCGAGCGGTGACGATCTACAACAAGAAGACTGGCGAGACAATTGACAACTTGCCATTTCTTCACATCGAGCGCGTAGGCAGCCGATGCGACAGTATCAACGGCGGACTGCGCAAGGCAATTCGCCTTTGCAAGAGTGTCAAGGCTGACTCCGACCGCGACATCCAGCTCTCCAGCTACGACATAGCTGCCATCATGTACCACGCGGACATGAGCGCTTTGCGCTTATGCCAGTATAGCGACCTTGCGGTCCTCTCGGAGACGCAGCGTCATCTCGACGCCCTTTATCGCGATCCGATTGCGGCCGGCAGACTGTGGGTTCCCGATGGAAGCCGCATGATATTCGACACCTCTGAGAAGCGCGACTGGCTGCTCCATCTTTCCGTTGAGATGGATGAGCTTCTGAAAAACGTCTATGAGGAGAACTTTCCCAGCCTGCTGTCGTCAGGCTTGTCGCAACCCGTGCAGCGCGACCTGGTCAAGGCGTTACACGTGTAGCCATGTAGACGGCAACGTTTCGTTGCAGCGGGGAGCTTGGAATCGAACGGCTGACCAAGCCGCCCTCTATTGCCGGTTCGGCTAGCGGCCTACGCCGACAAGCCGCGATGACCACACAGCATGAACTGTGCGGCTCGCTGGTACTCACGTGCATGAGCACCGGACAGCCTTACACAAAGCTGTCATTGCGAGGACGGCTCACTTCCGATCCCAAACCCCAAAGGCAGGCTTACCGAAAACGCCTGAAACTTTCAGTCAAGCCGTGACGTATCGAACATGCGTCCATGCCAAGGCCGACCGTCTACCTCTTGCCCAGGCTGCGCCAAATACCGGATGATCGTCCGAATCGCCTCCCTTCCCCTCGTATCGTTCCTGTCGATCTGCCCCACGCCCAAGGCCAGCCCACGAGCAATAGTGCGGGCTTTCTCGCTGCTGCTGTGGCTGCTCCAATACGCGCCCACGCCGCGAGTCGCCACCGTCTCCCAATATTCCCCGATACGCTGCGCGATATAGGCATCTGCCCGGTGATTTCCCGAATAGAAAATAAGCAGATGGATGTGTAGGCCGGATGTGGGGCCTTCTTCAATTTTCCACATATAAGCCTCAATACCTTTCAGTAGTGAATTGCATTCGACGTTTCTCAAGAGTCGATCACGATGACGACGCAAGTCGTCGATCTTCATATCCTCGCGATATTCCGGCCTGTAATTGAGAGTCAGAAATAGGACCAGATATCGAGATCGTTTCTCATATACGTGTCTTTCCAGCGCAATGCCTCGATCAAGCAGTCGATTGCTCTTGTGTTCTCCATTCATGCTGAATCTCCAGTTGTGGTTCAGCAGATAGGCTGTGTCGATATGAATTTATCGTTTTAGGCACAGGCGTTGGGCCTGTGCCTTCTCTTCTGACTTTTATGGTGATGTTTGCTGTTTTGATGGTGAGTGTGTTTGCTATTTATCTCATTCCATAAGAAGCAACGGCGACCACCCTGATTAATCACGATTTCCATGGAGAGCTTTGCGTGGAGTATCGGGCGTCGGTGCATTTGTCGCCAAGCCCTCGTATGGGCATTTATTTTTTTCAGTGAGACATAAATGCGAGCGGAAAGGGGGCATCCCTTTCCGCTAATGCTTTATGTCGTTGAGCTGCGCGGCATCGCGCGTCTCGATTCGCTCGGCAATCCAATCCTAATTTCCCGTTCGAGCCAGGCCACCCGGCCACCACCTAGCCGAACAGCCTCCGGCAAGCACCCTCGGCACTTGCAGATGGTGAATCGGAGCAGGCCCGCGACCACGCTAACGTCGGTGAGGTGGACGCACGGCGTCGCCCCCGCCTGAATCGCGCTTCCAGAGGAACGCCTATTCCATTAGGCGCCTCTGCCAGCGCAAGAGCACGGATGTCCAAAGTACCATCAGGAGACGGGGTACGTTGGACGTGGGCTCTTATTTCGCCATCAAACATCTATATCGGCCTTGCCGCCAGCCTTAGGGCCGAAGCGATCTCGGCGCTCTCGACACCGCCCGTCAGGCCAGATCAGATCGACTAGCCATCGCCTCGCTGTGCGAAACGCCACAAGACATATGCCCATCTTGCTCCCGCCGAAGGGGGATGTCCAAAGTAGCTCCCCCCTCGTCAGGTACCTTGGACACGGAGACTTTCGTGGATGCCGCGCGCCATGCAGCAGGAATGTCGCCGGTGCGGAACGTCTTGAAGCCCGACGACGCTTTCACGCGCAGGAATTGCTCCTTCTGCGCCCAAAGCAGCAATCGGCGCAATAGCGCGCTGCGCGCCTGTTCGTCGTCGGCATGGATTAACCCTGCCTCGGGATACCGATCATGTTGTCGGCTGCAATTGACGTAGGCCATGCGGCCCTGCGTCACCTCGACGCAGTAGTCTCCCAGCCGGTCGGTATGCGCCGCCGGATCGACCACTTCGCTGCCATCGAAGAACATCATCAAACGGACGGAGTGGCCGATCACCCTCGACCATTCGATACTGCACGCGTGACCAATTTTGAATTTCGAGAGCGAGGTCTTATTACCCAAATTGTCGAAGATTATCCGCAGATCACGCGCCAGCACATCAATCGGTAAAACGGGCATTGTATTTCCGAGCGTTTCCACATCGGCCTCATTGCCCTTGATACCGGCCAGCCTGGATAGACGATCCTGCTCCTGCTGGTATTCGAGCGCCGCCTTTCGATTTGCGGCATCGTTATCATCGACAATGGCGCTTTGCGGATACCACATTTCCCACTCGGCAACCGAGACCATCGGACAGCGATTGAACAGATAAGCTGCATAATCGTTCGCGCGCACCACATTGCCGTTTACCGGAAACGTCCATTGCTGCATCTGGTTCCAGATTTTAGTCGTCAAGCCTAACTTGCGCATGTCGCCAATCAGATCGACAAATTCGGTCGTCGCAGCGCGATGGTAGTTCTTTTCCAGCACAGCAGCCTGCTTGTCGAAAATACTCCAGGGACCGCGCCAGTACTTACCGTGAGACACCACTTCGAAAAAAATAGAACGAAGTGGACTATCCGCATAATCGTCACTGTAGGCTCGAAAGTAGTCAGCCACCAAAGGGAAATGCCGCCATACGCGATCATCTTGAGGCACGCCTCGGTCAATGGCAACGCGAAGTTCGTCCGGGTCGAACGGGATTGCCTCGGACAAGAAAGCGTTCAATCCAGCGAAGCGGCGGATATCTTTTCCAATGAGAAAAGCGTCGCCATGGGATCTTGGGGAAAAATGCAGCATGGCATCAAGATAGGCAGCGACATCGCCTTCGCTGCGACGCTCGGCGTGCGCTAGGGCTTCGGCAAGCGCGACCTGCTTCGAGGTCAGGCGACGGCCTTGATGGGGAAGGGACATGGGAAATCCTTGAAGAAAACATAGGGGGATATTTCCCCCTCGATTTACATAGCGTCGAAACGGCCGTCCATATTGCGCGGAATCGGCGACACGATCCGTCGAGTCGTATCCGGTGTGCGCTGCGCTTGATTCAGCAGAACGAGATTCACACGGCCGGTACGGGACACCTCGACTTTCTTCTCGGAACCCAGCAAACCCAGCGCATTGCCGAAACGCGCCGCAGAGCTGATGCCGGCGTTCAAGGCCAGATTCATCAATTCCGAACGGGTCGGCGGACGGCCGTAGCGAATGGCGTCATGCAGAACGCCAAGCAGGAGATCGGCATCGTTCGCTTCCTGCCGTTCGCGCGGTGGCTTGGCCTGAAGTAGGCGGTGCACTTTGAGGTGATACATCACGACCTGGATCGCAGCTTCAATGTATTCGGCCGGAATGTCGCCTTCAATATCTTCGAAGACGGCCCATTGCCCTGCCATGCGCAGGACGTGATCCGGCATTTTGCCGATAAAACTTGAGCAAGCCGCGTACTGCCCCGAACGATCCAGTTCACGTAGCTGGCGACGAAACTCTGCCATCGTGCGTTTGGCAGCTTGATTCAACACCTTCACACCCATGTTCGACAGGCCGGCGCGAACACTGGCATCCATCATGCCGAGCAGTGCGTAACTGCGGTCGTGGTAGCACTTGATCAGTGCAAGGTCCTCATCGGTCAGCGGTCGATTGGTTTCCGTACCAACCAAGGATTCGGGGATGATCGAAAATAAGAATCGCCAGCCCAACCCAGAGCCGAAGAATTGCGCACCGTGGCGGGCAAGGAACTCATTGAATTTCGTGTCCTGCACTGCCAGCATGATGGTCAAGTATGGCTCGACTTGTACTAGGCCATCCTTGATACGGTTGAGGGCTAACGGCTCGTTTTCCAGCGCGGTATTGACTGTGGGGAAGTCGTCAGAGCGCCACTTGTCGAAGACCTGACCGCCCTCTGGCGTGATGAGGCCGCCTACGGGGTAAAGGCTGAGTTGCTTTATTAGCGCGGTACGCGTCGTGTCGGTCATCATCAGAGCGGACTCGACCGGCAGTGCAGGCTCGTTACGCGCGAGATCGTGCAAGGTTTGCACATGACCAACGACATCACCGCCGTTCACAAACTCTAGACCGACCTTGCTCTTGGTGGCGCTATATTTACTGGCCCAAATGTCACGCTCAGTCTTCTTCGTCAGGCGCTCCTCGCGCATGGTTTTGCGTATCGAGTCTCTAAATGTTTGTGCCGAGCGGAGAGCCATGCGGGAGTGATGGGACTTTCCGGAGCTGGCGGCCGCAATAACGCCATAGGCGCTGCATAGGGACAAATGATGACCGTAGCAGTCGTGTTCGACTTTGGCGATGCCTGAAGCGCCGAGGGCGATCATGCCTTGCATTTGCGGGCCAAGGCCGGCAGCATCCTTGGGCGTGTCACCGAAACGGGCAAGCATGCGGCCTAGTAGACCAGGCGCGGCATTTGGATAAATGAGGGCGTTGTGATCCATCAAATCACCCCCTTGGCGGCGAACACATGCGGCCATTTCAGGCGGCGATTCGCAAGCTTCAGTGGCCGGATGCCGAAATAACTACCAGTCTGTGCATACCGTTTGCGGACCGATTGCGCTTTCACTCCGTTCAGTTCGGCAAACTGCTCCGTATCGTCGGTGAAGCTGTTCACCGGATTTGCAGTAAAGCAATCGGTCGGACGAGTCAGCGGAATGCCTTGCGGCGTCAGGGATGCAGGATTGTTTTGTTGGACCATGTTGGACTCCAAAGAGGCCAGGCATGGTGTTGCGTTCAGGCGCTGCCCGCGTGCCGATATCCGCAGTCAACGCCGAAACGCTCCGCCATGCGTGGCGTCGTAGATCGGCATTGACATCATGGAGTGGGGGCCTAGTGGGGTTTCAAGGGGGAAACGTCGGGTATTTTTCCCCTACCTTCTTCCCGCAGCAAAGCGAGCCTGATTGGCCATAGAGACGAGATTGCGTTTGCGAGCCTCTTTCCATGCATCGTCGAATGGATCATCACCGCTACCGAATAGGTCGAGATGATTTTTTTTACACCATACGCGGAGCTCTTGCTTCCCCCCATTCGGGATCTTAAGGGGATCGAATTTCAACTCCTTAGCACCAGCCAAAATGTTCCTGATCTGTTGTTCACGTCGCGTCAAGCCAATCGTTTCACCCCGCAAGGATGCGCGGGCTACAGCCTGGGTCACGGAACCGACGTCCGCCTGGAGACTCTGGGGAACGACTTCAACAAGAGACGGCTCCGCCGCACGCGCATGGGATACAAGCGCGCTCTGCATCTCCTTCGCTGCAATCACCATCCGCAACATGGTCAGCTCATCCTCCACTGTTTGTGGAAATTGGTTGTGCGCATCGCCGGGAAAATAGAGGTGCCTCAGGAACTCCGCTAGCTTCAACGTCCATGTCGCAAGGAAATCGCCATCCTTGCACCATTCTAGGAATTCGTCGGAGGTGATGCGTTCAGCCTGGGAGGCGGCGCCGTTATCGACGTCCCTGCGATACCTGTCCAGCAACGAGCGAGCACCAAGCAATTGGCTCTGGGTCGCGGGCCGCACAGGGTCTTCAAGCTGTGCCCCATCGCTAGGGATCTCCTCGCAGCCTTTGGGCGGCGGCATGACGCCATTGACCAACAAAGCGCCCTCAGCGGGCGTCCACATCGGGCTCTTGTTGACGTAGTGCTCCACCCGCTCCAAGAACGCCATTCGTTTTTCTGGAGACTGGCTGTGTTTTCCCGTGGTCATACTGCAAGATATTGTGAAGTTGCGGAGCCGCAAGCCTACCGCAAGACGGTGATCAAGGTCAGCAGTTTCCGTGGAGTCGAGGTGCAATGGGATCACCCGGTCGTGCCGCTCGCGCCCGTCAGAGACAAGACGCTTCGGAGAACTGAGCGAGGATGATGAACTCATCGAACTCGGTGCCGCGTGTTCTACCGCACGCGAATGGCCACGCTTGATGATGGATCGAGGTAGATCTGAGCAGACCGAATTCGGTTACACAGCGGTTACACGGGCCACAGAAACAAAAAAGGGTTACAGGAGAATAGCCCATAACCCTTTGATTTTATTGGTGGAGGAGAGGAGGATCGAACTCCCGACCTTCGCATTGCGAACGCGACGCTCTCCCAGCTGAGCTACCCCCCCAACACAAAAATAATTCTAGCACAGCCATTTTCCCTTTTGCCAAGCCTCCAGCCCCGGGAAAACCTCATCTGGACGGCGCGCCCGCGAGCACCCAGTCGACCACCGCGCGGATATCCGCATCGCTCATCGATTGATGGGCCGGCATCGGAATCATGCCCCATACGCCGGAGCCGCCGTCCTTCACCTTGCGCGCGAGTTTGGTCGGCGCCTGCGCGTCGCCCTTGTACTTCGCGGCGATTTGCTGGAACGACGGACCGACCAGTTTGCGATCGACCGCGTGACAGCCCATGCACGCATTCGCGGCGGCGACCTGCTGGCCGCGCGGCGCCTCGGCCGCGCGAGCACCCGACGTCATCGTGCCGGCGAGCGCGCCCACCACCAACGCGAACACGACACCCGCACGCGTCATACCGCGCATCAAGGCACCGCCTTCGGATTACCCGGTCGCACCGACGTCGACGAGTTGACCGGCGCAGGCGCCTGCTGATCGAGCGGCCGCGCGCTCACCGACGAATCGGGAATCGCGCCGACCGTCGGCTCGCTGACCTCGGGCTGCGAGGCGGCCACCGGCGCCGTCGCACCGGCGGCCGCAGCAGCTTCGGCTTCCTGCGGCTGGATGTACTGGAACACCTTGACCACTTCCACGACGCCCGGCACGCGGCTCGTGACGTCGGCGCCGATATTGCCCTCATTCATCGTGACGAGGCCCATCAGATAGACGTTGCCGCGCTCGGCCACGACCTTGAAATTGTTCGCCGAAATGTTCTTCTCGGCGATCAGAGCGGTCTTCACGCGCGTTTCAAGGTAGGTGTCGTTGGTGCGCGACGAGAACGAGCTCGCCGGCGCGATCGCCAGTTCATTGACGATCGTATTCACGTTGTTCATGTTCCGCACGATGCTCTCGGCACGCTGCTTCGACGCCTCGCCCGCGACCTCGCCGGTCAGCAGCACGCGGCGGTTGAACACCGTGACGTTGACGTGCGCGGAGTCCGGCAGATTCTGGCTGATCTGCGACAGCGCCTTCACCTGAATCTCGCGATCCTCGGTCTGCGCGCCGAGCGTGCGGCGGTCGGTCGCCATCAGCGCGCCGCCGCCCGCCGCGGCCCCGACAGCGAGAAAGCAGCCTTGCAGCGTGGCCGACAGGCCCGCCGCGACCCCGACCACGAGCACGGTTCTCACCAGTGTCTTCTTGATGCGGAAAACGCTCATCAACTAGCTCTCCTTCGAAATCAGTCTCAGTCTTCGCCGAGCAACATGGCATCGATGCCGTCGCACAGGCAATGGATGGTCAGCAGGTGCACTTCCTGGATGCGCGCCGTGCGGTCGGACGGCACGCACACGTGGATGTCGGTGTCGCTCAGCACCTCCTGCGCGCGTCCGCCGCCCTTGCCGGTCAGCGCAACGACGATCATTTCGCGCTCATGCGCGGCTTCGATCGCGGCGAGCACGTTCGCGGAATTGCCGGATGTGGTGATCGCGAGCAACACGTCGCCGGGCTGACCGAGCGCCCAGACCTGTTTCGCGTAGATCTGTTCGAACGAATAGTCGTTGGCGATCGCGGTGAGCACGGAGGTGTCGGTGCTGAGCGCAATGGCGGGCAGACCTGGCCGCTCGCGCTCGAAGCGGCCGATCAGCTCGGCCGCGAAATGCTGCGCGTCGGCGGCCGAACCGCCGTTGCCGCACGCGAGGATGCGATTGCCGTTGGCGAGCGCGGCGAACATCGTGTCGATCGCGGCGGCGATCGGCATCGACAGGGTTTCGAGGGCTTCGAGTTTGACTGCCGCGCTGTCGCGGAAGTGTTGTTGGATGCGTTCGACTGACATCGAGTCTCTATCTTCTACCGCGAATGGACCGCACTGCGCGGCCGTGTTGTGAAGTCATACTGCCAGGCTGTGGCCGCCGATGAGTTCGCGCGGCACGCGAGCGCAAGTTTATCGCACTCACGCGCGTTGTCTGCGCTGTCGGTCAGACTTCGTCGGCGCGAAACGCATCGCGCAACCACACGAGCCTGCCGCTCTCGAACGCGACGACGTCGAAACGGCACGCGGGTTCGTCGCGCGGGCCGCGGTTCGTCGTGGCGCGCGTCGCGAGATAGTGCCGCGCCGCTCGCACGATGCGCTGTCTCTTCTGCCAACCGATGCTCGCAGCCGCACCGCCATAATGCCGCTGCGCACGCGCGCGAACTTCGACGAACACCAGCGCGCCGTCACGATCACTCATCACGAGATCGATCTCGCCGCCCCGACAGGTGACGTTGCGCGCCACGAAGCGCAGACGCTGGCGCTGCAAAAATTCTCGCGCGCGTGCTTCGAAAGCCGCGCCGACGGATTTGGACTGGTGAGCGCAGGAAAAGTTGTGGGCGGTTTTTGGACCGGCGCTTATGGGCATCTTTTGCGCAGTGTTCGGCGCGGCCTGCTCGCGCAAGCCCACATGGCACAATGTCGGCCTCGTTCCGTCTGTTTGTGTCTTCCGTGTCATGACTCCTCTCTCCGAACTCGCGCAAGGGCAGCAGTACCCCGCCGCCGCGCTGTATGTGGTGGCCACGCCGATCGGCAACATCGCCGACATCACGCTGCGCGCGCTGCACGTGCTCGGACTCGCGGATCGCATCGCCGCCGAGGACACCCGCAACACCGGACAGCTGCTCGCGCGCTACGGCATCTCGAAGCCGCTCGTCGCCGTGCATCAGCACAACGAGCGCACCGCCGCGCAGCGCGTGATCGAGTATCTTCAGGCCGGCGAGCGCGTGGCCTACGTGTCCGACGCGGGCACGCCGGGCATCTCGGACCCCGGCGCCAAGCTCGTCGATGCCGTGCGCGAGGCCGGCTTCGTGGTGGTCCCGCTGCCCGGCGCGAGTGCGCTCGCCACCGCGCTCAGCGCGACCGGCGACTGGGTCGCGACGTTCTCGTTCCTCGGCTTCCTCCCGCCGAAGCCGAAGGCGCGCGCCGCCGCCTTGCAGGCGCTCGCGCAACATCCTCACGCGATGGTGTTCTACGAAGCGCCGCACCGGATCGTCGAGACGGTGCAGGCGCTCGCCGATGAGTTCGGCGGCACGCGCCGTCTGCTGATCGCGCGGGAACTGACGAAGTTACACGAAGCCCTGCACCAGGGCACCCTGGCCGAAGGGCCAACGTGGCTCGCTGCCGACGCGAACCGGCAGCGTGGCGAATTCGTGCTGGTGGTCGAAGGCGCGGCGCCCGAAGCGGCCGGCGAGCACGATCACGACGCGCTGCTCGGCATCCTGCTGGAAGAATTGACGGTGAGCAGCGCGGCCAAGGTCGCGGCGGCGCTCACGGGCGCATCGCGCAACGTGTTGTACGCGCGCGCGCTGGCGCTGAAGGAAGACAAGCCCGAAACGTGAGGGTCGAGCCCGGCGGGTAAAAGGCTGACGGCAACAGAAAAGGGCCGCATGTCGCGGCCCTTCGATTTTCTGCAGACGGTTGGTTCAGCCGACGCGGCATCATCGCCACGTAACGTCACATCACTTGTTCGAATCCGAGTTCGACGCGAGTGTCTCGTTCAACTCGGCGCGCGCTTCCTGCTGCGTGAGCCCTTCGATCTTGACCCGCGCGGTGCCGGCGTGGCGCATGTCGAGCATGGCGGCGGCCGCCATCGACAGGTCGATCACGCGGCCGCGGGCGTACGGGCCGCGGTCGTTGATCCGTACGATCACAGAGCGCGAATTGGCCGGATTGGTCACGCGCACGTACGAGCCGAGCGGCAGCGTGCGATGCGCGGCCGTCAGGGCATGCATGTCGTAACGCTCGCCATTGGCGGTGCGGCGGCCGTGGAAGAAGCGTCCGTACCACGACGCGCGTCCGGTCTGATGGAAGTCCGCGACGTCGACGCCGTCGTCGGTGAGCGGCTGCGCGTCAGCCAGCGGCGACGCGGGCGCGTTCGACGCGCTCGGGCTCGAGGCCGGCGCGCTACCGAACGATTGCGGTCCGAAAGAGCTCAGGTGCGTGTTCTTTGTACTTGGCGGCGTGTCGTTCGCGGACGTATCGCGCGCGCCCGGAGGCGTGGCACAGCCGGCCAGTACAAAAAAGGCAAAAAGAGTCCCTAGACCACGGGTTAGCCGAGTTTTCATAAGACGTGCAATCACATTGTCGAGCCGCGTCACCCGCAAACTGCTGGGTAGGTTGCTTGCGGCTCCGGCGGTAGGGACGACAACGCGCCGCGCGAAAATGCGCAGTACGTCAAAGCCCGGATACGGCTCACTCAGCCGCTACCGCACGGTTAATTTTCACGTCTGGCGCAACCTGTCCCCGGCAGCCTGACCAGACCCCACATGCCGCCAACTGAACGTGGCAATGACACGTTCTTGCGCGCGCAACTCAGCGCGCAGGAACGGCGGCGTAGGCCCCACCCAGCGTCACGGAGATTAATTCCGTAGCAGGCGCGCGGCGCCTGGCTGGGCAAGACGTGTGCATCGAACTCATCGATACTGGATGGCCGTCGGCATTCCGACAGCCCTTACTTGAACGGCGAGCGGCATTCCCTTTTTGTGGGAACGCATCGCCTTGTGGCAGCACAATTCCTAGTGCATGAAGTCCATTATACCCAAAACTTTTTTTAGGGATGGCGAGCTGCTCAAAAACTTGATCAATCTTCACATTTATCGCAAAAATGGACATACGAAAGACCGAGACGGGCCGGGAGCCGGCCCCGTCGCATGGGCGGCGGAGGCTGTCGCGAGGCCCGGTACAATCAACGTTTTTCCAGCGCGTCGTCTAGCCATGAAAGTCACCCTGATCCCCGTCACGCCGTTCCAGCAGAACTGCTCGCTGCTCGTTTGCGAGGCCACCGGGCGCGCTGCCGTCGTCGATCCGGGCGGCGACCTCGACATGATCCAGCGCGAGATCGCGCGGCAGAACGTGACCGTCGACAAGGTCTTGCTGACCCACGGCCACATCGATCATTGCGCCGGCGCGAAGACACTCGCCAGTCACTACGGCGTGCCGATCGAAGGTCCGCATCCCGACGAGCGCTTCTGGCTCGACAAGTTGCCGGACCAGAGCACGCGCTTCGGCTTCCCGGCCGCCGACGCCTTCGAGCCGGACCGCTGGCTACAAGACGGCGACACCGTGCATTTCGGCGACGAAACCCTCGAGGTCTACCACTGCCCCGGCCACACGCCGGGCCACGTGGTCTTCTTCAGCCGCGCGCACCGGCTTGCACTAGTTGGCGACGTGCTGTTCGCCGGCTCGATCGGCCGCACGGATTTCCCGCGTGGCAATCATGCGGACCTGACCCGCTCGATCCGCGACAAACTCTGGCCGCTCGGCGACGACGTCACGTTCGTGCCCGGCCACGGCCCGACCTCGACGTTCGGCGCCGAGCGCCGCACGAATCCCTACGTCGCAGACGGAGTGGGCGCATGAGCAGCGAAATCTACGTGAGTACCGACATCGAAGCGGACGGCCCGATCCCCGGCCCGCATTCGATGCTGAGCTTCGCATCCGCCGCATACACCGAAGACAAGCAGCTGATCGCGACGTTCTCGGCGAATCTCGAACTGCTCGAAGGCGCAGCGCCGCATCCGGTTCAGGAAGCGTGGTGGAAGACCCAGCCGGAAGCATGGGCGGCCTGCCGCCAGGACTTGCAGAAACCCGAGGCCGCCCTGGCCGCCTATGTTGAATGGGTCGAGGCGCTGCCGGGCAAGCCGGTGTTCGTCGCGATGCCGGCCGGCTTCGACTTCACCTATATGTTCTGGTACATGATGCGCTTCGTCGGCCGCTGCCCGTTTTCGTGGTCGGCGCTCGACATCAAGACGCTCGCGTTCGCGATGACTGGCCTGCCGTACCGCAAGAACATCAAGCCGCGCTTTCCGAAGCACTGGTTCGACGAGCATCCGCACACGCACGTCGCGCTCGACGACGCGATCGAGCAGGGTGCCCTCTTTTGCAACATGCTGAAGGACTTGCGCGCGCGTCAGCCTGAGCTGCCGGGGGACGGCAAGGATGATGGGGACGGCTCAGGGCAAAACGCCGCTCCCGACCCGGTAAATTAGGCAATCTCGCTCGCGAGAGCCGTTTTACATTGCGTTTCGTTTTCGCGCCCTCTACCATGCGTTGATACGGCGACGCTAACGGAGGCGCAGTTGACACTCGATACGTTCTCACAGAAGATCCTGCGCCTACTGCAGCTCGACGCACGTCGTTCCGTGCAGGAAATCTCCGACCAGGTCGGGCTGTCGAGCACGCCGTGCTGGCGGCGCATCAAGGACATGGAACAGTCGGGCGTGATCCAGCGCTACACGGCGCTGCTCGATCGCGAAAAACTCGGCTTGCATGTGTGCGCGCTCGCGCATATCCATCTGACGCGCCACACCGAAGGCGGCGTCGAGCAGTTCGAGCGGGAAATCGCCACCTGCCCCGAAGTGACCGAGTGCTACAGCACGACCGGTGAATCCGATTACATCCTGAAGATCGTCGCGCCGGACATCAAGGCGTACGACAGCTTCCTGCACGAACGCATTTTCAAGATTCCAGCCGTCGCGCAGGTGCGGACGAGCGTCGTGCTGCGCGAAATCAAGTTCGATACGCAGTTGCCGTTGTGACGGATGCCGCCGCTGCGGGCGGCATGAAGGTTCGCGGCATCGGGTGTCCGAAACTCATCGGACTCAGGCGGCGTTGTGAGGCTCCGTGGCGATTGACCGACCGCCGGGGGCGACGCCAGTCTTGAGTTCCGCCGCCGGACCGCCTTGCGCGGCCGAGATATCCCGTTGCAGCAGCACGTCTAGCTTGCGCGCGCCGAGACGACGCTTGAGCGCCTCCAGATCGACGCGCCCAAGCGACTGCGCCTCACTTTCCAGCAGACGCGCGGCCTCGGGGCCGTCCGCAGCGCGCCCTTCAACGAACGCCGCCGCCGGTAACACCACCTCCACGTCGAGCCCGGTGCTCAGGTAGTGGAGATTTATCCCAGCGGCCTGCAAGCCCCAGGCCGCCAGCGCCGCGTCGACCTCGGCGGTCACGCGCTCCCGCGGCGGCAGATCGACCGGTGGATGCGCGAGCGCATCGTTTTCCGGATCGACGTGGATCAGCGCGTCGAGCACGCGCTTGTCGGTCAGCACACGCAGCCGCGCCGACTCCGCGATGTAATGCCCTTCCGATACCGAAATCATTGGATCGACCAGAATGTGCGCATCGACGAGCGCGAAATCGCCCATCTTGCGCGTACGCATTTCGTGCACGTCACGCACGCCGGGGGTGGACATCAGCAATGCGCGCATGTCGGCCGCGGCGGTTTCGTCGAGCGCGCGGTCAGACAGATCCTGCAGCGCGTCCCAACCGAAGGTCCAGCCCATGCGCGCGACCATGAAACCGACGATGGCCGCTGCGATCGGGTCGAGCAACCGCAAGCCGGCGAGACTGCCGATCACGCCGATTCCCACCACCAGCGACGACGCCGCGTCCGAGCGCGCGTGCCATGCGTTCGCGATCAGCATCGCGGAACGCACGCGCTTCGCCTCGCGCAGCATGTAGCGAAACAGCGCTTCCTTGCAGACCAGCACGAGCGCCGCGACCGCGAGCGCGCTCATGTGGACGGCGGGAATATTTTGCAGGTCGGCGAGCCGCGTACCGGCGCGCCACAACATGCCGACGCCGACCGAGATCAGCAGCGCGCCGAGAAATAACGAC
Organism: Paraburkholderia sp. UCT2; assembly: GCF_014397665.1. Lineage (NCBI taxonomy): Bacteria > Pseudomonadati > Pseudomonadota > Betaproteobacteria > Burkholderiales > Burkholderiaceae > Paraburkholderia > Paraburkholderia sp. UCT2. Next base: position 52,782 of record NZ_VZQO01000001.1, read on the forward strand.
GCCACCGTCTCATAACGGCTATGCCCGTAATTGTGATCCGCGTCGGGCTTGGCCCCGCTGTGCCGATTGGCAATCAGCACGACAAAATCGGAAATAAGATCGGCAAGGGAATGGATACCGTCGGCAACTAGCGCCTGCGAGTGCGCGATCGTGCCGATGGCGATTTGCAGCGTCATCAACACGCTATTGAGCGCAATACTCGCAAAAGTACTTTTGCGCGCAACGCGTTGTTTCTCGGTGGTTTGGGCGATCGCGGCGGACTGCATGCTGAAGTGGCGGAAAGGTCAATTATTGTTATTGTACCCGCCACGAATCACGCGCGCAGGGAAAATCGGAAAAAACCTTTTTAAATCAATCGCTTATCTAAACGAAAAGCATTCGCGTTCCAGTTGCCTGAAGCGCATGCGACAAAAAGTCGGCGCAACAAATGACGAAAACCGCGCCCTGAACGGTGCGCGGCTTTTTCAGATTCTGCAGCAGGCTATAAACGCGGTGGATTGCCGCTATTCGTACTACGTGCGGCCAACCCTCACCGCCCGCCTGATCGTGATTACTTCTGGATCAGAAACTTTTCGCGATCAAGACCTGCAATCCAGCGCGGCGGCTTGCCGCGACCGGACCATGTGCTGCCGCTTTCCGGATCGCGATATTTAGGCGCGACGCCTGCGCGCGGCCGGCTCGCTTTAGCGCCTTTCGGTGCGCGGCCGCCGCCCAGTTCGCTCAGCGAAATGCCGTAATCCGCCATCTTCTGCTTGATTTCATTCAAGACTTCCGCGTATTCGCGCGACTTCGCTTCTTCAATCTGCTTTTCGAGCTTCTCGCGCTGCGCGAGCAGTTCCTTGTAAGAAGACATAGGTTCCCTTGTGGTATGGATAAATGATCGCCGGTCTTTTGCCGACTCGCCTTTGAAGGTTTCATGCCTCGGAATTTGACGGCGAGATTAACACAAAATAGAAAGGCTGGATAAGCAACCGGAAAAAATTAATTTAAATTCGTTTCAAAAAGTTTCCTGCGCTGCTTTTGGGTCGGACTACGGCCTTTCTAATCGCTGATTTCGCATGTCGCTAAAAAAGTCCACTCATCTGCATATTTACACGATTTAACTATCAGGAAATGAGACTTGAGCGGTCCATTGCACATCGAACATTTCACGGCATGAAAGCTTTGGCTTGGATAAGCCGCGCACTATTGAGACAAAGACCCCGTTCGTCGCGACTGGCGCATGCGCGTTTTCCCGATAAACGATAAATGCTTAATCCGCATGCCGCTCGATGCAGACTTCGAGCGCGGCGTGCAATGTCCCGGTATCGGACCGGGCGCCATCGAATGCGAAACGGTGGCGCACGCCGTTGCGTTTCAGGTCGGCGCCATAACGGTCGACGCCCAGCAATTCGACGCCGCCCGCGCCACTCAGCCGGTGACCGAATTCCGCGATCAGCGCGTCCTCCTCGCTGACTGCAAGCGGCGGCAGCGGATCGAGTTCGGCGCCATCGAGCCAGCCCATCGCGCCAAAGCCGCCGATGTAGCGCAGCCGCTGGACCTCCATGATCCAGAACGTGAAATCGCCCAGCATCAGGTAGCGCTCCGCGTCCGGGTGATAGCGCAGGTAGCGCCGCGCCAGTTCCGGGCTCGAGCCGACCGGCTCGAAGCGGCCAAGCAGCGTGACCCGCTGGCCGCCCAGCACGTCGCCGTCGGGTGCGTCGACGGCCAGAAAACCGGCGCGCGGATCGGTGTGCAGGTTGTGCGTGTGCTCCGCGAGCCGGCTCACGAGGATCGTCGGACGATGCCGCGCGTCCGGCGCGAACGGCAGCACCGACGGATACGGAAAGCCCTCGGGCTGGCGAGCGTGCGTGGCGAGCGTGCCGACCGTGGCCGTGTGCAGCAGATGCAGCGGAGCGTGAGCCGGAATGTTCAACTGAGCGTTCCTCGTTGAATTTGGAATGAACGGAAAGCGGTGAGCGGCAGAAAAGCCGGCGCGCACGGCAATGCAAAAACCAACTGCGGCGTGCCATGGCATGACAGCCGGCAATACCGCCAGGTTGCATCCCCAGCCTATCAATCGTATGCGCCCGATCCCACGGCTCCAAGCATTCGCCACCACGCTTCGATAGAATCGAAGATCCGCTTTCAATGCGCTTTCTCGCGCACTTCGCCTCGAGACCTCCGTGCCTGATCACCAAGCCTCCGAATTCGCCGTCCTGCCCGCCGCGCATCGCAATCTGTCCGTCACCGCACGGCAACGCGCACGCATTGCCACGATGGCGGTATTTTTCATCGCCGGCATGATGTACGCGTCGTGGGGCGTGCACGTGCCGACGGTGCGCGACCGCTTCCATCTGAATCCGGCGATGCTGTCGTTCGCGTTGTTCGCGGTGGCGGGCGGATCGATCGGCGCGATGGTGACCAATGCGTCGTGGATCGCGCGGGTCGGCACGCGCCGCGCCTGCTTGACCGGCGGCCTCGCGATGGCCGCCTGCGCCGCGCTGATCCTCGTCGTGCCGGCGTACTGGATCCTGCTGGTCGTGCTGGCCGTCTTCGGCGCGGGCATGGCCACGCTCGACGTCGCGATGAACGCCGAAGCGAGCGCCGTCGAAAAGGCGCTCGGCAAGCCGATCATGTCGTCGCTGCATGGGATGTTCAGCCTTGGCGGCATGTTCGGCGCGGCGGTGGGCGGGGCGCTGCTGTCGCGCGGCATGGCGCCGGCTGTGCATCTCGCGCTCGCCGCGGCGGCCAGCGCGCTCGTGCTGGTGCTCGCGTGCCCGTCGGTGCTCCCGCACGTGCCGCACGCCGAGCATCCCGATGCCGCGACGCCGCGCGCGAGCCGCTGGCGCTCGCCGGCGTTGTGGGCGCTCGGCACGATGGCGCTGGTCGCACTGATCGCCGAAGGCGCGATGTACGACTGGGCCACGGTCTATATGCGCGATGTCGTGCTCTCGACGCCCGCGCTCGCCAGCGCCGCCTACGCGGCGTTTTCCGGCGGCATGGCGGCAGCGCGTTTTGCCGGCGACGCGGTGCGCGCCCGCTTCGGCGCGCCGCAACTCGTGATGATCAGTGCGGCGCTCGCCTGCGCCGGGATGGTCGACGCGCTGCTGCTGCCGAATCCGGTGGCCGCGCTCGCCGGCTTTGCGCTGATCGGCCTGGGCCTCGCGAACATGATGCCGGTGCTGTTCGCGGCGGCCGCGAGCGTGAAGGGCATCCACGCGGCCGAGGGGCTCGCGCACGTCGCGGGGCTGGCCTATTTCGGGTTGCTGCTCGGACCGGTGATCATCGGTGCGGTCGCGCAGGTGACCAATCTGACGATCGGGCTGTCGGTCGTCGCCGTGTGCGCCGCGATGATCGCGCTCGTCGGGCCGAAGGTGCTGCGGCGTTTGAAGATCTGACGCAAACGCGACGCCAAAAAGAAGAGGCACGCAAGCCTGACGGCCCACGTGCCTCTTTAGCGGCAAATCGAAGTGCGGCCCGACGCCGCCTTCGACCACACCGAATTTACATCTTCACGACGTCGAGCAGCGTCTTCTTGCCTTGCTTGTAGTTGTACAGCGAGATCACGCCGTGCTGCAGGTCGCCCTTCGAGTCGAACGTCGTTTCGCCGATCACGCCCTTGTAGTCGGTCGTCGGCATCGCTGCCAGGATCTTCGCCGGATCGGTCGAGTTAGCGCGCTTCATCGCGTCGACGATGATGTACACCGCGTCATACGTGAACGGCGCGTAAATCTGAATCGGCTGGCCGAAGCGCTTCTCGTACTTCGTTTCGAACGCCTTGCCGCCCGCCATCTTTTCGAGCGCCATGCCGGCTTCCGAGCAGACGATGTTGTCGGTTGCGTCGCCGGCCAGGTCCGACAGCTTGTCGGTACACACACCGTCACCTGCCAGCACCTTCGCGCGCAGGCCGAGCTGCTTCGCCTGCTTGGCGAACGGGCCGCCGGTCGCGTCCATGCCGCCGTACATGATCGCGTCGGGATTTTCACCCTTGATCTTCGTCAGAATCGCGCGGAAGTCGACGGCCTTGTCGTTCGTCGCGTCGTGCGACACGACGTTCATACCGAGCGACTTCGCCGTCTTCTCGAATTCGTTCGCGAGACCCTGGCCGTAAGCGGTCGAGTCGTCGACGATCGCGACGCTCTTCACCTTCATGCCCTTCGCCGCGTAGTTCGCGAGTGCCGGGCCTTGCTGCGCGTCGGTCGCGACGACGCGGTAGGTCGTCTTGAAGCCTTGCTGCGTGTAGGCCGGGTTCGTTGCCGACGGCGAGATCTGCACGATGCCCGCATCGCTATAGATCTTCGATGCCGGGATCGAGGTGCCCGAGTTCAGGTGGCCGACCACGGCGACGACCTTGTCGTCGACGAGCTTCTGCGCAACCTGCGTGGCCGTGCGGGGGTCGGCCGCGTCGTCCTGCGCGTCGAGTTGCAGCGTGATCTTCTGGCCGCCGATCGTCAGACCCTTCGCGTTGATTTCCTCAATGGCGAGGCGCGCGCCGTTTTCGTTGTCTTTACCCAGGTGAGCGATACCGCCAGTCAACGGCGCGACGTGACCGATCTTCACGACCGTGTCGGCCGCGGCCGATGTTGCCAACGTCGCGAACAGCACCGCCGCAGCGCTGATCGGCAACAGCTTTTGAATCTTGATGTTCATGTAAGTCTCCAGTTTCGGTCAAAACAACGTAATCGCCCTGTGCCCCGCTTCCCTACACGTGTCGCTCAGTCCCGTGGACGACCACGCCGGTTGCATCGTTCATGCACTTGGCCAGTACGTTTACCGGACTGTTTGTGACAGTTGGCAAACCGTACTTGCGCGCAAGTGTAGGCCATCAAATTAATTTGGGGGAATTTTTTGAGAAAGTGGGAACAACACTAATAGCGCAGTTCCCGGGCGAACCGCTCGTGGCTTGGGCGAGCGGGCCGGAAAGCCCCAGCCCATGCGGGTTTCCGCTAATTGGGAAGTTTCTCCGCGGGCGCGGATTTAGCCATTTTCCGGCTTCTGTCACATATGATTCGAAGGGTTTTTCAACTCAAAAATGTGGCGTGCCGCACAGGATTGTGAGCGCGGTAAAAAAACTTAAATCAGCCTTAAATCGGCCATGCAATCAACGCAAGAACGCGGCGATTCGCACGGAGGCCGCCTGCCATTCCTGCTCGAGCTGCGCCATCAGTTCGATCGCGCCGATTGCTTCGTCGCGCGTGTGGCCAAGCAGCGCACCCTGCCCCGCCCACAACGACAGGTAATCGCCGTTCTGCGCACGCGCCGCGTTTTGCCGCAGCTCCTGCGTCAACGCGTTTTGCACCGGATACGGCGCGATGCTGTCCGCCGATTCGCGCAAACGTTGTATCAACGGATTGCGGATGCCGCGCGCGTGGCGGCCCGTGATCGCGCGCGTCACCGTGGTCGAGGTATCTGCCATGCCGCGCACGCGGGTTTTCCATACCTTGGGGATCGCGCTCTCGCGGGTGGTCAGAAACGCGGTGCCCATCACCGCGGCTTGCGCGCCCAGCGCGAGTGCCGCGACGATGCCGCGACCGTCCATGATGCCGCCGGCCGCGAGCACCGGCAGCCCGGTCGCGTCGACCAGTTGCGGCACGAGCGCCATCGTGCCGACCAGCGCATCTTCGAATGCGCCGATGAACGTGCCGCGATGCGCGCCCGCCTCCGCGCCTTGCGCGGCGACGGCATCGGCGCCCGCATCGCGCCACGCGATGCCTTCGGCAACATGCGTCGCAGTCCCAACTACATAGCTGCCGCTCGCGTGCAAACGCTCGACGTCGTCCGCTGCTAGCAGTCCGAACGTAAAGCCGGCGACCGGCACCCGCAATTCGATCAGCGTTTCCAGTTGCGCGCGAAAGTCAGGCGAGCGCCGCCCCCGCGAGAAAACCAAGTCCGCCCGCATTGGATACCGCCGCGACGAGCGCCGGCGTCGTCGCGCCGCCGGCCATCGGCGCCTGCACGACGGGTACCCGCATCTGGAAGTGCTCGGCGAACGGCGTCACGAAACCGCCTTCATTCATGTTCGTTTCCTTCCGGCGCAAAGCCGTCGATGTGCTGATTCATGCGCTCGCCAACATGTTCGCGAGATGCGCTGACACGCGCGAGCCATCACGCGCTGACTTTACCGACACGCGCCATCGCGGAGAAATGAATTATCGAGATCGTTTCAATCGCCTGACGAGAATGGAAGCACGCCGCATCACCCGCGAGGCCCCGTCCCGCCTCGCTGCAAGGCGGTTCTTTTGATGGCAAACTAACCGCCCGTTGCAGGGCCTCGTGGCCTTGAGCGTTTCGTACACACCGACCTCGCGCGGCGCTCGCGCGAGTCAATGGAGAACAGCATGAGCACGACTTCCCGATGGATCGACATCCCCGCCGGCGACGACAGTTTCGGCGGCTACCTCGCGCTGCCGAAGGGCGGCAAGGGACCGGCCGTCATCATCATTCAGGAGATCTTCGGCGTGAACGGCCATATCCGCTCGGTCGCGGATCAGTACGCGCAGGACGGCTATGTCGCGCTCGCCCCGGACGTGTTCTGGCGCGTGCAGCCGCGCGTCGAATTGACGTATGACGGCAAGGATCGCGAAAAGGGCATCGAGCTGATGCAGAAAACCAAGGTCGACGACGCGGTCGCCGACCTCGGCGCCGCTGCGGCCGCCTTGCGCGCGCTGCCGGAAGTGACCGGCAAGATCGCGGCGATCGGCTACTGCTTCGGCGGCCGTCTCGCCTATCTGGCCGCGGCGGCCGGTTCGGTCGACGCCGCTGTCGCCTACTACGGCGGCGGCATCCATAACCATCTCGACAAAGCCGCGAACATCAAGGTGCCGATGCAGTTCCACTACGGCGAGCTCGACGCGCATATTCTGCCGTCGGACATCGGCCAGATTCAGGAGCGCTTCGCGGGTCGCGCCGACGTGCAATTCAACATCTACCCGAACGCCGATCACGGTTTCAACTGCTCGGAGCGTGCGTCGTACAACCAGCACGCGTCGGCATTGGCGCATGGCCGCACGCTGACGTTCCTCGGCGAGCGGATGTAATCCGCGGTTCCGGCATTCAGTCGGCCCCGCCGCGTTGCGCATGTGATCGCACGCTCGCGCATTTGAAGTGCGCACTCGAATTCACATGAGTCACGTCGGCGCTCAACTCGGGTACTCTGTGCAAGACGGCGTGTCGGCCGACACGCCGTCTTTTCACATGTGCGACGCCCGAGCGGGGCAACGCGATGCCGAGCGAAACGCCCCAGTCGCGCGTGCATGGCCGGCCACGAATTCGACGCAGCATGCCAACCGACCGCGAGGGCTCAACCGACGTGCAATCAGACTATCTCGCTCATGACGCCATCGGCCTCGCCGAACTCGTGCGCACGCGCCAGGTCAGCGCGCGCGAATTGATCGACGTCGCGATCTCGCGCACCGAGGCCGTCAATCCCGCGATCAACGCGGTCGTTCTGAAGGACTACGATGCGGCCCGCCAACGTGCGTCGCGCGAAGACGCGAATCGCGCGAATACCGTCGACGGCGCGAACGGAACGGACAACTCCGCCGCCCACGCCGCGCTCGCCGGCGTGCCGTTCCTGATCAAGGATCTCGGCGCGCCCGTTGCGGGACTGCCGATGGCAATGGGCAGCCGACACTACCGCCACTTCATTCCGACTCAGGATGCGCCGGTCGTCGCGCTCGCGAAAGCGGCGGGTCTGAATATCTTCGCGAAGACCAGCACGTCCGAACTCGGCCAGATGCCTTATACGGAGCCCGAACTATTTGGCGCGTGCCGTAATCCGTGGAATATCGATCACACGCCGGGCGGTTCGAGCGGCGGCGCGGCGGCGGCGGTCGCTGCCGGCATCGTACCGCTCGCGCATGCGTCGGACGGCGGCGGCTCGATCCGGATTCCGGCGTCGTGCTGCGGACTGTTCGGCCTGAAACCCTCGCGCGGTCGCGTGCCGCGCGCGGCGCAGGCCGGCGCCGGCGAACTCGGCATCGATCACGCCGTGTCGCGCAGCGTGCGCGACAGCGCGTTGCTGCTCGATCTGCTGGCCGGCAACGCCGAGCGGCCGAGCGGCGCGCCCGGCACCTTTCTCGGCGCGACGCGCGAGCCGTGCAAACCGCTGACGATCGCCTACGTGACCGAGCCGATGCTCGCGCCGTCGTTATCGGCCGATGCGCGCGCCGCGCTCGACGACGCCGCGCAACTCGCGAGCTCACTCGGCCATCGTCTGGAGCCGGTGTCGCTCGGCGTCGATTTCGCGGCGGTCCGTCATGCGTTCCTGACGCTGTGGTCGGTGACCGCCGAGGACCTCGTGCTGAACGCGGAGCGCATCACCGGCCACAAGCCAACGCGCGGCGAGTTCGAGATTTCGACATGGGCGATGGCGCACGTCGGCCGCAAGCTCGGCGAGCAGGGCTTACCGGCCGCGCTCGACGAACAGCGCCGCATCACCGCGCGTCTGACCGACCTGCTGAACCGCTACGACGTGCTGTTGTGCGCGACGCTCGCGTCCGCGCCGATCAAGATCGGCGAGATGCGACCAAGCTCGGTCGAGCGCATGCAGATGCGCGCGATCACCACGATGCCGCTAGAACGATTGATGAAGAAACTGCTGTTCGAAGCGTCGAACAAGGCGTTCGCGTGGGCCGGATGCACGGAGCTGTTCAACCTGAGCGGCCAGCCGGCGATGTCGGTGCCTTTGTACTGGAATGCGCGCGGGCTGCCGATCGGCGTGCAGTTCGCGGCGCGTAGCGGCGGCGAGGCGACTCTGTTCAGACTCGCCGCGCAACTCGAGGCGGCACGGCCGTGGTTCGACAGGCGACCACCATTGATGAATGCGCGCCGCTAAAAGTCCAGCGGTCCACTGCAATGAAGCTTTGAAAAACCACCCCGGCTTGCGCCGCACGCGCCGCGCAGCGCCACTATGCGCACAATCACGGGATGGGCCGCGGGATTGCGGCGCATCCCGTGCGCACTTGCAAGCACCTCAAGCGCAGGCTTGATCAGGCCTTCTTGTTATAGGCGCTGCACCATCCCGTGGCCGCGACCTGCTTGCCCGCGAACATCGGGCAGAGGCCGTAGGCATCGCCCGCCTTGCCCTGGAAGAAGCTGCAGTTGCTGCATTGCTCGCCAGGCGTGTATTTGGCGAATTTCGCCTTGTCGACCTTGCTCGCGTCCGCCTTGTAGCCAAGCGCCTGCGCGGTCGGATCGGTTTCGGAGACTTTCGGCGCGTCGGCGAACGCCTGGCGCGACAGCGCGAACGTCGATGCCACACCGATGCTGGTGATCAAAAACGTACGACGGGAAGATCTCATGGGGAACGCACTCCATTTATATGGGAATCAACGCCGTTCTGATGACAGCGTTCGCCAAGCATAGCAACGTCGCCGTCGCCCGTGATATTCCAAATGCTAAAGATAAGCGGATCGGTACGGTCCAAACGCAGCCTCAAGGCCGCCCGCTCAGCTCGCAGACCCGCTGCGCAATCGCAAGCGATGCGGTCAACCCCGGCGACTCGATGCCGAACAGATTGACGAGCCCGCGCACGCCATGCGCGGCCGGCCCCTGGATCATGAAGTCCGCGGCGGGCTCGCCCGGGCCGGACAACTTCGGACGAATACCGGCGTACGCCGGCTGCAACGCGCCATCGGGCAAGGCCGGCCAGTACGCGCGAATCGCCGCATAAAACGACTCCGCGCGACGCGGATCGACGTCGTAATTGATCGTATCGACCCATTCGACGTCGGGGCCGAAGCGCACCTGGCCGCCCAGGTCGAGCGTCAGATGCACGCCGAGGCCGGCTTCGTTCGGCATCGGATAGATCAGGCGGCTGAACGGCGCGCGCCCCGAAATGCTGAAGTAATTGCCGCGCGCCAAGTAGAGCGGCGGCACGTGGCGCGAGTCGAGTCCGCGAATCTTGCGCGCGAGTGCGTTCGCATGCAGACCCGCGCTGTTGATCACGCAGGCAGCGCTGATCGTGGTGGGCGCCGCACCGCCGACCGCGATGGTGAAACGGCCGTTGTGAGCCTCGATCGCCTCGACCGGCGCATGGAACGCGTACACGGCGCCGTCGCGCTCGGCATCGCCTTGCAGCGCGAGCATGTACTGATGACTATCGACGATCCCCGTCTGCGGCGAAAACACCGCCTCCACGCATTCGAGCGCCGGTTCGAGCGCCTGCGCCTGATCGCCGGTGACGCGCAACAGGTCGAGCACGCCGTTGTCGCGCCCTTTGGCCATGATGCTTTCGAGCTGCGGAATCTGGTTGCGCGACGTGGCGACGAGCAGCTTGCCGCAGCGCGAATGCGGCACGTTGCGCTCGGCGCAATAGTCATACAGCATTTCGCGGCCGCGCACGCACAGCGTGGCCTTCAGCGATCCGCGCGGGTAGTAGATGCCCGCGTGAATCACTTCGCTGTTGCGTGAACTCGTGCCCACGCCGATGGCGTCGGCGGCCTCCAGCACGATCACCTCGCGCCCGCGCGCCGCCAGCGCGCGCGCCGTCGCGAGGCCGATCACGCCGGCGCCGATCACTACACATTCGATCTGATCCATATCCGTTGACGCGGCGCATTGGGCCGCGCGCTGCCTCGTTCAGCCGATGGAAGGAAGACAAGAACGGCACCTCGCCGCCGCGTTCCGTTTGTTGTCGAACGCATCTGTCCGCTGGTCTGCTTATGTCTTTTTATCACCGCCACGGAAAATTGTACGACTCGGTACAGACAGAAGTGACAAACGTTCGTGCGCGCCGACCAGGCGATGGCGGCGCAAGCTGGCTCGATTCTGCGCTCCACATCGAAAATAGCAATAATTGCCCCGGCATTCACCACGCAGGCTGTCCGAATTTGCCGAGACAGCTCCCCAAATTCCAGAGAAGCGGGGTTTGGGTGCAAAAAACCGACCGAAAACCTCAAAAACCGATCGGTTTTCGCCGGTTTCCGTAATCGAGGCGGATATCGGCGGGCTCGATCTGGTCGCGTCCCGCGATGCGCGCCGCGCCGAAGCCGTTCAGGATCGCGCGGCGCATCTCGCGCGGCGACGCCCGCTTGAGCACATCGAGGGTCGCTTCGCCAAGCGTCCCCGGAAAGCGCAGGCCCCAGTTGTGCGCGCCGCGGATCTCGTCGTAAATCGACTGCGCGATGCGTCGCGCGCCGGCGTGGTCCGGCGGCGAGATCTCGTAGACGTTCATGCGGTTCAGGATCGGCTCGGGGATCGCGCGTTCGTCGTTGGCGGTCGCGATCCAGATCACGTTGCCCGCGTTGATCGGTATCTCGGCGAACTCGTCGATGAAACTCTGGGCGGTGTCGTGTTCGAGTAGCGCGTACAACGCGCCGAGCGGATCGTATTGCGAATCGCCGCTCGCCTTGTCGATTTCGTCGACGGCGATCACCGGGTTCGCGTAGCTGCCGTTCACGAGTGCATCGAACACCTTGCCCGGCTTCGCGTTCTTCCATTGCGACGACGCGCCCGACAGAATCCAGCCAGCCGTCAGCGAACTCATCGCGACGTATTGGTACGCGGTGCCGAGCAGGCGCGCGAGCTGCTTCGCGAAATGCGTCTTGCCGATGCCGGGCTCGCCGAGCAACAGGATCGGCATCAGTTCGAGCCGGTCCTCGGTTTCGAGGCACAGCGCGACCTGCTTGCGGATGTCGTCGAGCGGTGCGGAAAAATTGGGCAGCGCGCCGATCAGATCGTCGATCGACGGCATCCGGTTCGGCTTCACGCAGAATCGCAGATTGCCGGTTTTCAGCATCTTTTCGTAGGTCGCGCGCAGCGCCTCGTTCGCGCCCTCGCCGAGACCGTTCAGCGCACTTTCGACCTCGTCGAGGTCATACACCCGGCTGAACGAGGCCACGGCGATTTCCTGTTTGACCATTGCTGTCGTCATCGCTCACCCCGTCTGGCTGATTCTGCAGCGGCGGCGCCTTGTGAGCGCCGGTTCGAGTCCAGTGTAGCGAGGACACAAACGCGTGCAAGCCAGCAGTCATGTGGCTCTGCTGCTAACGATCGCTGGCATCCCATCCTTATCGGGAATGGCGTGTTGCTGAACCGGCCCTCCTCGACCGTGTCAGAAATCGTTGCGGCCATCGGGGGTAAGATGGCTCTCTAATTGCTACGAGGCACCCACGCAAGCGACGCGTGAGCGGAGATCCTTTTTATGTGGAAAACCAGTATCGTGGCCATGCTGCTTGGCGCTTCGTTGCTCGCCCACGGGCAACAACGGCCAGCGCAGCAGGTCGTGCAATGGCAGCTGCAGGTGGTGAAAGATGGCCAGCAGATCGATTCGTTCGACGGCACCACCACCGTCGGCCAGGCTCGCACGGATACGCATCACCAGGTCGTGCAACACGAGGTCGGCTGCAAGGACCAGCCGGCCGGCAGCATCGATCTGTCACGCACGATCACGGTGTCGCCGCTGCGCGTCGATCCCGAGGGCGTGATGTTTTCGATCGACACACAGGAAACGCTCGAGGACGACAATGCGGCGCGCACCGACATCGGCTGCAAGCTGCCGCCGCAGCCGCGCCAGGTGAGCGCGAGCCACCCGGGTCTCGTGGTGCCGCCGGATCAATGGGCGAGCTGGACGATCGTCGATCACAATCCGAACCTCGTGTACCGCGTGCATGCGAACGTCGTGAGCAACGGTGCGAACGGCAACGGCACGAACGGCGGCATGAGCGGCAATGGCGCCGCGACCGGCAGCAGCAATCCGAACTGACAGGAACCGCGCGCCTTACCGACGCGCTCAAACAGAACACGTGGATAACGCGGCATGCGAAACCCAGAAGAACTGATCCGCGAGAACCTCGCGCCGAACGATTTCGTCGCGGTGAGCTGGAACCTGCACAAGGGCCGCACACCGCTCGGTTTTCAGGCCTGGCAGGCGATGCAGCGCTGGGTTCAATCGACCCACGCGGACGCATACTTCCTGCAGGAAGCGATGGCGCGGCGTATGCCGTCGCCGGTATTGGCGAGCAGTTTCGGCACGCCGATGGGCGATCCACTGACCGACGTATGGCACTGTCAGGCAACCGAAATCGCGCGCGCGCTCGAACTCGAAGTCGCGCTCGGCCCGAACGTGTTCAAGCCGTCATGGCGGCACGGCAATGCGATCCTGTCGCCGCATCCGCTCGATCTCGGCGGCCGCTGGGACATCTCCGCGCACCGCTTCGAAAAGCGCGGCCTGCTGGTCGCGCGTGCGACGTTCGGCGGACGACTCGTCACGTTGCTCTGTGCGCATCTCGCGCTGACGCGTCCGGCGCGGTTGCGGCAGATGGACTGGATCGCGCACTGGATCGCGAAGGAAGCCCCCGACGGTCCGCTCGTGCTGGCCGGCGATTTCAACGATTGGCGCAACGACTCGGTGCCGCTCTTTCGCGAGCATGGCTTGCAGGAAGTCGCGACGCTGCTCGGCGAACCGGCGCGCACGTTCCCGGCGTTCTCGCCGGCGCTGTCGCTCGACAAGATGTTCGTGCGCGACATGCAGCCGGTCGAATGGATCCAGCCGACGCAGGAGACCGCGTGGCTGTCCGATCATTTACCGTATATGGCGAAGTTGCGGCTGGAGTGAGCGCGTCTGTTGGTTGAGCTTTCGCCAACGGAAAGCGCGTCCCCCTCACTCGCGATGCGGCGTCCAGCTCAACGCCGCTTCGATCTCGTCCCCCGGCTGCAATACGCAGCCACCGACGTGTTCTTGTGTACCAACCGCGTTGAAGCAATCGGTCGTATTCGTGACCGGTTCCACGCATAGCTGCGGATCGTTGACCGGCGCGAACACGACCAGGTGATCGAACGGCGCGTCGGCACGCATCGTCAGATTGCGGCGCTCGTCGGGCCACGCGATCGTCGCCACGCGCGACCAGTTCGAAAAGTTGTTGTCGAGATCGAACGCATCGGGCGACATGCCCGCGCGCAATGCGTCGACGGCGGGATGCGGGCCGAGATGCGTCGGCAGCACGTCGGTGTCCGCATGCCACATCGCCTGCACGTCGGCATGGATGCGCGTCGACGCGGTGCGCGGATAGTACGGATGATGGCCCATGCCGAACGGCATCGGCCGGCCGGCGAGATTCCGCGCGGACATCGTGATGTGGAGCGCGCCACCGCGCAACTCGATACGCTGCCGCGCGCGATAGCGAAACGGCCAGTCGCCAGTCACGCTCGCATCCGGTTCGTGCTCGAAGTGCAAGTCCACCGCGCTTTCGCTGCGCGCGCCGACGCGCCACGGATGCCGCCAAGCGTTGCCATGCAGCGCGTGGGCGAAACGCGGGTCGTTGCCGGCGAGATCGATCGTCGCGCCGTCGAACGCGAAGCGCGCATCGCGAATCCGGTTGCAGTATGGGAACAGCGGAAAGCTCGCCATGCGCAGCGGATCGCGCGCTTCGAACGCTTCCGGCAGCGCCGGCCGCAGCCAGTGCAACGGACCTTCCGGCGTGACTTCGTAGAACGCCGCGAGCGCGCCGCCAACGTCCGGCGCGAGCACCGCTCGCAACGCACCGGCCGACAACGTGACGAGGCGCGCGGCGAGCGCGGGATCGTCGAGCCATGAGCGTTGAGTCGCCGATCGAGTCACGGCATGTGCCTCGCGCGGCCGGGCAGGATTCAGGGAAACGTCGCGCATGGTCAGACGCGGCGAAACCGCGAGCGGAAAGTGGCATCAACGTGCATTCATATCTCCTTTGACATGCCGCGCACCCCGCGGCCGGCGGACCACCTCAGTCCGCCCCGAGCGAGAATCGCACGACACCGCACCATTGGTCAATATTATTAGTAATAAATTCGGTCAAAAAAGGCCAGTAACGGACCGTATGCTCCGTTCCCAAATGGCGGGTTAGCGCGCGTTGCCGCGCGCATATTATTAGTGGTACCGTCAGCAGCATGATGCCGCTGGCATCCCCCGCTTCAGCGCCGCCTCCGCGCGGCCCGCACAATGAAAAAATCGACTCAACGCCGTCCCACCATGACCGACATCGCCAAGCTCACCGGCGTGTCGCAATCCACCGTTTCGCTCGTGCTCAACAACGCGGCCGGCGCGAAATTCTCCGATGCGACCCGCAACAAGGTGCTGAAGGCCGCGCACGACCTCGGCTACCGGCTGTCGCTGCGCGCGCCCGTAGCGGCATCGAGCGACGAGCGCAACCTGATCGTCTATCTGGCCGACGAAATCTCGACGAGCCCGCACCCGGTCGTCAACATCGACGGCGCGCGCGACGCCGCGTACGTGAGCGGCAAGATGCTCGCGGTCTACTCGACGCACGGCAACGCCGACATCGAAAAACAGGTACTCGACACGGTCCTCACCAATCCGCACGTGTTCGGTGTGATCTACGCGACCGTCTACACGCGCAAGGTCGCGCCGCCGACCGCGCTGTCGCAGGTGCCGACCGTGCTGCTGAACTGCTACACCGGCGACAGCACGTTCTCGTCCGTGGTGCCAGCCGAGGTCGCGGGCGGCCATCTGGCGACCGAGTACCTGCTGCAGGCCGGCCATCGGCGCATCGGCTACATCAACGGCGAGCCGTGGCAGGACGCCGCGAAAGACCGCCTGAAGGGCTACCGCACCGCGCTCGCGACCGCCGATCTGCCTTTCGCGGCCGAACTCGTGCGCGACGGCGACTGGAGCCCCGGCCTCGGCTTCGAGCTGACGCTGTCGCTGATGCGCGAGGCCAATCCGCCCACCGCGATCTTCTGCGCCAACGACCTGACCGCGATCGGCGCGATCGAGGCGCTCAAGCAGCTCGGCCTGCGCGTGCCCGAGGACGTGTCGGTGCTCGGCTACGACGACCAGGAAATCGCGCGCCACACGCATCCGCCGCTGTCGACGGTGGTGCTGCCCAACTACGAACTCGGCCGCTGGGCCGTCGAAACGCTGCTGCAGGAAGAGCACAACCGCGCAGCCGGCGCGCCGGTGCGCCATCGCACGGTCAAGCTCGACGGACCGCTGGTTGAACGCACCTCGGTCCGGGTAATTACCGAGGCAAAACCGGCGACAACTAATATTATTAGTGATTGACCGATAATAATTTTGAGTGGAATAATCGGCACGTCGGGTCGGGAAGACAGCGCGACGGTGGGTCATAGCCAATCGCGCGCTCGCCGGCGAACCAACGTCGGCCCCCCGGCTGGACAGAGGCAATCCCGAGCAGCACGAAAAGCAAATAAACCGTCACCGGTTACTGGAGGAAGACATCGCGGCAAATGGTGGCGCTTGCGCGCACGGTGTCGTCGGACGCGAAGATGGTGATCATGGACGAATCGACGTCGTCGCTCGACGAGCGCGAAGTCGAACTGCTGTTCACCGTCGTGCGCAAGCTGCGCGACGACGGCCGCGCGGTGATTTTCGTCTCGCACCGGCTCGACGAGCTGTACGCGCTGTGCGATCGCGTGACCGTGATGCGCGACGGCCAGACGGTCGTGCAAAGCACGATGGCCGAGATGGACAAGCTGCAGCTCGTCACGACGATGCTCGATTTCCGCACGCCCAAGCAGGCGCGCGAAGCGGGCATCAGCACGATCTACCAGGAGATCAACCTGGTGCCGTTCCGCGAATCTGAGCGTCGCCACGGGCGCGAGGGTTCCGTCGCGATGACGATTGCCGGCGTGCTGCTGCTCGGGCTCGTGTTCAATCTGCTGAACTTCGAGAACGGGCTCGGGTTCATCAGTCTGTCCGCGTACTGGCAATCGGTGATTCGCGGCGTGTTCCTGCTACTCGTGATCGTGCTGCAGGCGCGCGTGTTGAAACAGCGCGGAAAAAAGCGGGTGCCGGCGGTGTGAGCAAGCGGCACCCGCGAATTGGCGTCATCAATTCCATCGGACAGAATTTCCTTACTTGGCCGAGGCTTGCAGCCACAATCGCCGCCCCCGACCCATCTCTGTGTACCGATAGACTCGCCGCGAAACCGTGTGACCGTGACGCGTCCCCGACGCGTCACGACGTCCCCGATCGTCGTCCCCGGTTTCCTTATTGACTGTCGGTGCGCAACGTCCAGACGGTCGCCGTATTCGTGGAGCCAGGCAGCACCTGAACGCCATCCTCGCCGATGGCAAGATCGATCCGCGCGACCTTTCCGTTCAACACATCCGCGACGAAGACCCGGACGAATCGCCCCCCGTCGATCACAGTGAGATCCCAGGGGGCGTCCAGCAGGTTGGGATCTTTCAGTTCCTTGACGAGCCCGCCCTGAGGAGTATCACCAACCCGTCGAAGCCAGTGTATAAACCGGATGCAGATATCGCACGAGAAGCCTCCATTTGACACCTCCTACTCACATGGGCGGCCGCAGCCGCCAGGACGAGTCGCGCAGCCACCGCACCGTCTGGCTTCGCGCGACTCGCGTCCTGCGTAAACGAGGCAACGTCGGGCGTATTCCCCAAAAAATCGCGGCACGCAAACGAAAGTCGAAAACGAGGCGATCTCGATGGCGCCGGCAGGGTTCCGCCCCGTTTGCCAGTTTTATCAGCAGGGTCAATGCTGCAGCGCACGCCGCCTTTCGGTATCATCTTGACAATGTTGCCCTTGCGGCGCGTCGCTTTCGCGCCTGCCGGGCAACCAATGGCAGCCGCCCTTCGCGGCGTTCGCCGAATCGCCGTACCCCGCTGAAGCACGGCCGCACTCACGCCAACGTACTTCGCGGCGCCAGCAAGCCGGCGCCGCCGCTTCCCGGTTTGGCAACCCGCTTTACCACGCTCGACCGCAGCGCCGCGGCCCCGCCCCGGCGGGCACGGTAAAATGACGGATTGCGCGGGAGTCCCGACCACGGGTCAGCGCAGCATCGCCCCTTGCCGTGCCGGCCGGCTCAGACGACTGGCCGCCTTTGTTTTCGCACTATCCAAGAAGCCATGAGCAACCTGAATTCACAAACCGTCCTGAGCGTCCATCACTGGACCGATACGCTTTTCAGCTTCACCTGCACGCGCGATCCGTCGTTCCGTTTCGAAAACGGCCAGTTCACGATGGTGGGCCTGCAGGTCGAGGGCAAGCCGCTGCTGCGCGCATACAGCCTCGCCAGTGCGAACTACGAAGAACATCTCGAATTCCTCAGCATCAAGGTGCAGGACGGCCCGCTCACATCGCGTCTGCAGCACCTGAAGGTCGGCGACGAAGTGCTGATCGGCAAGAAGCCGGTCGGCACGCTGGTGGCCGACAACCTGCTGCCGGGCAAGACGCTGTGGCTGTTGTCCACCGGCACGGGCCTCGCGCCGTTCATGTCGATCATCAAGGATCCGGACATTTACGACCGCTACGAGCGCGTGGTCCTCACGCATACCTGCCGTTTCGTCGACGAACTCGCGTACAAGGAATACATCACCGAGCACCTGCCGGCGCATGAACACCTGGGCGAGTTCGTACAGGAAAAGCTGCTGTACTACCCGACCGTCACGCGCGAAGCGTTCCAGAACCGCGGCCGCATCACCGAGCTGATCGAAACCGAAAAGCTGTTCGCCGACCTCGGCGTGCCGGGTTTCTCGCTCGAGGACGACCGCGTCATGCTGTGCGGAAGCCCGCACATGCTGCGCGACACGCGCAAGCTGCTCGAAGACGCGGGCTTCAAGGAAGGCAGCAACAACGAGCCGGGCCATTACGTGGTCGAAAAGGCCTTCGTCGGCTAAGCCGGCCGGCATTCTTCTTCGCGGCCCGCGCGCCGCGAATTCCAAAAAAGGAGCCTCCGGGCTCCTTTTTTTGTTGCTCCGTTACAAATTGGAGCGCGTTGCGTCACCTTCGCTGTCAGAATTCCTCTGACAGCACGAGTCCGCGGTAAACATCATGTAATCTCTGAAGACTCTGCGCTAAGCCTTGGTGCGACTGCTTTTTTAATCTTTTTGAGATATGATCGCACCGCGAGATCAGACGAATTCATGCACCGATCGTCGTCCACCAGAGTTGTTACTGAATGTAAATTTCGTTACGTTGGGCCATCGTGTTTCGTCCGACGCGAAACCTCGTGATTCGCAGGCTTTGATTCCGTCTGCGCGTGCCCGCTTCGCCGTCCACTCCGCCTCCTGAGAGGGAAATTCATGGATACGTCGACTGCCGTCCCGTTCAACGCTGCGCTGGCTTCGTCCGCGCAGCGTGATGGCTTCGACATGCCATCGCTCGCCGCGCGCGAGATCGAGCGGCTGCGCGCGCGGGTACGCGAGCTGTCGGCCGAATTGGTCGACGCGCAGGAAAGCGTGCGCCGTCACGTCGCGCGCGAGCTGCACGACGGCGTCGGCGCCGAGCTGACTGCGACGCGCTTCGCGCTCGCCGGCATCGAAACCTGGCTGCCCCCCGACGCGCCGCCGCAATGCGCGGCCGCGCTCGCGGTCGCGAATCGTTCGCTCGACGCCGTGCAGGCGGCAAATCGCGACGCCATCGCGCAACTGCACGCGCCGTCGTTCGAGACAGGCCTCGCCGGCGCGCTGCAGTGCTGGGCCCGCGACTTCTCCACGCGCACCGGCTTGCGCACCACCTTCACCTGCAGCGGCGACGCGCGGCTCGCGCGCCTGCCCGCCGATGCCGCGCTCGCCGTGTTCCGCGTCGCGCAGGAAGCGCTGAACAACGTCGCGAAGCACGCGCGCGCGACCTGCGCCGACCTGCGCGTCGAAACTGGTGCGCGTCATCTGAGGCTCCTCGTCAGCGACGATGGCATCGGCCTGCCGCGCGGCGCGCGCGAACGCGGTGGCCAGAAAAAAACCGGCGGTCATTTCGGCCTCGCCGGCATGCAGGCGCGCTGCGCCGCATTCGACGGCACGCTGCGAATCAGCGCGAGGCGCACGAGCGTCGGTCGTGGCGAGGACAGCGGCACTGGCAGCAACGCCGCCATCACCCCGCGCGGCACCCTGATCCAGGCCCGCTTCGCGTGGCACGCGCTGCTCGCGGCCGCCCCAACGCCGCGCGCCGCCCGGCGCGCGCTGCAATCGTGAGCCCGCGACCATGAGCCTGCGCATCCTGATCGTCGAAGATCACGCGGTGGTCCGCCAGGGCGTTCGCCATCTGCTGCTCGATCGCGGCGTCGCACGCGAGGTCGCCGAGGCGCAAAGCGGCTCCGAAGCGCTCGACCTGGTCGTCCACCAGAGCTTCGACGTCGTGCTGCTCGACATTTCGCTGCCCGACATGAATGGCGTCGAGGTGCTCAAGCGTCTGAAGCGCAAGGCGCCGCGCGTCGCGGTGCTGATGTTCTCGATGTACCGCGAGGACCAGTACGCGGTGCGCGCGCTCAAAGCCGGCGCGTCCGGCTATCTGTCGAAGACGGTCGATGCCGCGCAGATGATCGGCGCGATCCAGCAGGTCGCGGCGGGCCGCAAGTACGTGAGCCCCGAGATGGCCGAGGCGCTCGCCGACTACGTGTCGTTCGACGGCGAGCAGTTGCCGCACGAAAAGCTGTCCGATCGGGAGTACCAGACGCTGTGCATGCTCGCGTCCGGCAAACGTCTCACCGATATCGCGGCCGCGCTGTCGCTGTCGGTGAAGACGGTCAGCGTGTACCGCACGCGGCTGCTCGACAAGATGAAGCTGCGCAACAACGCCGAGCTGACCTTCTATGTAATGAGCAACCGCCTCGTCGATCTGAATCCCGCGATGGCGGGCTAGCCCAGCAGGCGCCGCCAGCCGTGCCTGCGGCGTTGCGCCGCAGTCGTCCGATCGTGGCGCCGGCGCAATCGGAGAGATTCCATCCTCATCAATTGACTATTCAGTAAATAGCTTCACTGCCGCCCCGCTTCCGGCACCGCAAGACCTCCTCGAAATCACCTCCTGGCGGGAGTTTCCGCCCATCGCCTTGGCCCAGAAAAGCGCCGCGCGACCCAGCCCGGCGACACGCATCCGCTAGAATCGCGGGTTTTCCCGACATTCGGCGCGCAACACGCGTGCACCACTGGAGACCCACGCCAATGTCCCTGTTTCGCAAAAAGAGCGTCGAGCACATGCTTGCGGCGAGCGCTCAGACCGCCGGCCTGAAAAAGGCGCTGGGCGCGCTCGACCTGACTTTCCTCGGCGTCGGCGCCATCATCGGCACCGGCATCTTCGTGCTGACCGGCACGGGCGCCTTACAGGCCGGTCCCGCGCTGATGATCTCGTTCCTGATCGCGGCGATCGCCTGCGGCTTCGCCGCGCTCGCCTACGCTGAATTCGCATCGACGATTCCGGTCGCCGGTTCGATCTACACGTACTCGTATGCGACGCTCGGCGAGCTGGCCGCGTGGATCATCGGCTGGGACCTGATGCTCGAGTACGGACTCGCGACCTCGGCGGTGTCGGTCGGCTGGTCCGGCTATCTGCAGTCGTTGCTGTCGGGCTTCGGCGTATCGCTGCCGATGGCGCTGAGCGCAGCCCCCGGCGCCGTCCCCGGACACGAAACGCTGTTCAACCTGCCCGCCTTCCTCGTGATGATGGCGATCACCACGCTGCTGTCGCTCGGCGTGCGCGAATCCGCGCGAATCAACAACATCATGGTTGCGATCAAGGTCGTCGTCGTGCTGCTCGTGATCGGCGTCGGCGTGTTTCACGTCACGCCGGCCAACTGGCACCCGTTCATGCCTCACGGCTGGAGCGGCGTGTTCGGCGCGGCCGCGGTGATGTTCTTCGCGTTCATCGGCTTCGACTCGGTGTCGTCGGCGGCCGAAGAAGTGAAGAATCCGAAGCGCGACCTCCCGATCGGCATCATCGCGTCGCTCGGCGTGTGCGCGGTGCTGTATGTGGCCGTGGCCGCGGTCGTCACCGGCATCGTGCCGTCCGGGAAGTTCATGGGCATTTCGCACCCGGTGTCGTACGCGCTGCAACTCGCGGGGCAGAACTGGGTCGCCGGCTTCATCGACCTCGGCGCCGTGCTCGGCATGCTGACCGTGATTCTCGTGATGGCCTACGGTCAGACGCGGGTGATCTTCGCGATGTCGCGCGACGGCCTGCTGCCCGCGAAGCTGTCGAAAGTGCATCCGCGTTTCGCGACGCCGTTCTTCACGACGTGGCTCGTCGGCATCTTCTTCGGCCTGATCGGCGCGCTGGTGCCGCTCAATGTGTTGGCTGAGCTGATCAATATCGGTACGCTCGCGGCGTTCTCGATGGTGTCGATCGCGGTGCTCGTGCTGCGCAAGACGCACCCAGAGCTGCCGCGCGCGTTCCGTTGCCCTGGCGTGCCGGTCGTGCCGGTGCTCGCGGTCGCATCGTGCCTGTTCCTGATGCTGAACCTGCAAGGCATCACGTGGGGCGCGTTCGTGATCTGGCTGCTGATCGGCATGGTTATCTATTTCGGCTACTCGCGCCGTCATTCGAAACTGGCAAAGTAAAGCGCCGTTTCGATGAAGCCACGCCAATGAGCTGAATGCTCGCGAGCGTGGCCTCGCTTTCCGCTGATCTATCGATGCGCCCCGTCATGCTCCGCAGACGGGGCACTTGTCTTTGCGGCGTCCCATTCCGTGGCCGCCGTGTTCTCTTCGTGCGCTCGTGCGCGCCGACACACTTCCCCTCATAGCGCGCCCGCGCGATTTGTGCTTTACTTTTCGGCAGATTTGTAAAACCCGTAGTACCCTCATCGGACCTGGCGAATCGAAGTCAGCACGCAGTCGAAGCAAAGCAGGGAGCAATAACAATCACAGGTCCGGTCTCACCCACAGCAACTATCTTGCATGGGATCGTGGTCTGCGCCGAGGCAGGGATCGATACGCCAACGCGCTCGCTCCGATCGACCGCGATAAACGCATGGGACCGCAGTAAGCGCTGAAGCGCTAACTGCGGTCGACAAAGGAGACAGCTTCATGGCGATCAGCATCAGTCTGACGGTCAATGGCGCGCCCGTGAGCGCCTCAGTCGACCCTGGCACCCTGCTTGTCCAGTTCCTGCGCGATCAACTCCGTCTGACCGGCACCCATGTCGGCTGCGATACGGCGCAATGCGGCGCCTGCACCGTGCATCTGAACGGCCGCGCGATCAAGTCCTGCAACATCCTCGCCGTGCAAGCCGATGGCGCGGAAGTCACGACCATCGAAGGGCTCGCGCACAACGGCGCGCTGCATCCGATGCAGGCCGCGTTCAAGCACTGCCACGGTCTGCAATGCGGCTTCTGCACGCCGGGCATGGTGATGAACGCGGTGTCGCTGGTGCAGCGTCAACCCGATCTGACGGGCGACGAGGTGCGCGAGCAGCTCGACGGCAACCTATGCCGCTGTACGGGCTATCACAACATCGTCAAGGCCGTGCTCGAAGGCGCCGCGGGTATGAAGTCCGCCGCATCGAGCGCATCTGCCGGCGCGAATGCCACCGGCGCAACCGCCGCCTGAGGAGCCGACGATGAACGCACCCGATACACAGAGCCTGATTGGCGCCGCCGTCGAACGCAAGGAAGACTATCGCTTCCTGACCGGCAAAGGCCAGTACACCGACGACATCGTGCTGCCGCAGCAAACCTACGCGGTGTTCCTGCGCTCACCGCACGCGCACGCGAAGATCAGAAGCATCGACACGAGCGCGGCCAAACAGTCGCCGGGCGTGATCGCGATCTTCACCGGCGCGGATCTCGCCGCCGACAACGTCGGCGGACTGCCGTGCGGCTGGCTGATCCACAGCACCGACGGCAAGCCGATGAACGAGCCGCCGCATCCGGTGATCGCGCATACGAAAGCACGGCACGTGGGCGATCAGGTCGCGCTCGTGATCGCTGAATCGATCAAGGCGGCGAAAGATGCGGCCGAACTGATCGAGGTCGATTACGAAGAACTGCCGGCCGTCGTCGATACCGCGCATGCGGCCGACCCTGGTCAAGCGGCCGTGCACGACGAAGTGCCCGACAACGTCTGCTACAACTGGGGCCACGGCGACAAGGCCGCGACCGACGCCGCGTTCGCGAAAGCCGCGCACGTAACCACGCTCGATATCGTCAACAACCGCCTCGTGCCGAACGCGATCGAACCGCGCGCGGTCAACGCGAACTATTCGGCGCAGGACGAGAGCTACACGCTGTACGTCGCGAATCAGAACCCGCACGTCGAGCGGCTGCTGATGGCCGCGTTCGTGCTGTCGCTGCCGGAATCGAAGCTGCGCGTGATCGCGCCGGACGTCGGCGGCGGCTTCGGCTCGAAGATCTTCCTGTACGCCGAAGACGTCGCGCTCACCTGGGCGTCGAAGAAGATCGGCCGGCCGGTCAAATGGACCGCCGAGCGCTCCGAGGCGTTCCTCTCCGATGCGCACGGCCGCGATCACGTGACCAAAGCCGAGCTTGCGCTGGACGCCGACGGCAAGTTCCTCGCCATGCGCGTGCATACGATCGCGAACATGGGCGCGTATCTGTCGACGTTCGCGTCGAGCGTGCCGACGATCCTGTACGCGACGCTGCTCGCCGGCCAATATGCGACGCCCGCGATCTACGCCGAAGTGAAGGCCGTCTTCACCAACACCGTTCCCGTCGATGCGTATCGCGGCGCGGGCCGGCCGGAAGCGACGTTCGTCGTCGAGCGCCTGGTGGAAGCCGCGGCGCGCGAGATGAAACTCGACCCCGCGGAAATCCGCCGCCGCAATTTCATCACGCAATTCCCGTACGCGACGCCGGTCGGCCTCACCTACGACACCGGCGACTACAACGCGATCCTCGCGCGCGCGCTCACGCTCGCGGACGTCGAGGGCTTCGCCGCACGCCGGCAGGAATCCGAAAAGAACGGCAAGCGCCGCGGCCTCGGCTATTCGTGCTACATCGAGGCATGCGGTCTCGCGCCGTCGAACATCGCGGGCGCGCTCGGCGCGCGCGCGGGCCTGTTCGAAGTCGGCCAGATCCGCGTACATCCGACCGGCTCGGTCACCGTGTTCACGGGCTCGCACAGTCACGGCCAGGGGCATGAAACGACCTTCGCGCAAGTCGTCGCGGACCGCCTCGGCATTCCGCTCGAAAGCGTCGAGATCGTGCACGGCGACACCGGCCGCATCGCGTTCGGCATGGGCACGTATGGTTCGCGTTCGATCGCGGTCGGCGGCTCGGCCATCTCGAAGGCGCTCGACAAGATCGAAGCAAAGGCGAAGAAGATCGCCGCGCATCTGCTCGAAGCGTCGGCTGAAGACATCGAGTTCAGGAACGGTGTGTTCCGCGTCGCGGGCACCGACCGCACCAAGGCGTTCGCGGAGATCTCGCTCGCCGCGTACGTGCCGCACAACTATCCGCTCGACGTGCTCGAACCGGGGCTCGAAGAAAGCGCGTTCTACGATCCGACCAACTTCACGTATCCGTCGGGTGCGTATATCTGCGAGATCGAAGTCGATCCGGACACCGGCGTCTCCCGCATCCAGCAGTTCACCGCGGTCGACGATTTTGGCAACGTGATCAATCCGATGATCGTCGAAGGTCAGGTGCATGGCGGGCTCGGGCAAGGCATCGGTCAGGCGATGCTCGAGCGCTGCGTGTACGACAACGACAGCGGCCAGTTGCTGTCCGGCTCTTACATGGACTACGCGATGCCGCATGCGTCCGACCTGCCCGACTTCACGGTCGAAACGTCGAAGGGCACGCCGTGCACGCACAATCCGCTCGGCGTCAAAGGCTGCGGCGAAGCGGGCGCGATCGGCTCACCGCCGGCCGTGATCAACGCGATCATCGACGCGCTCGCGCCGCTTGGCGTGACCAATCTGCAGATGCCGGCCACGCCGCATCGCGTCTGGTCCGCGATTCAAGCGGCGAAGCAAGCCTGACCCAACGATCCTGAGCGGAGCATTCGACATGTATTCATTCGAGTATCAACGCGCGACGGATCCGCAAGCGGCCGCCGCAGCCCTCACCGCCGACAGCGACGCGAAGTTCCTCGCCGGCGGCCAGAGCCTTCTGCCGACGATGCGCCTGCGTCTCGCGCAGCCGTCGCAACTGATCGACGTGACGCGCATTCCCGCGCTCAGGACGATCACCGTCGACGCCAGCACGGTGACGATCGGCGCAGCCGTCTGTCACGCGGACGTCGCCGAACACGCGGACGTGCGGCGCGTGTTGCCCGCGCTCGCGGAGCTGGCCGCGAATATCGGCGATCGCCAGGTGCGCGCGCTCGGCACGATCGGCGGCTCGCTCGCGAACAACGACCCGGCCGCGTGCTACCCGGCGGCGGCGATGGGCCTCGATGCGACGATCGTCACGGACCGGCGGCGTATCGCTTCGGGCGATTTCTTCGTCGGCATGTACGAGACCGCGCTCGCGCCCGACGAGCTGATCGTCGCCGTCGAGTTTCCGGTGCCTGAGCGTGCCGCATACGAGAAATTCCGCAATCCGGCCTCGCATTTCGCGCTGGTCGGCGTGTTCGTCGCGAAGTCCGCGAGCGGCGTGCGCGTCGCGGTAACGGGGGCGGCGTCATCGGTGTTTCGCGTGGCCGAGCTCGAAAGCGCGCTGTCGGCGAACTTCACCCCCGACGCGGCACGCGCGGTCAGCGTGTCGCCCGACGAGCTGAACGACGACATGCACGCGAGCGCCGCGTATCGCGCGCATCTGATTCCGGTGCTCGCGGCGCGCGCGGTCACGAAGGCAAATGCCTAGCGATCCTCGCCAGGCGCCCCGGCTTGCCGCGCCTTCACCACGGTGCGCGCAAGCCGGCTTCGTTCACTTCGCGAGCCGGCGCGACAGTTCGACGCCGGGCTCGCGGCCATTGCGTTCTTCACTCGCGCCACGCTTTGCCATGGCCTGTCGCGCAGATTCAGGATCACCATGCAGCCGGCTTCGATCGACGACACCCTCGCCCAACTCGCCGCCCAACGCTATTTCGCGAGCCGCGAGCTCGCGACCGCACTGTATCTCGCGCTGCGCATGGAGCGGCCGTTGTTCGTCGAAGGCGAGCCGGGTGTCGGTAAAACCGAGCTCGCGAAAGCCGCGGCGGGCATGCTCGGCACCACGTTGCTGCGCCTGCAATGCTATGAAGGCCTCGACACCGCGAGCGCGCTTTATGAATGGGACTACCCGCGCCAGATCATGGCGCTGCGGCTTGCCGAAGCGAGCGGCGAGCGCCCCGACAACGACACGCTATATCGTGGCGAATTCCTGCTGAAGCGTCCGCTTCTGCAGGCGTTGATGCCCGACGAAAACCATCCCGGCGCGCGGCGCGTGCTGCTGATCGACGAAATCGACCGCGCCGACGAACCGTTCGAGGCATTCCTGCTCGAACTCCTTTCGGATTTCCAGGTATCGATTCCCGAATACGGCACCGTGCGCGCGACGCAGCCGCCGCTCGTCATCATGACGTCGAACCGCACGCGCGAAGTTCACGACGCGTTGAAGCGCCGCTGTCTGTATCAATGGATCGGCTATCCGGACCGCGATCGCGAACTGGAGATCGTCGCCGCGCGCGCGCCGCAAACGTCGGCGCAATTGCAGCGGCGCGCGGTCGACTTCGTGCATCGGCTGCGCGGAATGGATCTGTTCAAGGCGCCCGGCATCGCCGAGACGATCGACTGGTGCCGCGCGCTCGAAGCGCTGTCGGTCACGGAGCTCGATCCGCAATCGGTGCAGAACACGCTCGGCGTACTGCTCAAGTATCAGGACGATCTCGCGCGTGTGGATGCCGCGCAGATCGCGCAGTGTCTGTCCGGGTGAGGGTCGTAGGCATGACGAACGGAACCGGCTCAGGCAGGCTCGACGACACGAACCAGCACACTGCGCCCACGCTCGCGCGCAACGTCGTCCATTTCGTGCGCGTGCTGCGCGGCGCCGGCTTGCCGATGTCGCCCGCACAAGCAGTCGACGCACTCGCCGCGTTGCAGTGGATCGACCTCGGCCGCCGCGACGACGTGCACGCCGCGCTTGCCGCGCTGCTCGTCACCGCGCCCGACGAACGCGAACTCTTCAATGCCGCGTTCGATCTGTTCTGGCGCGACCCCGATTGGGAAGGCAAGCTGCGCGCGCTGCTGCTGCCGAAAGTGCGCGACGGGCTGCCACCGCCGAAGCGCAACAACCGTCTCGCCGATGCGCTCGCGGTGCGCATGCCACCCTCGCCGCATCTGAATGCGCCGCAGGAAACCGAACAGCACGAGTTGCATGCGCAGTTGACGTTCAGCGCAGAAGAGCGGCTGCGTCATCGCGATTTCGACACGCTGAACGCCGACGAATGGCGCACGCTGCGGCATCTGATTCGCGGCCAGCGGCTGCCGCTCGCAACCGAATCGACGCGGCGCCTGAAGGCGGCATCGCACGGCACGCATGCGGACTTGCGCGCGAGCGCGCGGCATGCGGTGCGCGCCGGTGGCGACTGGACCGTGTGGAAGTATCGCGCGAGGGTGGAGCGCAAGCCGCCGCTCGTGCTGCTGCTCGACATTTCCGGCTCGATGAGCAACTACTCGCGCGCGGTGCTCTACTTTTGCCACGCGTTGTTGCAGTCGCGCGAACGTCTGCAGGTGTTTCTGTTCGGCACGCGGCTCACGAACGCGACGCGCGCATTGCGCGAACGCGATCCGGACGTCGCGATCGCGACGCTCAGCGATCAGGTGGTCGACTGGTCGGGCGGCACGCGCATCGGCAAAGCGCTCGCCGAGTTCAACCGACGCTGGGCGCGCCGCGTGCTCACAGGTCGTGCGACGGTGCTGCTCGTCACCGACGGTCTCGATCACGAAGCGATCGACGTGCTCGATACCGAAATGGCGCGCCTCGCACGCTTCGCGCATCGCATCGTGTGGCTCAATCCGCTGCTGCGGTTCAGCGGGTTTACTCCGAAGGCGCGCGGCGTGCAGGCGATCCTGCCGTATGTCGACGCGCATCGTCCGGTTCATAATCTAGACAGTCTCGCAGCGTTCGGCCACGATCTCGCGCAACTGACGCGCGCGCCTCGCCACGCCGTCGCCGCGACGACACTCGCAGGAGCAACGTCATGGAATTGAGCGAAACTCATACGCTGCCGGTCGCGCAGCAGCAAACCTGGGACGCGTTGAACGACACGGAGATTCTGCGCGCTTGCATCCCCGGCTGCGAAAGCATCGACCCGGACGGCGAAAACGCGTACCTGGTCACGCTGGTCGCGGCGGTCGGCCCGGTCAAGGCGCGCTTCAAGGGGCGCATGCAACTGACCGATATCGATGCGCCGAACACCTACACCATTGTGTTCGAAGGCCAGGGCGGCGCCGCGGGTTTCGCCAAGGGCAACACGCATGTCACGCTCGAAGCCGACGGCGATGCCGCGACGAAGCTCTCCTACACCGCCAATGCGCAGGTCGGCGGCAAGCTCGCGCAGATCGGCTCGCGGCTCGTCGACGGTGCGGCGCGCAAGATTGCGGGGGAGTTTTTCAAGCGCTTGAGCGCCCAGCTGTCGGGAGACAATAGCGCTCATGAAACAGCGGAAGGCGACGCCTCGGCGGATACCGAAGCCGCATCCGCCTCCGGGCAAACGGAATCGAACGAGGCCGCGGACGGCGAGTCCGGCGGCGAAGCAAAGAAAGGGAAGAAATCATGGACAGCGTGGATCTCGAAGTTCTGAAAACCAGCGCCCGCTGGCTGGCGGACGGACATCGCGCGCTCCTCGTGACGGTCGTGAAGACGTGGGGCTCGTCGCCGCGTCCCGAGGGCGCGATGCTCGCGGTGCGCGACGACGGCCTCGTGGTGGGCTCGGTGTCGGGCGGCTGCATCGAAGACGATCTGATCGATCGCGTGCGGCAACGGGGCATCGAGCAGACACATCCGGAGGCGGTGAAGTACGGCATCACGGCCGAGGAAGCGCATCGCTTCGGCCTGCCGTGCGGCGGCACGATCCAGCTCGTGCTCGAACCGTTGACGCGGCAAAGCGGCATCGCCGAGCTGTGTCACGCGGTCGAAAATGGCCGGCTCGTCGCGCGCGAACTCGACATGACGACGGGCGCGGTGCGGCTCGACAACGCGCAGGCGACCGACGGCGTGCATTTCGACGGTGAGCGTCTGTTGACGATCCACGGCCCGCGCTACCGGATGCTAGTGATCGGCGCCGGGCAGTTGTCTCGCTACCTGTGCCATATCGCGGTGGGGCTCGATTATCAGGTGACGGTCTGCGATCCGCGCGAGGAATACACCGAGGAATGGGACGTGCCGGGCACGAAGATCGTACGCACGATGCCGGACGATACCGTGATCGACATGAAGCTCGACGAGCGCTGCGCGGTAATCGCGCTCACGCACGATCCGAAGCTCGACGATCTCGCGCTGATGGAAGCATTGAAGACGCCGGCGTTTTATGTCGGCGCGCTCGGCTCGCGCAGGAACAATCAGGCGCGACGCGAGCGCCTGAAGGAGTTCGATCTGAACGAAGCCGAACTGGCCCGCTTGCATGGACCTGTCGGCATTTATATCGGCAGCAGGACGCCGCCCGAGATCGCGGTGTCGATTCTGGCGGAGGTGACGGCGGCGAAAAATGGCGTGTCGCTGCCGACGCTATTGCAGGTCGAAGGCGCGAAGGCCGCGCGGGAGATTGCGGCGTCGGGTGGCGCCGCTTGCAGCGTGTAGCCCGCCGTCATGCGACGCTGCCTCGTGGTCCTTGCCTCCGCCGGCTGGCTGGCCGGCATTCACGCCGCGAGCGCGAGCGCGCCGCTCAACCTCGACGATCCCTACACCAACGAAGCCGAGACGCAGACCTTCGCCGTCAACGCTGACGGCTCGTATGCGAAGCTCGATTCGATGACGCTGCGCGTGAACAACGAAGCCGGCGTCGAGCGGGTCGCTCAGCAATACGTCTGGTTCAACCGCAACATGGCCGACGTGCAGATCCTCGAGGCCTACACGGTCACCGCCGACGGCAAGCGCCACGATGTTGCGCCCGAGCAGATCCGCGACGTGCAGGAAGTCCGCTCGTTCGACGCGCCGATGTTCCAGCACATCCAGGAAAAGGTGATCGTGTTCCCCGCGGTCGAACCCGGCGCGCGCGTGCATCTGACGTACCGCAAGACGCAGCGTCAGCCGATAGTGCCGGGCGAATTCAGCGACTTCACACCGCCCGATCTCGCGCCGACCCGCAACTTCCGCCTGATCTACGACCTGCCCGCCGACAAGCCGCTGTATGCGGACGCGCGCGGCTTCAGCGCAGTGACACCGGTCACGCGCGACGGCCGCACGCGTTACGAATTCCGCTATGACAAGGCACACTTCGACCGGCTCGAACGCGGCTCGGTCGCGTACGTGTCGTACGGTGATCGGCTGATGGTGTCGACCTTCCCGAGCTATGCCGCGTTCGCCGCCTCCTATCGCAGCTCCGCGGCCGACCCGGGCGCGCACGACGTCGCGATCACCCAGTTCGCGCAGCAGCTGACCGCGCACGATCACACCCCACACGACAAAGCCAAAACGCTGTACGACTGGGTTCGCCGCAATATCCGCTATGTCGCGATCTACGTCGGACGTGGCGCCGTCGTGCCGCACAGCGCGAGCGCGATTCTCGCGAACCGCTATGGCGACTGCAAGGACCACGTCGCGCTCTACGGCGCGCTGCTCGACGCGGTCGGCGTGCGCAACGAGCCGGCGTTGATCAGCAGCGGCACGATCTACACGCTGCCGAGTGTGCCGGGCTACGGCGTCATCAATCATGCGATCACGTGGCTGCCCGATTTGCAGATGTACGCGGATTCGACCGCGTCGAACGTCGAATTCGGTTTTCTGCCTTCGTCCGACATGGACCGTCCTACCGTGCTGATCGGCGACGGCGTGCTCGCGCAAACGCCGGCCACCGCGCAGATGTCGCGCAGCACCGATCTCGCGATCAAGATCGAACCGGATGGCTCGGCGAGCTTCACGTATCGGCTGCAGGATGCCGGGCCGTACGCCGAGCAGGCCCGCGCGCGGCTGCGCACGCAAACGCCCGCGCAACGCGAGGAATCGATTCAGACCGAGTTGCGCAACGCGAATCTGCGCGGCACCGCGACGCTGACGACGAGCGACCTCAGCGCGGCCGACGGCCCGCTCACGCTGACGATGAAAGGCACGCTCGAGAGTCTCGTGGTGACCGGCATGACGGCCTCGATTCCGGCCTTGACGAGCCTCGGCGGCGGCGTCGAAGCCGACACGCGCTACTGGCTCGGCGAACGCAAGCGCACGCAGCCGTTCGTGTGCCACAACCTCGCGATCCACGAACGCGCGCGCATCGAACTGCCGGCCAATTTTCGCGTGCTCGACATGCCGGAGGCGCAACGCACGCAGGACCGCTTCGTCGATTTCACGTCGCAGTACGCGTTCGACCCGCGCAGCAACGTGGTCACGATGACGCGCGACGGCGCCACCCATTTCGACAGCGACGTCTGCACGCCCGACGATTTCACGCGCATGCGTCCCGCAATCGAAGCGATTGGGCGGGACGTGCGCGCGGAGGTGATCGTCAGATCGACCTTGGTGGAGTCGTCGAATGTGGCGTCGCAGGCGCCTTGACCGTCAACACGTCAAACCGGCCACAACGGCCCTTCCTGCATCGCGCCGATCTGCTCTCGCATCTCGAGGATGCGATCTTCCCAGTAGCGCTGTGTGTTGAACCACGGAAACGCGGCCGGAAACGCCGGATCGTTCCAGCGGCGCGCGAGCCATGCCTGATAGTGAATCAGCCGCAACGTGCGCAGCGCTTCGATCAGATACAGCTCGCGCGGCTCGAATTCGCAGAAATCCTCGTAACCGGCGAGCAGATCGGCCAGCGCGCGCGACGCCTCCGCGCGCTCGCCCGGCAGCAGCAGCCACAAATCCTGAATCGCGGGCCCCATGCGGCTGTCGTCGAAATCGACGAAATGCGGGCCCGCGTCGGTCCACAGCACGTTGCTCGGATGACAGTCACCGTGCAGACGCAGCCTGCGAATCTCGCCAGCCCGCTCGAACGCACCCGCGACGCCTTCGAGCGCGAGATTCACGACGGTTTCCCACGCGGTGCGCAGATCGTCGGGCACGAAACGGTGCGCGAGCAGGAAGTCGCGCGGCTCGTAGCCGAACGTGTCGATGTTTAGCGTGGGACGTTCTGCGTAGTCCTGGGTCTGCCCGATCGCATGAATGCGTCCGATGAAACGCCCCAGCCATTCCAGCGTGTCGCGCCGGTCGAGATCCGGCGCGCGACCGCCGCGTCGCTCGAAGACCGAGAAGCGGAAGCCGTCGAAGCTGTGCAGCGTGCGGCCATCGAGCACGCGCGCGGGCACTGCTGGGATCTCGCGCGCGACGAGTTCGGCGACGAACGCGTGCTCTTCGAGAATTCCCGCGTCGCTCCAGCGCTCGGGACGATAGAACTTCGCGACCACGGGCGGACCGTCTTCGACGCCGACCTGATACACGCGATTTTCGTAGCTGTTGAGCGGCAGCAGACGGCCGTCGGTACGCACGCCGGTCGTTGCGAGCACGCCGTCGATCGCGTCGAGCACGGTTTCCGGCGTGAGCCGCGCGAATGGCACGGCGCCATCGGCGCCGGCCTCGGGATGGGAATTGTCGGGAATGGTGTCGGTGTCGTTCATGCCCCGCATTGTGCGCCGCGCCGCGGGTAAAGACGAGGGCGACGACTCACAATGCGTGCGTGGCATCGCTAGAAATACGGGCTGATTTGGGACCCGCCGTGAATCGACGCGCGCATCGGCCCACGGCGATGCTGGCGAGCCGATCTCACCTTACAGCATCACTACAGCCCGCACCTGCGGATCACACAACGGCAATGAGCAACCGGTAAGCCTCTCGTTCAATGCGTCTGCGCGCCGGCCGGACGTATCAGGTCGCCGGTATCGATCAGATCTTCCAGGAAAAAGGGTTCGGTATTGAGTTGTTGCGAGGCGCCGGGCTCGCCGGCGTACCACGCCACCATCGCCATGTCGCCAAGAATGCGCATGACGATTCCGCGCGCGCCTTGCGGCACGGCGATATGTACCGATCGGACAATGGAACCGACTTCCATGATAATTCCCCGCTTCCCTTAGCCGGCTTTATGATTTCACGCCGGTCGAGGTGATGATAAAAACGCCGCTTCGCATTTGACGTTGCGTGCGCACTTAATCTGTCGCGCGCATGGCGCGTAAGAGGTTCGAGTCATTGTTCCCGCTTTGCGGGGCTTTGGGAAGGCGAATAGAAGGCTTTCACCCGTCGTTTCGCCCTATTCCCATTACGCTGCGCACGGCCGATTATCTCGGCGTCAGACGTCGTAATGCAGACCATCATAAACCCTGCGGGGGGAGACATCAAAAACCTGCACTGCCAGAACGATCTGCCAGATGCGGGCGCCGCGCGGCTTCGCACCTGCCTTCGCGCCGTGGTGCGCGCCTGGGTTTCCGATCCGCGCGGCGCGCTCGCCGCTCATTTCATTCGTCTGCGCTAGTCATGTGGATCGTTCGTCTCGCGCTACGGCGCCCCTAGACGTTCGTCGTGCTGGCGCTGCTATTGCTGATCGTCGGACCGTTGACCATTCTGCGCACGCCCACCGACATCTTTCCGAACATCGATATTCCGGTGCTCTCGGTCATCTGGTCGTATAACGGCCTGCCCGCCGACGAAATGGAGCGGCGCATCGCGCTGAACTACGAGCGCGGCTTGTCGGTGGCGGTCAACGATATCGAACACACGGAATGTCCACGCTCGATATCGTCGACCGCATCAAGACGATGATGCCGACGCTGCGCAATCTGGTGCCGCCGTCGCTGAATATCGATCCCGTCGCCGACCAATCGCTGTTCGTGCGTGCATCCGTGCAGGGCGTATTGCGTGAAGCGCTGATCGCCGCGTGCCTGACGGGCCTGATGATTCTGCTGTTCCTCGGCAACTGGCGCGCGACGCTGATCATCGCAGTATCGATTCCGTTGTCGATGATCACGTCGATCATCGCGTTGTCCGCGCTCGGTCAGACGATCAACATCATGACGCTCGGCGGCCTCGCGCTCGCGGTCGGGATTCTCGTCGACGATGCGACCGTCGCGATCGAAAACATCAACCATCAGCTCGAACAGGACAAGACGCTAGAACAGGCGATTCTCGACGGCGCGCATCAGATCGCGATTCCGACGCTGGTGTCGACGCTGGCGATCTGTATCGTGTTCGTGCCGATGTTTCTGCTCACCGGTGTCGCGCACTATCTGTTCATTCCGCTTGCCGAAGCGGTGGTGTTCGCGATGCTCGCGTCGTACTTCTTCTCGCGTACGCTTGTGCCGACGCTCGCGAAGTATCTGCTGCGCTATCACCACAAGCCCGCGGATTTACATCACGAAGCGCGAGTCGCGCGACCGGGACTGTTCGTCACGCTGTTTCTCGCGTGCTGTTGCGCGTCGCTGCTGTTGCTTCCGTTTATCGGCCGCGACTTTTTTCCCCGCCGTCGATGCCGGCACGATCGCGCTGACCAACGAGCGCAACGCGGCCGCGATCGCGCGCCGCCGGATGGCCGCGAGCGTCGCGCTGGTGAAGGCGCTCGGCGGCGGCTGGGATACGTCGATACTGCCGGGCGACGACGCGCTCGTGCATCCGTCGACGGCGACTTCGGGGGCGACGCGGGCGCCGGCGCCGGGCAGTGAAGCCGGGGCGCACGGCTAGCGCCGGGAGACAGGCGCGCGATATGTTGCGGATGGAGCGCTGCGGGTCACCATTGGCACGCCGCGTTGCCCGCGACGCCGGCTTGAAACGCGTTTTCAGCGTATCCTTAACACTTTTGCGCGTTTCCGTGTGACCCAAGGAGTTTTGTTGTGACCCTGCCGCGGCAACCCCAGCGGACTGCATCTGCCGTTCCCTCCCGCGGCGCAGCTTCAGCTGCTTGCGCAAGCACCACCACCGTGTCGGACATCCCTTATCTCGAACGCGGCTCGCGCGCGTACTGGCGTGCCAGCCTCGCGCTGCTGTTCGCCGGCTACGCGACGTTTTCGCTGCTCTACTGCGTGCAGCCGCTGCTGCCGTCGTTCTCCGAAGCGTTCAACGTAACGCCGGCGCAAAGCAGTCTGTCGTTGTCACTATCCACTGCTGCGCTCGCGCTCGCGATCTTCGTCGCCGGTTTCGTCTCCGAGGGTTGGAGCCGGCACAAGCTGATGACGCTGTCGCTGACGGTGTCGTCGGTGCTGACGATTGGCGTATCGGTCGCGCCGCACTGGCACCAGCTGCTCGTGCTGCGTACGCTCGAAGGGCTCGCGCTCGGCGGCGTGCCGGCGGTCGCGATGGCTTATCTCGCCGAGGAAGTGCATCCCGACGGCCTCGGTCTGGCAATGGGCCTGTACGTCGGCGGCACGGCGATCGGCGGCATGGCCGGGCGGGTCATCACCGGCGTGGTCGCGGATCTGTTTTCGTGGCGCGTCGCGATCGGCACGATCGGCGTGCTCGGCCTGCTGTCGATGCTCGCGTTCCGCGCGCTGCTGCCACCGTCGCGCCATTTCGTGCCGCGCCGCGGGCTCGGCTTCGCGCATCACCGCACGCTGCTGTTGCGCCAGTTCACGCGACCGGGTCTGCCGCTGCTGTTCCTGCTCGGCTTCGTGCTGATGGGCAGCTTCGTCACGCTGTACAACTACATCGGCTACCGGCTGCTCGCGCCGCCGTATCGGTTGAATCAGACGGAGATCGGCGCGATTTTCATCGTCTATCTGGTTGGCGTAGTCGCGTCGCCATGGTCCGGGCGCATGGCCGACACGTTCGGCCGTGCACGCGTGCTGATCGGGAGCCTGCTGCTGATGGTGTTCGGCCTCGCGCTGACGATGCTGCATCCGCTCGCGGCGATCGCGACCGGTATCGCCTGCGTCACGTTCGGGTTCTTTGCCGGGCATTCGGTCGCGAGCGGTTGGGTCGGGCGTCTGGCGAAAGACGCGAAAGGCCAGGCCGCTGCGCTGTATCTGCTCGCGTACTACATCGGCTCGAGCCTGGTCGGTTCGTACGGCGGCCATGTGTGGGCCGGTCATGGCTGGAACGGCGTCGTCGGGCTAGTCGGTGCGCTGCTCGTGATCGGCTTGATCGCGGCGAGCCGCCTGCGCGGGCGCGAATAGTCCGGCGCATCGGTCGCGTTGCGCGGTGCGGGCACCGCGAGCCGGGCCGCAATCAGCCAACCCGCATGGATCGGCGGCAAAACGAAAGGCTTGCGTAAGCGAACGTTTGATATTTTCCGCCGCGTTTTGTTGCGCCGCGCCAATCGCCGCGGGCCGCGCCACGCTTGGGTTCAGCAGCTTACGAATAAGCGCCGACGCGCCAGCTTGCGCCGTCGCGCCGCTCGATCGGTCTCCTATACTCGATTCGTGCAAAGGCGCTGCATGATTTCGAAGCCGCGGCCCTTGCTGAAACGACACAGCAACCATCCCGCATGGGAGGAGACGAAGATGACCTACTTTACGATCGGCGATTTCATCCTGGTCATTCCGATGGCGTTGGCCGGCGCGCTATTCGTCGGCGCGCTGCCCTGCAAGACCGAGTTGCGACACAACGGGCTGCGTGTGCTGGGCGCGCTGATCGGTGTGATGTGCGCGGTGGCGCTGGTCGAGGGTCTGCCGGCGCTCGTGTAGCGGCGCGGCGAAGTACCTGCAGAAGAGCCGCACGCTGAGCGTGCGGCTTCGTTTTGCCCTTGCGTGCGTCCGCCTGTTGCGCGGACGGCTCCTCACGCGATCAGATCGCCTGATCCGTCGACGGCTTTTCCCACAGATTGATCCCGCCTTCGGTCGCATAGCGATCGATTTCGGCGAGTTCGTCGGCCGAGAATGCGAGCTTCTTCAGCGCGCCGACGTTCTCGCGCACCTGCTCCGCGCGGCTCGCGCCGATCAGCACCGAGGTCACGCGTGGGTCGCGCAACGCCCACGCGAGCGCCATCTGCGCGAGGCTCTGACCACGGCGCTGCGCGATGTCGTTGAGCTTCCGCACGTGCTCGATGTTCCGCGGGCTCAGATGCTCGTCTTTGAGCGAACCGCCGCCCGGCTTGTTGACGCGCGCATCTTCCGGCACGCCGTTCAGATACTTGCCGGTCAACAATCCCTGCGCGAGCGGCGTGAACGCGATCGTGCCCGCGCCGACTTCATCGAGCGTATCGAGCAGGTCGTGTTCGATCCAGCGGTTCAGCATGTTGTACGACGGTTGATGGATCAGCAGCGGCACCTTGTATTCGGCGAGCAGCTTCGCCATTTCGCGCGTCTTCGCCGACGAGTACGACGAGATGCCGATGTACAGCGCCTTGCCCCGCTGCACCGCGCTCGCGAGCGCGCCCGCGGTTTCCTCGAGCGGCGTGTGCGCGTCGAAGCGATGCGAATAGAAGATGTCGACGTAATCGAGGCCCATGCGCTTCAGGCTCTGATCGAGACTCGCGAGCACATATTTGCGCGAGCCGCCGCCCTGGCCGTACGGACCGGGCCACATATCCCAACCGGCCTTCGACGAAATCAGCAACTCGTCGCGATACGGTTTGAAATCGTCCTTGAACAGACGGCCGAAATTGGTTTCCGCGCTGCCGTACGGCGGGCCGTAGTTGTTCGCCAGATCGAAGTGCGTGATGCCGAGGTCGAAGGCCGTGCGCAGGATGTCACGCTGCGTCGAGATCGGCGTGGTGTCGCCGAAGTTGTGCCACAGGCCGAGCGACAGCGCCGGCAGTTTGAGACCCGACTTGCCGCAGACGCGGTATTGCATGTCCGAATAGCGTTCTGAAGCTGCTTCGTAAGCCATTGCTAGTGTCCTTGTCGATGAGATCGCCCGAGGATGGAGGGCGTGAGGATTCGCGCGTTGCGGGAGGCATGCTGCTGAGGAGATTTGTTGTTGTGGTGTCGCCGCGGTGCGGCCAGACCGCTATGTTAGCCAATCGACGCGGCGCTTGCAGCGCAACCAGTATGCGGGATGGACGAGCACGCACGCCTCACCTACACTCTGGCCGGTTCAGGTTGATGGGAGGTGCAGATGACGAAAGCGATTTCGATCGCGCTGATTGTCGGCGGTATCGTGCTGCTGTATTTCGGCGGGCAGGCATTCAATTCGGTGAGCAGCGACGTGTCGCGCTTCTTTACCGGCTCGCCAAGCAACAAGGCGATCGTGCTGATCGTCGCGGGCGTGGTGGCGACGCTCGCCGGGCTGACGGGAATCGCGATGTCGGGGCGCAAGCGCTGAGCGTCGGCGCGAGGCTCGCGACCAAAATAATCTAGAACGCGATCTCGGGCTTCGCGGCCGAGCGCGTGCCGGGCAGCGGCACATTGCTTGCGCCGTGATAGGTGAACACCAGCGAGAACTTCACCTGGTCGCTCAGATTCTTGCCGGCCGAGTGCAGCGTGTTGCAGTGAAAGAACACCACGTCGCCAGTCTTCAGCTCGGGCGACACGGCCGTGCGGATCGCGGCCTCGTTCTCGGCGAGATCCGCGCGGAAAAACTTCGCTTCGTCGAAACGGTCCGATGTGAACGCGGCGCCGTGCGATTGCGGCACGAACCACAGCGCGCCATTATCGACGGTTTCCGGGCCGACCGCGAGCCACGCCGACACCAGATCGTCGCGCTCGAACGACCAGTAGCGCACGTCGCGATGCCAGCCGGTCAGGCTGCCGTACGCGGGGTGCTTGGTCATCATGCAGTTGTGATGCGCGCGCGATAGCCGCGGCTCCTCGCCAAAATACAGCTCCATCCAGCCACGGATTTCGGGCGCGGTCGCCCATTGCGCGAACGCGGGGTGACGACCGTACGCGTCGAGCAGGCGCCGCACCGTATGTCCGCCCGGAGCATCCTTCGATGACGGCGCGCCCGGATACTGCAAATCCGCTTCGAATTCGATCGGCGCCGCCGCTTCCTGCAGCTGCCGCTGCGCGATCCGCTTCAGCTCCTCGCAACGCTCGGGCGACACGAGTCCTGGCACGACGACAAAACCCTGCTCCCGCAACGTTTGAATCTGCTCTTTCTTCGAATGGAGTGACATGGCGTTCCGTTACCGTCGACTAACTGATGTTCGATTGTAAAACGGGCGCGATCGGGATGCGTTGGTTCACCGCCAGAGGCTCCTGCGTCCTGCTGATCTTTTGCGGCGGTCGCCTTCGCTTTTCGCGGCGCGCCAATGCACCGGTTTCAGGCGCGCGGCGCGCCCGCACCGCACATTCGCTGGGCAAACGCGCACGCAAATCGCCCGTAAGGGGTGACAGCAGACTGGCATCCGCGACGATTCGATCCGCGGAGAAATCCGGTCTCGCAGGGTAATAACCGACTTTCTGACGTCATGATTCCCGTGTAGCCTGCTCGCATGTCGATCGTCGCTTACGCAGTTTTCTGTTGTGCGCAGGCCGTCAGGGCCCGTGCCGTCGGTTTCTCCGCGTTGTACCTTCGCTGCGCTGTGCGCCGTGTTTCGCGTCGCAATCTCCCGCGCCACGACCCGGACCGAATTTCCCGCTTTCAGGCCGTTCATCGCAACCCCGTCATTGGCACATATGGTGCTGTTTGTCCGTGCACATCCGGTGCACGCGCCGACGTGCGGTTCATTGCCTAAATGTGAAGCCATGCATACTCTTTTGAGCACCCGTCTTACCCGCGCCGCGCTGAAAGCGGCGCGTCCCGCGCGCCGCCATATGATGCGGGCGCTGCGCCATCATGCCGCGCGCACCCGCGCGCTCGGCGAGCAGTGGCGCGACGCGAAGGCCATTGACGGCTTTCGCACCTGGTTCCATACGTTCTTCTCGGCGCTACGCCAGCAGAGCGGCACGCGCCGTCTGTCGCTGCGCACGCTGCTGCGCAAACCGACTCCGTTGCGCCTCGCGGTCGCGAAACGCGCGCCGGCGATGCGCACGCCTGCGAGCCGCCGACCGCGTCGCCTGTCGGCGAGCAGCGGCGGGTGGTTCGCGTTTGCGTTTGCGTTTGCGAGCCGGTGAGATTGCTGGGCCGGTGAATTGCAGTTGCGCGTTGAGTGGCTAGACCGCTGATCTGCCGACCGGCTGGCCGTTCACCGCTGGGCTGACTTCGAGCACCGCAAGACTTCGAGCGCGCCGCCTCGACGACGTGCTTCGCGCGGCCGCATCGCTACGCCATCGATAGACAAAGAAAAACCCCGCCGGCTCACGCCGGCGGGGTTTGTTTGCTTTCAAGCGGCGATCGGCTCGCCCTTATTCGGCAAGCGCCGCGACCGGCTCAGTGCCTGCCGCTTCGGCGAGTGCGAGCGCCTTGTCGGTGGCTTCCCACGTGAATTCCGGCTCTTCGCGGCCGAAATGACCATACGCCGCGCTCTTCTCGTAGACCGGGCGCAGCAGGTCGAGCATCTGGATGATGCCCTTCGGACGCAGGTCGAAATGCTGACGCACGAGTTCCGTGATCGTCGCATCCGACACGCGGCCGGTGCCGAACGTGTTGACCATCACCGAGGTCGGCTGGGCGACGCCGATCGCGTACGACACCTGGATCAGGCAGCGCGATGCGAGGCCCGCGGCCACGATGTTCTTGGCGACGTAACGGCCGGCGTACGCTGCCGAGCGGTCCACCTTCGACGGATCCTTGCCCGAGAATGCGCCGCCGCCGTGCGGAGCCGCGCCGCCGTACGTATCGACGATGATCTTGCGGCCCGTCAGACCGCAATCGCCCTGCGGACCGCCGATCACGAAACGACCGGTCGGGTTCACGAGGAACTTGATGTCACCCTTGATCAGCTCGGCCGGCAGCGTCGGCTTGATCACTTCCTCGATCACCGCTTCGCGCAGCGTGTCGAGCTCGATGTCCGGCGAATGCTGGGTGGACAGTACGACGGTGTCGATCGAATGCGGCTTGCCGTCGACGTAGCGCACGGTGACCTGCGACTTGGCATCCGGACGCAGCCAGGGCAGACGGCCGTCGCGGCGCAGATTCGCCTGACGCTCGACGAGGCGGTGCGACAGGTGGATCGGCAGCGGCATCAGTTCCGGCGTTTCCTCGCACGCGTAACCGAACATCAGGCCCTGGTCGCCCGCGCCTTGATCGAGGTTGTTGTCGTGCGCGCGGTCCACGCCCTGG
This sequence comes from Paraburkholderia sp. UCT2, assembly GCF_014397665.1. Lineage (NCBI taxonomy): Bacteria > Pseudomonadati > Pseudomonadota > Betaproteobacteria > Burkholderiales > Burkholderiaceae > Paraburkholderia > Paraburkholderia sp. UCT2. The sequence continues at coordinate 94,505 of NZ_VZQO01000001.1, forward strand.
GCGATGTCCGGCGACTGCTTGTCGTAGGCGACGAGCACCGCGCAGCCGCGGTAGTCGATGCCATAGTCGGTGTTGTCGTAGCCGATGCGCTTGATCGTGTTGCGCGCGATCTGGATGTAGTCGACGTTCGCGGTGGTGGTGATTTCACCGGCCAGCACGACGAGACCCGTGTTGCACAGCGTTTCGGCCGCGACACGCGAGTACTTGTCTTGAGCGAGGATGGCGTCGAGGATCGCGTCCGAGATCTGGTCCGCGACTTTGTCGGGATGGCCTTCGGAAACGGATTCGGAAGTGAAGAGATAGTCGTTTGCCACGTTGCAGACTCCTGTTAGTGGTTACGGTTGCGTTCCACGTAGCCGACTTCGGGAGTCTGAAGCGGCGACGCTTTAGCGGATTACCTGACCGATGGACGCATAACCCATGAAAACCCATGGACCGCACCCGCCGGCTTCGCCCCGCAAGTTGTCTATTAACTCGGCGAAGCCCTTATTATAGCGACTTCCTTTGAATGTCACAGAGTCGAAACGAGTGCGGTATCACCTCAATTTTTCCGCTTTCCACAATTTCGCCCCCTGCGGCGCCGCGCGCCTGGAGGCTGCATGCTGAGCCGCTACGGCGCGAAGCTCGCGATCGGGCTGCTCAAACTCTTTGCGCTGTTGCCTTACGGATTGGTCGCTCGTCTCGGTGACGGGCTCGGCTGGCTGCTCTACCAGATCCCGAGCCGTCGCAAGCGCATCGTTCATACGAATCTGAAGCTGTGCTTCCCCGACTGGAGCGACGAGCGCCGCGAGGACGTCGCGCAAAAACACTTCCGTCATGCGATCCGCAGCTATCTCGAGCGCAGCGTGCAGTGGTTCGGCTCGGCGAAGAAGCTCGACAAGCTGATCCAGCTCGACAGCGCGATCGACCTGACGGACCCGAACCTGCCGCCCACATTGTTTCTCGGCTTTCATTTTGTCGGCATCGAGGCCGGTTCGATCTTTCTGAACTACTCGCTGAAGCGCCAGTGCGGCTCCCTCTATCAGCCAATGTCGAATCAGGAGTTCGAGGAAGCCGCGAAAGCAGCGCGCGCGCGTTTCGGCGCGGACATGGCGAGCCGCGCGGACAGCGCGCGCGTCGTGCTGCGCTGGCTGCGCGAACGCAAACCGGTGATGCTCGGCGCGGACATGGACTACGGCGCGCGCAATTCGACGTTCGTGCCGTTCTTCGGCGTGCCGACCTGCACGCTGACCGCGGTCGGCCGTCTCGCCAAGGTCGGGCATGCGCAGGTCGTACCGTTCATCGGCGAGGTGCTGCCGAACTACAAGGGCTACCGGCTCAAGGTCTTCAAATCTTGGGACGACTATCCGACCGGCGACGATGACGCTGATGCGCGACGCATGAACGAGTTTCTCGAAGAGCAGATTCCGCTGATGCCCGAGCAGTATTACTGGGTGCACAAGCGGTTCAAGACACGCCCGCCGGGGGTGCCGGGGGTGTATTGAAGGTGGGGCTGGGCTCCTCGCCTGCCGTACCGTTTCCGATGTGCCAACGTGTATCATCTGCTATTGGCCGGGCACGGCTCCAATGGGCGATTCGCCCAACGACCGGTGAGGCCGGGATTTCCGGCTCCGCCCGCACGCGCGAAGCCCTACGCAGCAACGGATACACGGAAAACGTGAAGCTCAAATTCACCAAAATGCACGGCGCGGGCAACGACTTCGTCGTACTCGACGGCTATACCCAACCGGTTGATCTAACCACGGCGCAGGTGCGCGCGTTGGCGAACCGCCATTTCGGCGTCGGCGCCGACCAGTTGCTGCTGGTCGAAAAGCCGACCGTCGAAGGCGTCGATTTCAGATATCGCATCTTCAATTGCGACGGCGGCGAGGTCGAACACTGCGGCAACGGCGCGCGCTGCTTCGTCAAGTTCGTGCGCGAGCGCGGTCTCACCGACCAGCGCAGCGTGCGCGTGCAGGTCCAGAAAGGCACGATCACGCTGACGATGCAGGACAACGGCGAAGTGATCGTCGACATGGGCACGCCCGTGTTCGACCCCGAACTCGTGCCGTTCGCGACCAAGGGTCTGCAAGGCCGCCGCGAAGGCGCGGATACGCTCTGGCCGCTCGACGTGAACGGCATGACGCGCTGGATGTCGGTGGTGTCGATGGGCAATCCGCACGCCGTGCAGGTCGTCGACGATGCCGAGGTGTTCCCGGTGCTCGTCGAAGGTCCGGCTATCGAGCGGCACACACGCTTCCCGCAGCGGGTCAACGCGGGCTTCATGCAGATCGTCGACCGCAACGAGATCAGGCTGCGCGTCTACGAACGCGGCGCGGGCGAAACGCTCGCGTGCGGCACCGGCGCGTGCGCGGCGGTCGCGGCCGGCATCCGGCGCGGGCTGCTGGATTCGCCGGTGCTCGTACATACGCACGGCGGCGATCTGACCATCACGTGGGACAGCGCGCACCCAGGCGCGCCGCTGCTGATGGCCGGCCCCGCAGCCACCGTCTTCGAAGGGGAGATCGAGTTGGCCGAAGAGGCGTCGAGCGCCTCGTCGGACTCGACGCAGCACAATCCGTCCAGCCCGGCCGACATGGCACCCTCCGTCTAACTCATTGACCGACGCGCCGCCGTGAGGCGGCCGTCCCGTAGTCCTCTAGCCGAAACCATGAACGATCGCGAAGTCGCCGAATACCTGCTCGCCAATCCCGAATTCTTCGTCGAACACGCGGAAACGCTCGCGACGATCCGGCTCGCGAACCCGCACGGCAAAGCCGCGGTGTCGCTGCAGGAGCGGCAGATGGAGATGCTGCGCGACAAGAACAAGCATCTGGAGCGGCGTCTTGCCGAACTGCTGCGCTACGGTCACGAGAACGACAGCATCGCGTCGAAATTCAACCGCTGGACCATCCGTGTGATGGCCGAGCGCGATCCCTACGCGCTGCCGCGCACGATCGCCGGCGGTCTGCGCGACATCTTCGACGTGCCGCAAGCGGCGCTGCGCGTGTGGGACATCGCCGAGCCGTATGCGCAAGCGGACTTCGCGCGCCACGTCAGCGAGGAAGTGCGCATTTTCGCGGGCAGCCTGAGCACGCCGTACTGCGGCGCGAACACCGGCTTCGAGGCCGCGCAATGGCTCGCGCAAGCTGCGGTCGCGTCCAACGGGACGACCAACCCGGCGGCAAGCGCGGCAACGAGCGCGACCGACGACCTCGGCGTCGCGTCGAACGGGACGGCGCAGAGCACCGAATCGATCGCGCTGCTCGCGCTGCGCGACCCCGAAGGTGTCGAAGACGCGCCGACGTTCGGCCTGCTCGTGATGGGCTCATCCGACCCGCGGCGCTTCCACGAAGGCATGGCCACCGATTTCCTCACGCAGATCGGCGCGCTCGCGAGCGCCGCGCTGAGCCGGCTGCTGCCGCGCTGAGCCGCGCCACCCAACGTCACCGCGTACCGTGACCGCCGCCGACCCGATCGCCGCCTACCTGTCGCATCTCGAGCACGAGCGGCGGCTGTCGGCGCACACGCTGCGCGGCTACACGCATGAGCTCGCGGAACTGAAGCAGCTCGCCAAAGGCCGAGCGCTCGAAAGCCTCACCGCCGTCGACATCCGCGGCGCCGTCGCGCGCGCGCATGCGGGCGGTCTCACCGCGCGGTCGATCGGCCATCGGCTGTCGGCATGGCGGGCGTTTTATCGCTGGCTCGCGGGCCACGTCGAGTTGCCGGCCAATCCGGTCGCCGCGGTGCGCGCGCCGAAGCAGGCGAAAATGCTGCCGAAGGCGCTTTCCGTCGACGACACCGCGCGCCTGATGGACAGCCCGCCCGCCGACTCGCCTGAAGGCCTGCGCGATCACGCGATGCTCGAGCTGTTCTACTCGTCGGGCTTGCGCCTCGCCGAACTGGTCGGCCTCGACGTGCGTTTCGCCGACGTCGACGGCTATCGCTCGGCCGGCTGGCTGAAACTCGATTCCGGCGAAGTCGAAGTGCTCGGCAAAGGCAACCGGCGCCGCGTCGTGCCGGTGGGCAGCAAGGCGGTCGCGGCGCTGAACGCATGGCTCGCGGTGCGCGAACCGATGGTCCGCCACGATCCGCATCCGCTGTTCCTGTCGGCGCGCGGCAACCGGCTGTCGCCGAACGTCGTGCGCGAGCGCGTGAAGCGCGCGGCGCTCGCCGCCGGCATTCCGGCCAACGTGCATCCGCACGTGCTGCGCCATTCGTTCGCGACGCACGTGCTGCAGTCGAGCGGCGACCTGCGCGCCGTGCAGGAGCTGCTCGGCCACGCGAGCATCACCGCGACGCAGGTTTATACGGGCCTCGATTTCCAGCACCTCGCCCACGTCTACGACAGCGCGCATCCTCGCGCAAAGAAACGCAACTGATCACGCGACTGACGCCGCGCGCCACGACGCGCCGCCTTCGCTTGCACTTTACCTACACCTGATGAATACCGTTACGCTCAAACCGTCGAAAGAAAAATCGCTGCTGCGCCGCCATCCGTGGGTTTATGCCAATGCGATCGAGCACGTCGACGGCCGCCCCGCGCCCGGCGCGACCGTGCTCGTGCGCGCGCACGATGGCCGCTTTCTCGCCCGCGCCGCCTACAGCCCGCACTCGCAGATCCGCGCGCGCGTCTGGAGCTTCGACGAAGCCGAGCCGATCGATCACGCGTTCTTCAAGCGCCGCGTTCAGCGCGCGTTCGCGCATCGTCAGGCGATGGTGCGCGACACCGGCGCCGTGCGGCTGATCTTCGGCGAGGCGGACGGTCTGCCGGGCCTGATCGTCGATTACTACGTCGCCGAGGACGCGGATCAGCGCAGCCAGATCGTCTGTCAGTTCATGGCGGCCGGCGTCGAAGCGTGGAAGGACGCGATCGTCGCGGCGCTGGTCGGCGCGACCGGCTGCCCGAACGTCTACGAGCGCTCGGACGTGTCGATCCGTCAGAAGGAAGGGCTCGAGCAGATCACCGGCGTGCTCGCGGGCGAGCCGCCTTCCGAGAAGCTGATCGCGAGCGAAAACGGCGTGCGCTATCACGTCGACGTGCGCAACGGCCACAAGACCGGCTTCTATGTCGACCAGCGCGATAACCGCCTGCTCGTGCAGCAGTTCGCGAAAGATCGCGACGTGCTGAACTGCTTCTGCTACACCGGCGGCTTTTCGCTCGCGGCGCTCAGGGGTGGCGCAAAGCGCGTGGTGTCGGTCGATTCGTCGGGTGAAGCGCTCGCGCTCGCGCAGCAGAACGTCGCGGCCAACGGCTTCGACGCCGACCGCGCGACCTGGCTCGACGCCGACGCGTTCAAGACATTGCGGCGCCTCTACGACGAAGGCGATCGCTTCGACCTGATCGTGCTCGATCCGCCGAAATTCGCGCCATCGCGCGAGCACGTGGACCGCGCCTCGCGCGCGTACAAGGACATCAATCTGACGGGCCTGAAGCTGCTGCGCCCGGGCGGTTTGCTGTTCACGTACTCGTGCTCGGGCGCGATCGATCCCGAGCTGTTCCAGAAGATCGTGTCGGGCGCGGCCGCCGACGCACGCGTCGACGCACGCATCCTGAAGCGCCTTGGCGCGGGCGTCGATCATCCGCTGCTCACTGCGTTCCCCGAAGGCGAGTATCTGAAGGGGCTGCTGTTGCAAATCACCTGATCGCCCTTATTTTCCCGGTGATTGCGCGTGGCGGCGGCTGACGGCCGCCTCCGCGCAGGCGGCCGCCCCTGCGCCCGCCTGGCAAATATGTTTCAATGACCGGCTGGACAGGGTCCGCGCCATCTGGCAGCGGCGGCCCGCCTAACGCATCTGGCTAGCCTTGCGCGCTAGCGTCCGATCACGCACCGTTTCACGACTTACAGGCGACCCACATGATTCCAGTCACCATCCTGACCGGCTTTCTCGGCAGCGGCAAAACCACCCTGCTCAAGCGCATCCTGAACGAAAAGCACGGCATGAAGATCGCCGTCATCGAGAACGAGTTCGGCGAAGAGAACATCGACAACGAGATCCTCGTGCAGGACACGAGCGAGCAGATCATCCAGATGAGCAACGGCTGCATCTGCTGCACGATTCGCGGCGACCTGTCGCGCGTGCTCAATGATCTGGCCGCGAAGAAGCAGGCGGGCGAAGTGGACTTCGACCGCGTCGTGATCGAAACCACCGGCCTCGCGAATCCGGGCCCGGTCGCGCAAACCTTCTTCATGGACGACCAGATCGCGAGCGAATTCCTGCTCGACGCGATCATCACGCTGGTCGACGCGAAGCACGCGAATCATCAGCTCGACGAGCACGAAGTGGTGCAGCGCCAGGTCGGTTTCGCGGACCGGCTGTTCATCACGAAGGCCGATCTCGTCGACGAGCGGCACGTGGCCGATCTGCGCCACCGTCTGCTGCACATGAACCCGAAGGCGGCGATCAAGGTCGTCAATTTCGGCGAGGCGGACATCAAGGAAATTTTCGATCTGCGCGGCTTCAACCTGAACTCGAAGCTCGAAATCGATCCGGACTTCCTGAGTGAAGACGAACACGCGCATAGCCACGCGCACGCGCACGACGAGCACGGCCACACGCAAGGCGACAATGACCACGATCACGCCAATTGCGATCACGACCATGGCCATTGCGATCACGAAGGCCATGATCACGGACATCACCACCATGCGCATCACGACGACAAGATCAAGTCATTCGTGTACCGCAGCGATCGTCCGTTCGATCCGAACAAGCTCGAAGACTTCCTCGGCGGCATCCTGCAGATCTATGGCGAGCACCTGCTGCGCTACAAGGGCGTGCTGTACATGAAGGGCGTCGATCGCAAGGTCGTGTTCCAGGGCGTGCATCAAATGATGGGCAGCGACCTCGCCGCGAAATGGCAACCGGCCGAGAAGAAGACCAACAAGATGGTGTTCATCGGCATCGAACTGCCGCGCGATCTGATCACCGACGGTCTCGACGCCTGCCTCGCCTGAGCGGGCGCAGCGCCGTCGCGCAAGCAAGCCTCGGAGCAAGCCCACGACGCGCCGCCCGCAGCGCGGCATGCGCCGTGCTACTTCTAGTGCGGTGAGACGCCCGCCGCCGACTGCGCGGGCGTGAATCCTCTGCTGAAACTGCGACGCCGCGGCGCCGAGGCCTTTCGAATCCAGGCCATATGAAAAACGCGTGAAAACCCTGCTGTATTAAAGCGTGCACGACCATCGCTTTTTGGCTTTCTGCGCGTTATATTTTCGGGATATCGCAGCGCCGCAGGCCGGCTTTCAGCAGTTGCGGTGCCGTATTGTGATTCAGTTACAATACGTGCCCACTGGAGAATGACAACGAATTGCCCGGTCGCGCGTATCCCGCGACGGGCCTGAAACGGCGCCGGAAAATCTTGTCCGGAGACACGCCGAAAACGCCGGCGGGCACGGCCTGAAAAGGCACGCGCTCGTCGGCGAGCGATGCCTCAGGAGCATGTGTGAATCGGTTTCCAGAGGAGTTCGGCCCCGCAGCGGCGTAGCTAGCAACGCCCGGTGTGTGGGCGCCAGGCGCTTCGGCGTCACGACAGTCCAACGTTCGTGGCCACCCTGCGCTGCGCGTCCGCGCGACGCGTTTGCGGGCAATACGAAAGTGCGGGCCCTATGAGTTTTGCCTCACATTGAAGAAGTAAGCCAGATGACGACGAAACGACTCTTGACCGAAGCCGAAATCCTGAAGATGAGCGACAAGGATTACATGAATGCGGATCAGCTCGCCTTCTTCAAGAACAGGCTCGAACAGTTGCAGGCGGACATTCTCCGCAATGCCGGCCAGACGACCGAGAACCTGCGCGAAACGGTCATCGTGCCGGACCCGGCCGATCGCGCCACGATCGAGGAAGAGCATGCGCTCGAACTGCGCACGCGCGACCGCGAACGCAAGCTGCTGAAGAAGGTGCAGCAATCGATCGCGCGAATCGAGGCGGGCGACTATGGCTGGTGCGAGGAAACCGGCGAGCCGATCGGCATTCCGCGTCTGCTCGCGCGGCCCACGGCTACGCTGTCGCTCGAAGCCCAGGAGCGCCGCGAACTGCGCCAGAAGCTGTTCGGCGACTGATTATCTGCGGCGCGGCTTCGGCTTAGCGCCCTGAAAACGCTGCTTCGTCGAGAGGCGCACGGTGAACCGTGCGCCTTTTCTTTTTGCGCGACATCCGCGCATGCTCCGCCATCCGTCCCGCCCCGCCGTCCCTTCCCGCCTCGTTTCTCAGGCTCCCTGAGCGGATTTTCAGTTTTTCGTCCTATGCCTTCCGGCGGATCTTGATATGACCGCGCGCGCCCTAAAATAGATCGGACATGCGCTCACGAGCGCGCCAGCCGGCGCGCCGTCCGCTGACTGGATTCATGCGGTAGCGCACAGCGCTGCCGCGTTCTACCCGTTTTGCAAAGAGGAACGCATATGGAGCAATTTCACGGCACGACGATCGTTTCCGTGCGCCGCGGCAACAAGGTGGCGCTCGGCGGCGACGGCCAGGTCACGCTCGGCAACATCGTCATGAAAGGCGGCGCGAAGAAGGTCCGGCGCATCTACAACGGCAAGGTGCTGGTCGGCTTCGCCGGTGGCACGGCGGATGCCTTCTCGCTGCTCGACCGCTTCGAGGCGAAGCTGGAAAAACATCAGGGCAATCTGACGCGCGCGGCCGTGGAGCTCGCGAAAGACTGGCGCACCGACCGCATGCTGCGTCGTCTCGAGGCGATGCTGATCGCCGCGGACGCGACCACCACGCTCGTCATCACCGGCAACGGCGACGTGCTCGATCCCGAAGGCGGCATCTGTGCGATCGGCTCGGGCGGTGCGTACGCGCAGGCGGCCGCGAAGGCGCTTGCCGACAACACCGAGCTGTCGCCGCGCGACATCGTGGAAAAGTCGCTGGAAATCGCCGGCGACATGTGCATCTACACGAACCATAACCGCGTCATTGAGACGATCGAGTAAGGACCCATCGATGAGCACCATGACCCCCGCCGAGATCGTCTCCGAACTCGACAAACACATCATCGGCCAAGGCCGCGCGAAGAAGGCCGTGGCGGTCGCGCTGCGCAACCGCTGGCGCCGTCAGCAGGTCGACGAACCGCTGCGCCAGGAAATCACGCCGAAGAACATCCTGATGATCGGACCGACCGGCGTCGGCAAGACCGAAATCGCGCGGCGTCTCGCGAAGCTCGCGGACGCGCCGTTCATCAAGATCGAAGCGACCAAATTCACCGAAGTCGGCTACGTGGGCCGCGACGTCGACAGTATCGTGCGCGACCTGATCGAAATTTCGGTCAAGCAGACCCGCGAAACCGAAATGCGCAAGGTGCGGACCAAGGCCGGCGATCTGGCCGAAGACCGCATCCTCGACATCCTGCTGCCAACCGCACGGCCGGTCGGCTTCGGTTCGAGCTCGAGCTCGACCGACACCGCCGATGAAGGCAGCACGACGCGTCAAACGTTCCGCAAGCGCCTGCGCGAAGGCCAGCTCGACGACAAGGAAATCGAGCTCGACGTCGAGCAGCCGCAGGTCGGCATGGACATCATGGGGCCGCCGGGCATGGAAGACATGACCGAGCAGATCCGCTCGATGTTCGCCAACATCGGCGGCGGCAAGAAGATGCGCCGCAAGATGAAGGTCAAGGAAGCGCTGAAGGTGCTCACCGACGAAGAAGCCGGCAAGATGCTGAACGACGAAGAGGTGAAGAGCAAGGCGGTGCAGAACGTCGAGCAGAACGGCATCGTGTTCCTCGACGAAATCGACAAGATCGCGTCGCGCAACGAAGCGGGCGGCGGTGAAGTGTCCCGTCAGGGCGTGCAGCGCGATCTGCTGCCGCTCGTCGAAGGCACGACGATCAACACCAAGTACGGCATGGTGAAGACCGATCACATCCTGTTCATCGCGAGCGGCGCGTTTCACCTCGCGAAGCCGAGCGATCTGATTCCCGAGCTGCAGGGGCGCTTTCCGATTCGCGTCGAGCTCGATTCGCTGTCGGTCAACGACTTCGAATCGATCCTCGTGTCGACGGACGCGAGCCTCGTCAAGCAATACCAGGCCCTGCTCGCGACCGAAGACGTGCACCTCGAATTCGCCGACGACGGCATCCGCCGTCTCGCCGAGATTGCGTACTCGGTCAACGAGAAGACCGAGAACATCGGCGCGCGGCGTCTTTATACGGTGATTGAAAAACTGCTCGAAGAAGTGTCGTTCTCGGCCGGCAATCATTCGGGCCATGCAGTGCAGATCGACGCGGCGTATGTCGATAGCGCGTTGAACGAAATCGCCGAAGACGAGGATCTGTCGCGCTACGTGCTTTGACATGCGCGGTGGCAGCGCGAAGCGCTGATGCATGAAAAACGGGCTGCCTTCGCATAGGCAGCCCGTTTTGTTTTGTGCCGCCCTTCCCGCGGCGGCGCCTCGAACAGCCAACGCCGCGCCAGAAGATCGCCGCCTACTGCTTCACCGGCCGCTTCGCCAACTTGCGCTGCAACGTGCGCCGATGCATGTTCAACGCGCGCGCGGTCGCCGAGATATTGCCGTTGTGTTCTGCGAGCACACGCTGGATATGCTCCCATTCGAGCCGCGCCACCGACAGCGGCTGCGGATGCTCGATCGCCTCCTCGGCCTGCAACGCGCTCGCCTCGCTTTGCAGCGCCGACAGGATCGTCTCGACGTTGGCGGGCTTTGCGAGATAGTTGTCGGCGCCGTCCTTGACCGCCTGCACCGCGGTGGCGATGCTCGCGTAGCCGGTCAGCACGAGCATGCGCGCATCGGGCTGCAGATCGCGTAACGGCGCGACGAGCGTCAGGCCGGAGTCGTTGCCGAGATGCAGGTCCACGGTGATCTCGCTGAACTTCTGCTGATTCGCGAGCCGGATCGCCTCGTCCGCGTTGTGTGCTTCGGTCACCGTGTAGCCGCGCCGCGTCAAGCCGCGCGCGAGGATGCCGGAGAACACTTCGTCGTCGTCGATCACCAGAAAATTCTTCTCGCTCATGCCTGTTTCTCCGTGTTGGATGGCGCGGCGCCATGTGGGCTCGCTCCGGAAATCTTGCGCGCGGCGAGCGGTAGTCGCAGCACCGCACGCGTGCCGCGCGGCCGTCCGCCGTTGGCGTCGGTCAGTTCGATCGATCCCTTCAGACGCGCCGCCGCCGAAAACGCCAGATACAGGCCGACGCCGTGACCGCCCTGCGTGCTCTCCACCGGCATCGCGCCGAGCGAGCCGCGCAGCGCGGCCGGAATGCCCGGACCGTGGTCGCACACTTCGAACACGATCTGGTCGCCGCGTGGCGCGAGCACGCAGGACAGTGTCACGTGATCGCGGCTCGCGCGCGCGGCGTTGTCGAGCAGGATCGTCAGTATCTGGCTGACGGCCGCCGTGTCGTTGAGACTGACATCGGCGGGCGGTGTGCCAAGCCGCTCGAACTTCACGTGAGGATGGCGCAGGCGCCATTGCTCGGCAAATGATTCGAGCCATTCGTCGACCGGCTGGCGGTTCGTCGTGGTCGTTGCGCGGCTGCGCAACCGCGCGAGCGCCGACGTGCACAGCATCATCTGCTGCTCGAGCAGCTCGAGATCGGCGCGGTAGGGGGCGAGTCCCGCGTCGGTCCGCGCCGCGTCGCGCAATTCTTCGGACAACATCGCGATTGTAGACAGAGGGGTGCCGATTTCGTGGGCCACGGTGGCCGCCTGCACGCCGAGCGCGACCGCCCGTTCGTCGTGGAGCAAGCGCTGCTGCGCTTCTCCAAGCGCTGCGTCACGTAGCCGCAGCGCTCGGGACATGCGCGCGACGAACCACGCAATCAGCCCCACGCTGACCATGAAGTTGACCCACATGCCCGAGCGGTAGTAGTCGAACAGGTTGGCGGGATTCTCGAGATTGAGCGGCACGGAATCGAAACTGAGCATCGCGTAGCAGGCGACCGCGAACGCCGCGAGCCAGGCCATCAGATACCACGGCAGCACGGCCGCCGCGATCGCAAGCGATGGCAGGTACAGCGACACGAACGGGTTGGTGGTGCCGCCGGACAGGAATAGCAGCGCCGACAACGCCCCGAGATCGACCCAGATCTGCCCGAACAGCTCGAGGTTGGACTCGGGACGCTGCTGCGACACGCGCCACCACGTGAGCGCGTTGAACAGCACTTCGAGCCCGATCACGAGCAGCATCGCGGGCAACGGCAGATTGGCGCCGAGGAAGATCTGCACGAACGCGATCGTCAGCAGCTGACCGATGATCGCGAGGCTGCGCAGCCAGAACAGATGACCGAGATTGACGCGGCCGGTGTTGGTTATACGGTGCATGACCCTAGTCTACCCGTTACGCCGCCGCGGCCCGAGCCAGTGGCGCCGCGGCAGATGAAGCCCGTTGCTTCGCCGCCGCGGCCAAACTGCACGCGCTCGACGACGCCCGCCATTATCGCCCCACTCGACCCGGAAAACGCCGTCGCACAATTCCGCGCCGGCTACACGCTGCGGATGGCCAGCCGGCACGCCGACGCGATCGCCCCGGATCGGCAGTCGCGGTTCGGCGAATCGGAGCCGGCGCTGGAAGCGATTGTGCGCGATCTGCGGGCGCGGGTGGCGCAGCATCGCCGCGCGTCGGCGGTTTCTGATCGGCCCCGGGGCAAATCCGACCATCACGGCCGCTCATGCTCACTCGCCTCGTGTGTCGCCTGTGCAATCTCCGCGGCCAGACACTCCGGGCACAGACACCGGCCGCCTGGCTTTAACCGCTCGACCGGTAGCGGCGGCAGCGCGCGGCACCAGCAGTTGGACGGATCAGTCTGCATGCCGCAGTCGAAAGCATTGCCGCAGCGCGGACAGCGTGCGCTGCGTTCGGAGCGGGGGGAAGACGATTTCATCGCAGATCGGCGCTCAGGGCCGGGGACATTGATCAAGCCATGATGCCATGACTGACACGCTCAGGTGCAGTCGTCCGTTCGGCCAATGCACAGCCGTCACGCAAGTGCGTTACGCTTGCTGTTCGCCACCCCCGCGGCGCGTCATGGTGCGGTACGCCAAGCCTGCACCGCCCGTCGCTCGCGCCGCGGCCGAAAACCCTGTTGCAGCGCGCCAGTCCTGTACAATTCGCGCTGTTTCAACTGTTCCGTGCCCGAGCCTGCCGCCATGTCCGAGCTTCCCGACCTCTCGCAGATTGCGCCCACCCTGAAAGCCGAAATTCTGGCCGAGGCGCTGCCTTACATCCGTCAGTATCACGGTAAGACCGTGGTCATCAAATACGGCGGCAACGCCATGACCGAAGAGCGTCTGAAACAGGGCTTCGCGCGCGACGTGATTCTGCTGAAGCTGGTCGGCATCAACCCGGTCATCGTGCACGGCGGCGGTCCGCAAATCGACCAGGCGCTTAAGAAAATCGGCAAACAGGGCACGTTCATCCAGGGCATGCGCGTCACCGACGAAGAGACGATGGAAGTCGTCGAATGGGTGCTCGGGGGCGAGGTGCAGCAGGACATCGTGATGCTGATCAACCACTTCGGCGGCCACGCGGTCGGCCTGACCGGCAAGGATGGCGGCCTGATCCACGCGCGCAAGATGCTGATGCCGGATCGCGAAACTCCGGGCCAGTACGTCGACATCGGCCAGGTCGGCGAAGTCGAGTCGATCAACCCGGCGGTCGTGAAGGCGTTGCAGGACGACGCGTTCATTCCGGTCATCTCGCCGATCGGCTTCGGCGAAGACGGCCTGTCGTACAACATCAACGCGGATCTCGTCGCGGGCAAGCTGGCGGTCGTGCTGAACGCCGAAAAGCTCGTCATGATGACCAACATCCCCGGCGTGATGGACAAGGAAGGCAATCTGCTGACCGACCTGTCGGCGCGCGAAATCGACGGTCTGTTCGAAGACGGCACGATCTCCGGCGGCATGCTGCCGAAGATCTCGTCCGCGCTCGATGCGGCGAAGAGCGGCGTGCGCTCGGTGCACATCATCGACGGCCGCATCGAGCACTCGGTGCTGCTCGAAATTCTGACCGAACAGCCGTTCGGCACGATGATCCGCTCGCATTGATCGTTGCGGCATCCCCGGCACAGGGGTTGCGTCCGAGCGGCGCGACGCCTGTGCCCCACCTCGCAGCCGGCAGTCCATGCGCGCCCCCGAGCGTTGATGTTGATGTGGCAATCTCTGCGCATCCGCAGCATGAAACGCCCGTCAGCGGCTGAAGAAATTCACCATGCGCACCCCCACTTCGCGGCGCCGCCGTCCTGACCTCGCAGGCGGCAAGCCCGTCTGGCTGTTCGATCTCGACAACACGCTGCACCGCGCGTCACATGCCATTTTCCCCGCGATCAATCGCGGCATGACCCAGTACATCATCGACGCGCTGCAAGTCGACATCGACGAAGCCAACCGTCTGCGCACCGGCTACACGCTGCGCTACGGCGCAGCACTGCTCGGTCTCACGCGCCACCATCCGCTCGACGCGCACGACTTCCTGAAGGTCGTGCACACGTTCCCCGACCTCTGCTCGATGATCCGTCACGAGCGCGGCGTCGCGCGTCTGATCGCGGCGCTGCCGGGCCGCAAGATCGTGCTGACCAACGCGCCCGAAACCTACGCGCGCGCGGTGCTCGCCGAGTTGCGCATCGAGCGGCTATTCGAGCGCGTGATCGCGATCGAGCACATGCGCGATCGCCGCCAATGGCGCGCGAAGCCCGATCACGCGATGCTGCGCCGCGCGATGCGCGACGCGCACGTGTCGCTGAAAGACGCGATCCTCGTCGAGGACACGCGTTCGCACCTGAAAAACTATCGACGGCTCGGCATCCGCACCGTGTGGATCACCGGGCACCTGCCGCGCAAGCCGCACGCGGACGGTGTACCGACGCGCCTGCCCGGCACCGGCCGGCCGCATTATGTCGACCGCAGCATTCGTTCGCTAAAATCGCTACGACTGGGCACGCGCTCGGTTCGATGGAAGGGACGCAAGCCGGGACAGTAGGGACGAAAGCCGCCAACGACATCAGCCGGGGGACCACAGCCATGCAGCCGATCGACAAGCCTGACGAAACCTCAGCCGCAGCCTCCCCCGCGGCGGCGCCCGCCGCAACACGCGCGCCGCGTCCGAAGCCGGGCGAGCGTCGCGTGCACATCCTGCAGACGCTTGCCAGCATGCTCGAGGCGCCGAAGCGCGAGAAGGTCACCACGGCCGCGCTCGCCGCCCGGCTCGGTGTGTCGGAAGCCGCGCTATATCGCCATTTCGCCAGCAAGGCGCAGATGTTCGAAGGGCTGATCGAGTTCATCGAGCAGACGCTGTTCGGCCTCATCAACCAGATCACCAATCACGAAAACAACGGCGTGCTGCAGGCGCGCGCGATCGCGCTGATGCTGCTCAACTTTCCCGCGAAAAATCCCGGCATGACGCGCGTGCTGACCTGCGAGGCGCTGATCGGCGAGCACGAGCGACTCACCGAGCGCGTGAACCAGATGCTCGAGCGCGTCGAGGCATCGCTGAAGCAGTGCTTGCGGCTCGCGCAGACCGAAGCGCTTGCCCGTGCGAATAACGACGTCACAGGCAACGCCGGCCCGCAGACCGCACCGCAATCCGCTGCGTTGCCTGCCGACTACGATCCTGCAATTCGCGCGAGCCTGGTGGTGAGCTACGTGATCGGCCGCTGGCATCGCTATGTGCGCAGCGGTTTCGCGCGGCCGCCCGCCGAACACGCGGACGAGCAACTGCTGCTGATTCTTCAGTAGTCCGCGAGGACTCGCCCCCTTCGCGCGGCATCGCCCGTGCCGCTGCCGCGCGGAATTTTCCGCTATACTTTGCGCCTGATGTTGCCGCGGCCTTCCGATGCATAACGGACCGCGCCAAGGCATCCCGAAGCACGTTGCACCCGGTTTCACACCCCTTCACGCGCCGATTTGCTGACTCGATTGCGGGCGCGCGAACCCTTGGCCCCAGGCCCGCGGTTCACTATAAATGCGGCTAAAGAGGTCGTCAGCTGCGCACACCGTCCTTCTCTTCGTGCTTCGCCGACGCCGTTTAGCCGCCCTGTTGACTCAATGGCGGAATGAATGGAATCCATCGGCATCGTCGCTCCCCAAAAAATGCATTTCACCGAGCCGCTGCCATTGCGCAACGGCAGCTCGCTCGCAGGCTACGACCTGATGGTCGAGACCTACGGCACGCTCAATGCCGCGCGCAGCAATGCGGTGCTCGTGTGCCACGCGCTGAACGCATCGCATCACGTGGCGGGCGTGTACGCCGACAATCCGAAGGACATCGGCTGGTGGGACAACATGGTCGGCCCGGGCAAGCCGCTCGATACCGACAGGTTTTTCGTGATCGGCGTGAACAACCTCGGCTCGTGCTTCGGCTCGACCGGGCCGATGAGCATCGACCCCGCGACCGGCAAGCCGTATGGCGCGACCTTTCCGGTCGTCACCGTCGAAGACTGGGTCAACGCTCAGGCGCGCGTCGCCGACGCGTTCGGCATCACGCGCTTCGCCGCCGTGATGGGCGGCAGTCTCGGCGGCATGCAGGCGCTCGCGTGGAGCATGATGTATCCGGAGCGGGTCGCGCATTGCATCGTGGTCGCATCGACGCCGAAACTGTCCGCGCAGAACATCGCGTTCAACGAGGTCGCACGCTCGGCGATCCTGTCAGACCCCGACTTCCATGGCGGCAACTACTACGCGCACGGCGTGAAACCGAAGCGCGGCCTGCGCGTCGCGCGGATGATCGGGCACATCACGTATTTGTCGGACGACGACATGGCCGAAAAATTCGGCCGCTCGCTGCGTCGCGCGGAAGGCGCGCTCGATGACTACAACTTCAGCTTCGACGTCGAATTCGAAGTGGAATCGTATCTGCGCTATCAGGGCGACAAGTTCGCCGACTACTTCGACGCGAACACCTACCTGCTGATCACGCGCGCGCTCGATTACTTCGATCCGGCCAAGGCCTTCGACGGCGATCTGACCGCCGCGCTAGCGCACACCACCGCGAAGTATCTGATCGCGAGCTTCTCGACCGACTGGCGTTTCGCGCCGGCACGCTCGCGCGAACTGGTGAAGGCGCTGCTCGACCACAAGCGCACGGTCACCTATGCGGAGATCGACGCGCCGCACGGCCACGACGCCTTCCTGCTCGACGATGCGCGCTATCACAACCTGCTGCGCGCCTACTACGAACGCATTGCAAACGAGGTCAACGCATGAACCAGCGAGCACTTGATTACCTGGCATTGCGCCCGGACTTCCGCGCGATCGCCCGCTGGGTCGAACCGCGCGCGACCGTGCTCGATCTCGGCTGCGCGGACGGCTCGTTGCTGTCGCTGCTGAACGAAGAACTGGACGTGCAGGGCTACGGCATCGAGATCAACGACGCCGGCGTGCTCGCCGCGACGCAGAAGGGCGTCAACGTGATCCAGCAGAATCTCGAAGACGGCCTGCGCCTGTTCGAAGACGGCAGCTTCGATTTCGCGGTGCTGTCGCAGACGCTGCAGACGATTCATCAGACCGCGGCGATCCTGCGCGAGACGGTGCGCGTCGGCAAGCAATGCATCGTGTCGTTTCCGAATTTCGGCTATTGGGCGCATCGGCTGTCGGTGTTGCAGGGGCGTATGCCGGTGTCGAAGTCGCTGCCTTATCAATGGCACAACACGCCGAACGTGCGTGTGCTGACGATCAAGGACTTCGAAGCGCTCGCGCCCGAGGTCGGCATCGAGATTCTCGATCGCGTCGTGCTGCATGATGGACAGGTGGTGCGTTGGGGCGTGAACTGGCGTGGTAGTCTTGCGGTCTATCGCGTCAAGAAAAGCTAACGTCACTTATCCACATGTCGAACCCGCCGCACGAGGCGCCCGCACTTACCGCTCACGAAGAACATCCCGGCTGGCGCGCGTTTTTGAATACGCGCATGCTGATTTGCGTCTTTCTCGGCTTCACGTCGGGATTGCCGCTGTTTACGCTCGTCTACCTCGTGCAGGCGTGGCTGCGCTCGGAAGGCGTCAATCTGAAGGAAATCGGCCTCTTCGCGCTGATCCAGTTTCCGTACACCTGGAAATTCGTCTGGGCACCGCTGATGGACCGCTACGTACCGCGCGTGCCCGGTTGGCGGCCCGGCAGACGGCGCGGCTGGATGCTCGTCACGCAATTGCTCGTGGCCGGCGCGATGGCGACGCTCGGTTTCGTGTCGCCACGCGAATCGATCTGGACCGTCGCCGCGCTGACCGCTCTGGTCGCGTTCTTCGGCGCGAGCTCCGACATCGTGATCGACGCGTACCGGCGTGAATTGCTCAGCGACACGCAGCAGGGCCTCGGCAACGCGGTGCACGTGAACGCGTACAAGATCGCGGCGCTCGTGCCCGGTTCGCTCGCGCTGATTTTGTCCGATCATCTGCCGTGGAGCACCGTCTTCATCGTAACGGCCGCGTTCATGCTGCCGGGCGTCCTGATGACACTGGTGGTGCGCGAGCCCGAGGTGCACGGCGAGCCGCCGAAGAATCTGCGCGAGGCGATCGTCGAGCCGTTCAGGGAATTCATTCAGCGCGACGGCTGGCGCACTGCCCTTTTCGTGCTCGGCTTCATCTTCCTGTACAAGCTCGGCGATACGATGGCGACCACGCTGTCCACGTCGTTCTTCCTCGACATCGGCTTTTCGCGCACGCAGATCGGCGTGATCGCCAAGACCACGGCGTTCGGCGCGAGTCTCGCGGGCGGCATCGTCGGCGGGATCTGGCTGATGAAGATCGGCATCGGCCGCGGCTTGTGGATCTTCGGTTTGCTGCAGATGGTGTCGACGCTCGGCTTCGCGTGGCTCGCGCATCTCGGCCCGGATTCGCCCGGACTTGCCGCGATTTACAACATGGCCGTCGCACTGAGCCAGGGGACGACGAAGCTGCTGTCGTTCGTCGGCATCGACTGGAGCGTGCAGCTCGATCCACGCTCGGTCGCGCTCGCGCTCGTGTACGGCTTCGAGACCTTCGCCACCGGTCTCACGATGGCCGCTTTCACCGCGTATATCGCGAGCACCACCGATCCGCGCTACACCGCGACGCAGTTCGCGCTGTTCACGAGCCTCGCGTCGGTGCCGCGCACGCTCGCGTCGGCGGCGAGCGGCTATGTGGTCGCGCGGATGGGCTGGTTCGACTACTTCATCCTCTGCACCGCGCTCGCGGTGCCCGGCATGCTGCTGCTGGTGCGTATCGCGCCGTGGAGGGACCGGTCGTGAAGGTACCGATTCCGACCCGCGCGCGCCGCACCGCACTCGGCGCCGTGAGCATCCTCGGTTGCGCGAGCGTCGCGCTGGCGATGCCGGCGGGCGCCTATGCGGCCGGCACGCCAGCGACTGGCGCGAGCCCGGTGAGCGGCGCGCAAGCGCCCGCGCCGGCCGCCGCCGCCGCGACCACCAGCGGTCCGACGCCCAACCCGGCCCCAATGCCTGCGGCCAGGTCCGCGACCAGCGGCACCAGCGCCGCGGAAAACGCGACTTCGGCTGCAGCCGGCAACAGCGGCAACAACAGCGCCGGCGGTGCCAATCCCGGCGCGAATAACAGCACCGGTGCCAACGCCGGTGCCCCGGGCACGCCCAGCGCTAGCGGTAGCGCTCCGGGCGCCGCTACCTCCGGCTCCGCGCCGCAGCCCGCGCCCCCTCCCGCCACCGCCAAAGCGCCCGCCGCGGCATCGGCCCCCGCGGCCGTCCCGCCGCCCTACTACGTGAGCCCGCAACTGCGCTACGGCGGCTACATGGTGTTCCGCAACCTGATCCCGTCGTCGATGCTCGAGGCGCAGGCCGCTGAGGAGTTCAGCCAGATCGTCTACGGCGCCAGCCACTCGAACCGCCTGTACGGCGAGACGGACGCGCGCGTGACGCGCGTGCGCGCGATCATCAACCGGATGATTCCGTACTCGTTGAAATGGAACGAGCGAGCCAAGCTCTGGAAGTGGGAAGTCGCGGTGGTGCGCTCGAACGACATCCGCATGTACTGCCTGCCGGGCGGCAAGATCGTCGTCTATAGCGGGATTCTCGATCGCGTCCGCCTGAACGACAACGAGGTCGGCATGCTGATCGGCCATGAGATCGCGCACGCGTTGCGCGAGCACGCGCGCATGCGGCTCGGTCAGTTGCAGGCGAGCCAGCTCGATTCGTCCGGCACGATTCCGCAACTGTTCGGCCTCGCCGATCTGGGCATGGCGCCGCTCGGCATCGGTTCGCGTCTGCTGGAAATGAAGTACGAGAGCACCGACGAAACCGAAGCCGACGTGATTGGCAGCGATATCGCGTCGCGCGCCGGCTTCGATCCGCGCGCGGCGGTCACGCTATGGGATAAGCTCGCGCAGGCGACGCGCGGCAGTCGCGGCCAGGGCTTCATCTACGTGCACCCGTACACGCCGGCGCGCCGCGACGACATCATCAAGCGGCTGCCGGACATGCTGCCGCTGTACGCGAAGGCAATCGGCAAGAGCGTCGACGAGTTGCCCGATTATGCAGGCATCGGTCGGCCGACCCGCAAGCCGGCGCGCGACTGATATCGGTGCTGTCGGAGAGCGGCGCGCTCAAGCGCCGCGCCTTGCTTACTTCTTGATCTTGACCTTATGGTCGTAGTCGACGGTCAGCGGCGCATGGTCGCTGAACTTGATGTCGCGGAACACGTCGGTGCGCTTCGCCTTGCTTGCGATGCCCGGCGTCGCGATCTGGTAATCGATCCGCCACCCGACGTTCTTCGCATACGCCTGACCGCGATTGCTCCACCACGTGTACTGCTCGGGCCGCTGGTCGAGCGTGCGGAACACGTCCACATAACCGACTTCGTCGAACAGTTTGTCGAGCCATGCGCGCTCTTCGGGCAGGCAGCCCGAATTCTTCTGGTTGCTCTTCCAGTTCTTGATGTCGATTTCCTTGTGCACGATGTTCACGTCGCCGCACACGATGACCTCGCGCTCCTTCGCCAGCTCGGCGAGATGCGGCATGAACTCGTCCATGAAACGGAACTTGGCCTGCTGGCGCTCGTCGCCGCTCGACCCCGACGGCACATACACCGAGACCACCGACAGCTTGCCGAAACGCAGCTCGACGTAGCGCCCTTCCGGGTCGAACTCCTCGCTGCCGAAGCCGATAACCACTTCGTCCGGCTCATGACGCGTATAGACGCCCGCGCCGCTATAACCCTTTTTTACCGCATGCTGGAAATAGCCGGTGAAATCATGCGGCGCCATGAACTCCGGCGTCATGTCGTCCTGCGAGCATTTGATTTCCTGCACGCAAAGCACGTCGGCGCCCTGTTCGCCGAACCAGTCGAAAAAGCCCTTCTTCGCCGCCGAGCGGATGCCGTTGAGGTTGGCGGTAATCACACGCAACATGTCTTTCCTCTTTTGTTCGATTCGTTTCTGAAGCCAAGGGGCAAGGCCGCGTTCACTCGACCTTGACGCCCTTCAGCGATTCCTTGGCCGGCGGATATTCGAGCTTCAGCGCGTCGAGCGTGCGCAGCAGCAGTTCGGCGACCATCACGTTGCGATGCGTCTTCGACTCGGCCGGAATCACGTACCACGGCGCGTATTCGGTCGACGTCGCGGCCAGTGTGTCGCGATACGCCGACTGATACGCGTCCCACTGCTTGCGCGCTTCGAGATCCGACACGTCGAATTTCCAGTGCTTCAGCGGATCGTCGATGCGCTCCTGCAAACGCACACGCTGCTCGTCCCTTGAAATGTGCAGCATGCACTTGAGAATCGTCGCGCCGCTGTCGGCGAGCATCTCCTCGAACTGACGGATGTGGCGGCACCGCTGCTGGAACCCCGCGGCGTCGAGCGCGCCCAGCACGGTCGGCACGAGCAGGTCTTCGTAGTGACTGCGGTTGAAGATCGTCAGCTCGCCGGCCGCGGGTGCCTGCGAATGCACGCGCCACAGGAAGTCGTGCGCGAGTTCGACGGGCGTCGGCGCCTTGAACGGCACGATGCGCAAGCCGAGCGGATCGACTTCGTGAAATACCGCGCGGATCGTGCCGTCCTTGCCGCTCGTGTCCATGCCTTGCAGCACTAGCAGAACGCGGCGCTTGCGCTGCGCGTGCAGCCGCTCCTGCAGGTTGTCGAGCAGCAGGCCTACTTCCGACAGACGCGCGCGGTCCGCGTCTTTCGAGCCGCTCGAAAACGGCTTCGCCTTCGGATCGAAATGGTCGAGCGAGAAGTGGTTTTTTTTCTTGCCGTCGTCGAAATACGGCACGCGGAAATCGTCGAGATCGGGTTGCTTTGTCATGCATACACTCCAAGGTCTACGCTTACCTACGCTTAACCGGCTGAAGCGGGTCCGCAAAATAAAACGGGCCGTTGCCCTGCTTGGATCCGGCAACGGCCCGTGGTGACACGGGCGCGATCACGCCCGGCCGCGGCACTTCAACTCAGGACAACCTCTTCTTGAGCAATTCATTGACCTGAGCAGGGTTGGCCTTACCCTTGGTTGCTTTCATCGCCTGGCCGATCAGCGCGTTGAACGCCTTTTCCTTGCCGGCGCGATATTCGTCGACCGACTTCTGGTTCGCGGCGAGCACTTCGTCGATGATCGCTTCGAGCGCGCCGGTGTCCGAAATCTGCTTCAAGCCTTTCGCCTCGATGATGCGATCGGCGGCGGCTTCGTCGGTGGCCTTCTCTTCCCAGATCGCGAGGAAGATTTCCTTAGCGATCTTGTTCGAGATCGTACCGTCGGCAATACGTTGCAGAACCAGCGCCAGCTGCGCGGCCGAGACCGGGCACGCGGCAATGTCGAGGCCTTCGCGATTGAGCTGCGACGACACTTCACCCATCACCCAGTTCGCCGCGACCTTCGCGTTGGCCGCACCGAACTTGGCGACCACCGCTTCGTAGTAAGCGGCCGTCGCATTGCTCGAGGTCAGCACGTTCGCGTCGTACGGCGTGAGTCCGTACTGCGACACGAAGCGCCGCTGGATCGCTTCCGGCAGTTCCGGCATCTCGCTCTTCACGCGCTCGACCCACGCGGCGTCGATCACGAGCGGCATCAGGTCGGGGTCGGGGAAATAGCGGTAGTCATGCGCGTCTTCCTTGCTGCGCATCGAACGCGTCTCGCGCTTGTCCGGATCGTACAGACGCGTTTCCTGCACCACCGTGCCGCCGTCTTCGATCAGCTCGATCTGGCGACGCACTTCGTACTGGATCGCTTCTTCGAGGAAGCGGAACGAGTTCAGGTTCTTGGTCTCGGTGCGCGTGCCGAATTCCTTCTGGCCGACCGGACGCACCGACACGTTCGCGTCGCAGCGGAACGAGCCTTCCTGCATGTTGCCGTCGCAGATGCCAAGCCACACGACGAGCGTGTGCAGCGACTTCGCGTAGGCAACGGCCTCGGCCGCGCTGCGCATTTCCGGCTCGGTGACGATTTCGAGCAGCGGCGTGCCGGCGCGATTCAGGTCGATGCCGGTCATGCCCGCGAAGTCTTCGTGCAGCGACTTGCCCGCGTCTTCCTCGAGGTGGGCGCGCGTCAGGTTGATGGTTTTCTCGTACGCTTCCTTGCCCGCCTTTTCATTGGCCGGCACCTGGATCGTCATCTGACCGCCCTGCACGACGGGAATTTCGTACTGGCTGATCTGGTAGCCCTTCGGCAGGTCCGGGTAGAAATAATTCTTGCGCGCGAAGATGCTGCGCGGCGCCACCGTTGCGCCGATCGCGAGGCCGAAGTGAATGGCGCGTTCGACCGCGCCGCGGTTCATCACCGGCAGCGTGCCCGGCAAAGCCAGATCGACGGGGCTGGCCTGCGTGTTCGGCGCGGCGCCGAATTGCGTCGCGGTGCCCGAGAAGATTTTCGAATGTGTCGACAACTGCGTGTGGGTCTCCAGACCGATCACGACTTCCCATTGTTTGGTCATGGTGCTCACACTCCTGCCGGTGCCTGACGGTGCCAGTCGGTCGCGCGCTGGAACGCGTCGGCCACCTGCAGCATCCGGGCTTCGTTGAAATAGTTGCCGATGATCTGCAGACCGACCGGACGCTGCGCGTTCGCGCCCGCGCCGAAACCGCACGGCACGCTCATGCCCGGCAGGCCGGCGAGGCTCACCGACAGCGTGTAGATGTCGGCCAGATACATCTGCACCGGATCGTCGCCCTTCGCGCCGATGTCCCACGCCACCGACGGCGCGACCGGTCCCATGATCACGTCGCACTGCTTGAACGCTTGCTGGAAGTCCTGCGCGATGATGCGGCGGATCTTCTGCGCCTGCAGGTAGTACGCGTCGTAGTAGCCGTGCGACAGCACGTAGGTGCCGACCAGAATGCGGCGCTTCACTTCCGGGCCGAAGCCTTCGGCGCGCGACTTCTTGTACATGTCGAGCAGATCGCGGTACCCGGCCGCGCGATGGCCAAACCGCACGCCATCGAAACGCGACAGGTTCGACGATGCTTCGGCCGGCGCGATCACGTAGTAGACCGGGATCGACAGTTCGGTCTTCGGCAGCGACACCTCGACGAGCGTCGCGCCGAGCGCTTCGTACTGCTTCAAGGCGGCGTCGATCGACGCGCGCACGTCGTCGGCGAGACCGGAGCCGAAATACTCCTTCGGCAGGCCGATGCGCAGACCGGCGAGCGGCTTGTCCGTGCCGCCGTCCTGCCACGACTTGCCGAGATAGCGCGTGTAGTCCTCGCGCTCGTGCGAGAGGCTCGTCGAGTCGCGCTCGTCGAAGCCGGCCATCGCGTTGAGCAGCGTCGCGCAGTCCGCGGCGCTTTGCGCCATCGGGCCGCCCTGGTCGAGCGACGACGCGAACGCGATCATGCCGTAGCGCGACACCCGGCCGTACGTCGGCTTGATGCCGGTGATGCCCGAGAACGACGCCGGCTGGCGGATCGAGCCGCCGGTGTCGGTGCCGGTCGCGGCGGGCGCGAGACGCGCGGCCACGGCGGCAGCCGAGCCGCCCGACGAACCGCCCGGCACGGCCTTGCGGTCCCACGGATTCTGCACGGCGCCGAAATACGAATTCTCGTTGGACGAACCCATCGCGAACTCGTCCATGTTGGTCTTGCCCACGCACACCATGCCGGCGTTCTGCAGACGCGCGACCACGGTCGCGTCGAACGGGCTTTCGTAGTTCGCGAGCATCTTCGAGCCGGCCGTGGAGCGCCAGCCCTTCGTGACGAACACGTCCTTGTGCGCGATCGGCAGGCCGACCAGCGGGCCCGCATGGCCGGTGTGCAGCAGCGCGTCGGCGGCTTTCGCCTGCGCGAGCGTCAGTTCCGGATCGACCTGAATGAACGCGTTCAGGCTATTGGCCGCGTCGATCCGCTTCAGGTACAGCTGCGCCAGTTCGACTGCGGAGCATTCCTTGGCCGCGAGCGCAGCGCGCAGTTCGCTCAAACTTTTTTCATGCATTGCGTTTTATCCTGGAAAGCGCGGCAGCGTGGTCACGCCGCCGTGGAGGCGTTCGGTTGCCCGTCGGCAGACCGGTCCGGCAAGCTTCGCGGCGAGGACGCGCGTCTGGACCACGGAGGCTCGCGCCGACGCCAGACCCGGGGTCTGCCGGGCGGGTCTTTATTCGATCACCTTCGGCACGAGGTACAGGCCGTCCTGAACGGCCGGCGCGGGGCGCTGGAAAGCCTCGCGCTCGACCGTCTCCGTGACGGCGTCGTCACGCAGACGCAGCGCGACGTCTTCGATTTGCTCGATCGGGTGGGCAAGCGGCGCGATGCCGGTGGTATCGACCGCCTGCATCTGCTCGACGAGGCCGAAAAAATCATTGAGCTGGGCACGCGTGTGCTCGGCGTCGGCATCGGCCAGTTCGAGTCGCGCGAGATGCGCGATGCGTTTTACATCGGTCAGGGTCAGAGCCATGCAGTCACCGGAAAGGGTGGAATGTCACAACAGTTAAAAAGTCGCGTTGTAACAGCGGGTTACGACAAGATAGGACAATCCGGAAAAAGGAGCGGCAACGACAAAATGTGCGCTCCGTTTCCTTCAAAACATCCAAAATTATAAGGTATCATTACGCGTTCGACCCAAACCCGGACCGACTTACCAAGGCCTTACGGACAATTCCAAGAACGTCCGGCGCTTTCCGCCCTGGCTTTGCAACGGCCTCCGGTAGACTCCCCCGCGGCTTCAAGTTCATGTGGCGTCGCTACCGCCCGGTTGAAGCTGTTATTTTTCCGCTGCCGCCCTACGCATACGGTGCGAGGCCCGGCCCCCAGCGAGACAGGATTTTGAATGTTCGGTTTTTTGCGCAGTTACTTCTCCAACGATCTGGCGATTGACCTCGGCACCGCCAACACCCTTATCTACATGCGCGGCAAGGGCATCGTTCTCGACGAACCGTCGGTCGTGTCGATCCGCCAGGAAGGCGGCCCCAACGGCAAGAAGACCATTCAGGCAGTCGGCAAGGAAGCCAAGCAGATGCTCGGCAAGGTGCCGGGCAACATCGAGGCGATCCGCCCGATGAAAGACGGCGTGATCGCCGACTTCACCGTCACCGAGCAGATGATCAAGCAGTTCATCAAGACTGCTCACGAATCGCGCATGTTCTCGCCGTCGCCTCGCATCATCATCTGCGTGCCGTGCGGTTCGACCCAGGTCGAGCGTCGCGCGATCAAGGAAGCCGCGCACGGCGCGGGCGCCTCGCAGGTGTATCTGATCGAAGAGCCGATGGCTGCCGCGATCGGCGCGGGCCTGCCGGTGTCGGAAGCAACGGGTTCGATGGTCGTCGACATCGGCGGCGGCACGACAGAAGTCGGCGTGATCTCGCTCGGCGGCATCGTGTACAAAGGCTCGGTGCGCGTCGGCGGCGACAAGTTCGACGAAGCGATCGTCAACTACATCCGCCGCAACTACGGCATGCTGATCGGCGAGCAGACCGCCGAGGCGATCAAGAAGGAAATCGGCTCCGCGTTCCCGGGCTCCGAAGTCAAGGAAATGGAAGTGAAGGGCCGCAATCTGTCGGAAGGCATTCCGCGCAGCTTCACGATCTCCAGCAACGAAATCCTCGAAGCGCTGACCGATCCGCTGAACCAGATCGTGTCGTCGGTGAAGATCGCACTGGAACAGACGCCGCCGGAACTCGGCGCGGACATCGCCGAGCGCGGCATGATGCTGACCGGCGGTGGCGCGCTGCTGCGCGACCTCGATCGCCTGCTCGCCGAAGAAACCGGCCTGCCGGTGCTCGTCGCCGAAGACCCGCTGACCTGCGTCGTGCGCGGCTCGGGCATGGCGCTCGAACGCATGGACAAGCTCGGCAGCATCTTCTCGTACGAGTAAGCGAGCCTTCCTCCCATGTCAGTAGCGCGGATCTGGCACACGGCCCCTTGTGGGCCGCTTTGTCGTTGGCTGGGCCGACCAGCCTCCGCGCGCTGACCGCGCGCGCCTTGCGCGTCGCCGTCTCACCCAACCGCTCACGCCCCCGGCGCCGACCATGGAATACAGTCCGCCGCCCCTGTTCAAGCAAGGCCCCTCCGCTCTGGCCCGACTGGTGTTCTTCGTCGTGCTGGCGCTCGCCCTGCTGATCTCCGATGCCCGCTTCCAGACGCTCGAAATCGTCCGCGGCGTGCTCGGCGCGGGTCTTTATCCTTTGCAGCGCGCAGCGCTCGTGCCGCGCGACATCTTCATGGGCGCCGCCGACCTCGCCGTGACGAGCGCCACGCTACGCGACGAGAACGCGAAGCTGCGCGCGAAGGATCTGCGGCTGTCGCAGCAGGCCAATCTGGCCGCGTCGCTCGCCGCCGAAAATGGCCATTTGCGCGCGCTGATGCAACTGTCGCAGAGCCTCACCACGCAATCGCTGCCCGCCGAAATCCAGTACGACACGCGCGATCCGTTCACGCAGAAGGTCGTGATCGGACGCGGCGCGCAGCAAGGCATCCAGAACGGCTCGCCGGTCGTCGACGAAGATGGCGTGATCGGCCAGGTCACACGGGTGTTCCCGCTGCAGGCCGAAGTCACGCTGCTGACGGACAAGGACCAGGCGGTGCCGGTCGAAATTCTGCGCACCGGCTTGCGCAGCGTGATCTACGGTACGCCGAAGGGCGACACGCTCGATCTGCGCTTCGTGCCGATCAGCGCCGACGTCCAGACCGGCGACGAGCTCGTCACGAGCGGCCTCGACGGCGTGTATCCGCCGGGGCTGCCGGTCGCGAAGGTCGTGCGCGTCGACAAGCAGGCCGACACCGCGTTTGCGCGCGTAGTCAGTCTGCCGGTCGCCGCGGTGCGCGGTGCGCGTCAGGTGCTCGTGCTGCACGTCCAGAACAACGCGCCGCCGCGCCCGGCGGACGAACCCGATGCGGCAACCGTCGCAAAGGAAGCGAAAGCGAAGAAGGGCGCCAAAGCAGCGGACGGCAAGGGCGCGGCGGACAAATCCGCCGCCAGGCCAGCCGACAGGAACGCCGCCGACAAAGCGCCGACCGAAAAGCCCGCAGCCAAATCCGTGGAAAAGGCGCCGGGCAAAGCTGCGGCCGACAAGAAGTCCGAAAAGCCCGCAGCCGACAGGAAAGCCGAAAAGCCGGCCGCCGCGAAGAACGTGAAGCCGCAAGCCGAGCCGGGGGCTCAGCCATGAATCGCCCGCAATACATCCTGCAGCCCGTCAACCCGTACTTCATCGCGTTCAGCCTCGCTTCCGCGTTCCTGCTGAACCTGATGCCGTGGGGGCGTCTCGCCGGCGTGCCCGATTTCGTCGCACTCGTGCTGCTGTTCTGGAATGTCCATCAGCCGCGCAAGGTGGGCATGGGCATCGCGTTTCTGCTCGGTCTGCTGATGGACGTGCACAACGCGAGCCTGCTCGGCGAGCACGCGCTCGCCTACACGCTGCTGTCGTACGGCGCGATCACGATTCACCGCCGCGTGCTGTGGATGTCGCTCGGCGTGCAAATGTTCGCGGTGATGCCGCTGCTCGTCGTCGCGCAACTGGTACCGTTCGTGATCCGGTTGTTGACCGGCGCGGCGTTTCCGGGCTGGAGTTATCTGATCGACGGTTTCGTCGAAGCGGCGCTGTGGCCGGTCGCCAGCATCTTGCTGCTGATGCCGCAGCGCCGCCCCGCCGACCCGGACGATACGCGCCCCATTTGATCCCGCATCGGACCCACCGGCCGCGGCCAGTTTGGGCGCACACTCTTGATGGCCGCATGCCGGCCTTTTGCAGAATCGCATGACCGAATTCAAGGACACTCAACAGCAGCTCACGAAATTCCGCCTGCGCGTCGCGGCGGCGGGCCTGTTCGTGTTTGTCTGCTTCGGGCTGATCGGCTTCCGCTTCCTGTTCCTGCAGGTCTGGCACTACAGCAAGTACTCGCTGCAAGCCGATGAAAACCGCATCTCCGTCGCGCCGATCGTGCCGAACCGCGGCATCATCACCGACCGGAACGGCGTCGTGCTCGCGAAGAACTACTCCGCCTATACGCTTGAAATCACCCCGTCGAAGCTGAACGACACGCTCGATAACGTGATCGACAACCTCGCCACCGTCGTGTCGATCGATGCGCGCGACCGTCGCCGCTTCAAGAAGCTGCAGGAAGACTCGAAGAACTTCGAAAGTCTGCCGATCCGCACGCGCCTGACCGACGACGAAGTCGCGCGCTTCACCGCGCAGCGCTTCCGCTTCCCTGGCGTCGAAGTGCGCGCGCGGCTGTTCCGCCAGTACCCGCTCGGGCCGACCGCCGCGCATGTGATCGGCTACATCGGACGGATTTCGCAACGCGACCAGGACCGCATCGACGACGCCAGCGATCAGAACGACAGCGACCCGGACCACTACGATCCGCGTCTTGACGCGAACAACTACAAGGGCACCGATTACATCGGCAAGATCGGCGTCGAGCAGAGCTACGAGACCGAGCTGCACGGCCAGACCGGTTTCGAGGAAGTCGAGGTGACGGCGGGCGGCCGCCCGGTGCGTACGCTGTCGCGCACCCAGGCGACACCGGGCAACAACCTCGTGCTGTCGCTCGACATCGGCCTTCAGCAGGTCGCCGAGCAGGCGTTCGCCGGACACCGCGGCGCGCTCGTCGCGATCGAGCCGTCCACCGGCGACGTGCTCGCGTTCGTGTCGGCGCCGAGCTTCGATCCGAATTCCTTCGTCGACGGCATCGACCAGCAGACCTGGGACGAACTGAACAACTCGCCCGACCATCCGCTCCTGAACCGGCCGCTGCACGGCACCTATCCGCCGGGCTCGACCTACAAGCCGTTCATGGCGCTCGCCGCGCTGACGCTGCACAAGCGCACACCGAGCTGGGGCTTCCAGGACCCCGGTTACTACACGTTCGGCGGCCACACGTTCCGCAACGACGTGCGCTCGGGCCAAGGCTGGATCGACATGAACCGCGCGATCGTCGTGTCGAACGACACGTACTTCTACATGCTCGCGCACGATCTCGGCGTCAACAACATCGCGAACTTCATGAAGCCGTGGGGCTTCGGGCAGATCACCGGCATCGACATCGCCGGCGAAGCGAAGGGCATCCTGCCGTCGACCGACTGGAAGCGCCACGCGTACCGCCGCCCCGAGCAGCAGAAGTGGTACGAAGGCGAAACGGTCAGCCTCGGCATCGGCCAGGGCTACAACTCGTTCACGATCCTGCAGCTCGCCCATGCCACCGCAACGCTCGCGAACAACGGCGTCGTGATGAAGCCGCACCTCGTGCGCGACATCGAGAATCCGATCACGAAGGACACGCGGCCGGTGGTGCGCGATCCGAGCGACAAGATCGCGGTCAAGCAGCAGGACATCGACTTCATCAAGCGCGCGATGGAAGGCGTGGTCACGAACGGCACGGCGGCCAAAGTGTTCGCGGGCGCGCCATATCAGGCGGCCGGCAAGACCGGTACCGCGCAGGTGTACTCGCTGCAAGGCGCGAACTACAAAGGTCACGCGGTTGCCGAGAATTTGCGCGATCACGCGCTGTTCATCGCCTTCGCGCCGGCCGATCAACCGAAGATCGCACTCGCGCTGGTCGTCGAAAACGGCGGCTGGGGCGCGGAGGCGGCCGGTCCGATCGCGCGCAGAGTGCTCGACTATTACCTGGTCGGCAAGAACAAGCCCGGCGCGGAAGAAGCGGCCGTCGCGGTAGCGGCATCGACCACGCTCGAAGCATCCGCGCCGCAGGTCGGCGATACGCCGGCCTCGCATGAGGGCGCTCACTCGCTCAAGATTGCGGCGGGCTTTACGGCACTGCCGATGCCTGGGGCGGCGGCTGCCGCGGTGGCCTCCGGTGCGTCGGCGGCCGTTCCGGCCTCGGGCGCGAATGGCGCGTCTGCGCCGGTGGCGGCGTCGGCTGGCGCGGCGGCAACGGTGCCGGCCACCGCGCCGGCAGCGGCTTCGTCCGTGGCAAAGAAATCCGCGTCGCGTACGTCCGGCGCCCCGCACCAACCCCGTCCGGCAAGCGAGCCGGCGCCGAGCGTCGCGGCACCATCGCGCGAGGACAGCTTCCAGGGCTCGTCGCCGCGCCAGCCGGCCGCCGGCGGCATCGACGAATAAGGAGAAAGGCATGCAATTCGACAAGCGCGCCTGGCTCGAGCGCATCAAGCGGATGTTCGTAGGCTTCGACCGTCCGCTCGCACTGATCGTGTTTCTGCTGCTGTGCGTCGGCATCGTCACGCTGTACAGCGCGACACTCGACATGCCGGGCCGCGTCGAAGACCAGTTGCGCAACATCCTGCTCACCTTCGTGCTGATGTGGGGGCTCGCCAATGTGCCGCCCAATACGCTGATGCGCTTCGCGGTCCCGCTCTACGCGTTCGGGATCGCGCTACTGGTCGCGGTCGCGATGTTCGGCCTTACGCGCAAGGGCGCGAAGCGCTGGATCAACGTCGGCGTGGTGATCCAGCCATCGGAAATCATGAAGATCGCCACACCGCTGATGCTCGCCTGGTACTACCAGCGCCGCGAAGGCGTGATGCGCTGGTACGACTACCTGGTCGGCTTCGTGATCCTGATCGTGCCGGTCGGCCTGATCGCGAAGCAGCCCGACCTCGGCACGGCCGTGCTCGTGTTCGCGGCCGGCCTGTTCGTAATTTACTTCGCGGGGCTGAGCTTCAAGCTGATCGTGCCGGTGCTGATCGCGGCCGTGATTGCGGTTGCGTCGATCGCGGCGTTCCAGGACAAGATCTGTCAGCCCGAAGTGCAGTGGCCGCTGATGCACGACTACCAGAAGCACCGCATCTGCACGCTGCTCGATCCGACCTCTGACCCGCTCGGCAAAGGCTTCCACACGATTCAAGCGGTGATCGCGATCGGCTCGGGCGGCCCGCTCGGCAAGGGTTGGCTGAAGGGTACGCAGGCGCATCTGGAGTTCATCCCCGAGAAGCACACCGACTTCATCTTCGCGGTGTTTTCGGAAGAGTTCGGTTTGGCAGGCGGAATCGTGCTGCTCACGCTGTACATGCTATTGATCGCGCGCGGGCTCTACATCGCGGCCAACGGCGCGACATTGTTCGGGCGATTATTGGCCGGCTCGTTGACGATGGCGTTCTTCACGTACGCGTTCGTCAATATCGGCATGGTGAGCGGGATCCTGCCGGTGGTCGGCGTGCCGTTGCCGTTCATGAGTTACGGTGGCACCGCGCTGACTACATTGGGCGTCGCGGTCGGGCTGATCATGAGCGTCGCGCGACAGAAGCGGTTGATGCAGAGCTAACCCGTAGCTAGCGGCACGCAGCAAACGACAATCCAAAAAAGGGGCGCTCGTTGCGAGCGCCCTTTATTGCTGCTTCGTTACTGCGGCTTCACTTCCTTCTGATCGCGCAGCTGCGCGCTCAACTGCTGATACTTCAGGCGCGCGGCCGGATCGCCCTGCGCCGCCGCGGCCGCGTAATACGCGCGCGCCACATTCAGATTCCGGTCGACACCATCGCCGCCACGCTCGTAGAACGAGCCGGTCACGTACTGCGCGGTCATGTCGCCGCCCTGCGCCGCTTTCTTGTACCAGACGAACGCCTGCTTGTTGTCACGCTCGGTACCGCGTCCGTCGAGGAACTGATTCGCGAGCGCGAGCTCCGCCTGCACATGGCCCTGCGCGGCCGCCTTCATGAACCAGCGATGCGCCTCCACCGGATCGCGCCCGACGAACTCGCCATCGTCGTACATCTTGCCGTACACGTATTGCGCGTGCGACATGTTCGCGTCGGCGGCCTTGCGCAGCCACCTCTTGCCTTCGTCGACGTTGACCGGCGTGCCTTCGCCGTTGAGCAGCATCATCGCGTAGTTGAACTGCGCAAGCCGGCTGCCGCGCTCGGCGGCCTGGCGGAATTCGCTCAGCGCCGCGCCAAGGTTGCCGGCGTTGTAGTCGGCCACCGCGGATTGCGTCTGCGGATCGTTCGCCTTGGCAACGTGATCCTGTGCATACGCGGCGTTCCACGCCCCAGTCGCGAGCAGCGCCGCCGCCATGGTCACTTGCGCGGTCACTCGCGTGATCATCCGCCCGGCGCCCCCCTGCACTCTGCCGTTCATGACCTCACCTCCTGTAATGCCTGGCGCGTCGCGCGCAACATCCAGATCACGTCGGCGGCTAGCGCGACGAAGCGAAAACCGGCGTCGCGATGCTGCCGCGCGCTCGCCACGTCCATCGCGAAGATGCCGGCGGCAATGCCGGCCTTGTCCGCCGCGCTGACGATATGCGCCATCGCCGCCTGCACGTCCGCGTGTTTCGCGTCGCCGAGATGACCAAGGCTCGCGGCCAGATCGGCCGGCCCGACGAACAGGCAATCGACGCCCTGCGTCGCCGCGATCTGCTCGACCTCCCGCAAGCCGCGCGCCGATTCGATCTGCACAATCGTCGCGATCTGGGCGTTGGCCGTCTGCACGTAATCACGCCGCATGCCGTAACCGGCCGCGCGCACGACGCCCGCGACGCCGCGCAGGCCGTCGAGCGCCTCGGCGGTCGGATATTGGGTGAGCCGCACGGCGCGTGCCGCGTCTTCAGCGGATTCGATGTTCGGGAACATCAGCGTGCGCGCGCCGGCGTCGAGCACGCGCTTGACGAGCCACGGCTCGCTCGCGGGCACCCGCACCACCGGCTCGCTCGGCAGATGGGCGGCGGCAATCGCGCGCAATTGCGACTCGACGCCGCCGCTATCGTTGGGCGCGTGCTCCATGTCGATCAGCAGCCAGTCGAAGCCGGCGTGCGCGAGTGCTTCCGCGGCGGCCTCGCTGCCGAGCGACAACCACAGCCCGATCAGCGGCGCGTTGTCCTTCAGACGTTGTTTGAGGGAGTTGGTGAAGGTGCTCATCGGCTGGCCTCGCGCAGGTTTGCAATGCGAAGCGGGGCCAGATAGTGGATCAGGCAGGCACCGGGGCGCTGACGGCCTCGTTGCCTGCTGCGACGCGATGCTGTGACCGGCATGTCTCGCTCCGTGTGTTGGTCGGAACGATCATACCGTGACAATAACGCGAGAGTTCGTTCGCGTGGCGGGGCGTGGATTCAGGTGGGAAGCGAGTCGCGGACCACCTCGGCCCAGCAATTCGGCGTCTCGTACAGACGCACTTTGTGCAGGCGCAGGTTCACGCCGTAGTGCGCGTCGTAGACGTTCGCGAGAATGTCGAACGCAATCGCGGCGAGGTTTTCGACGGTCGGAATGCGATCGATCACGACCGTCTTGTGACCCGCCATGCTGTCGAGGAAGTCACGCACCTGCGTGTCGCCTTCGTAGACGAGAAACGCGTGGTCCCACTTGTCGACCAGGTGCTCGTTGGCGAGCGACTTCACGTCGGCGAAGTCCATCACCATGCCGCGATCGGGCGCGCCTTCGGTGTCGACCAGATCGCCTTGCAGCGTGATTTCGAGCACGTAGCGATGGCCATGCAGATTACGGCACTGGCTGCGGTGATCGGGAATGCGGTGGCCCGCATCGAATTCGAGTTTTCGGGTAATCGTCAGCACGGCAAATCAGGGAATGTTCAGATACTTGTGAGTCTGCATCGACAGGCGCCACTGCGGATGACGTTTGCACCAGTCGATCGCGAGTTTCGTGTTGATGTCGCGCGACGGGCCGTCCATCGGCTGGACGAGGAAATACTCGAAGTCGAGCTTGGTGTAGTCGTCGAGGCGCTGGTTGTCCTGCGGGATCACGACCTTCAGTTCGTTGCCCTTCGTCACGACGAGCGGCGCGTCGGCCTTCGGGCTCACGCAGATCCAGTCGATCGTGTCGAGCACGGGCAGCGAGCCGTTGGTCTCGATCGCGATCTCGAAGCCGGCCGCGTGCAGCGCGTCGACGAGCGGCTGATCGAGCTGCAGCATCGGCTCGCCGCCAGTGCACACGACGAAGCGTTCGCCCTCGCCTTGCGGCCATTGCGACGCGATCATCGCGACCAGTTCGTCAGGTGTGCGGTACTTGCCGCCGTTCTCGCCGTCGGTACCGACGAAATCGGTGTCGCAGAAACGGCAAACGGCGTCCGCGCGATCCTCTTCGCGGCCCGACCACAGATTGCAGCCCGCGAAACGGCAGAACACGGCCGGCCGCCCGGCATTCGCGCCCTCGCCCTGCAACGTGTAGAAAATTTCCTTGACCGCGTACGTCATGCTGCTTTCTGTCCTGTGTTCCTGAATCTATGATGCGCGCTCTCGCGCGAGCCGTCAGACCGGTTCGGTGACTTTTTCTCCGGCGAGGTAGGCCTCGTAGCCGCGTTTGCGCAACCGGCATGCCGGGCATTCGCCGCAGCCGAAGCCCCATGAGTGCAACTCGGCCCGTTCGCCGACGTAGCAGGTATGCGTCTCGACGCGCACCAGTTCCACCAATGCGTCGCCGCCGAGCGCGCGCGCGAGGCGCCACGTGTCGGCCTTGTCGAGCCACATCAGCGGCGTCTCCAGCGCGAAGCGCGTGTCCATGCCGAGATTCAGCGCGACCTGCAGCGCCTTCATCGTGTCGTCGCGGCAATCGGGGTAGCCCGAGAAGTCCGTCTCGCACATCCCGCCGACCAGCACCTGCAAACCGCGCCGATACGCGATGGCCGCGGCGATCGTCATGAACATCAGATTGCGGCCCGGCACGAACGTGTTCGGCAACCCATTGGCCGTGGCTTCGATTTCGATCTCGCGCGTCATCGCGGTGTCGCTGATCGCGCCGAGCAGCGACAGGTCGATCGTGTGATCGTCGCCGAGACGATCGGCCCACGCCGGAAACGCACGCACGACGGCCTGACGGAATCCTTCGCGGCATTCGAGTTCGACACGATGACGCTGACCATAATCGAAGCCGACCGTTTCGACCGTGTCGTAACGGTCGAGCGCCCACGCGAGACACGTGGCAGAATCCTGGCCGCCGGAAAACAGCACGAGCGCGCTACGCTTAGCGTCTTTGCGGATCACCGTGATACTCCGTGAATGAGAGTGCCACGTCGCGCTGCGCGAGGTGCGCCATGCAAGCAACGCGGCGCGACGTGTGCCGGCACTGTGCCGGCCCAAAGCAGTATAGGTCGCGCGTTGCGCGGGAACGTGACTGGGCGCTTATACCGCCGATCGTCGGGCGAAGGATTGGGTGCTTCGGTGCGACATGCTCGGCACTGCATTCGCGCGGTGCACGACCGCGTGCGACGCCTGCATGCAAGTCCTTGAACTGGCGCGATTTTATCACGCCACACCGAAGTCGCCGACACCAGCTGTCCCACGCGCGCGGCTTCAACTGCGTGGCAAGCCGAAGTGACGACTTGTCCGCCAAACGGAAAAGCCCCAGGGAATCTTGCGATTTCCTGGGGCTGAATCCTGGTGGCCTGGGGCGGAATCGAACCACCGACACGCGGATTTTCAATCCGCTGCTCTACCAACTGAGCTACCGGGCCAACGAAGAACGAAACTATATCAAGCGATCCGCAGTTCAGCAAGCCCTTTCATAAATAATCTGCCGGGCCGCGTTCGCATGCAACACGTGGCGCTCACTCCCCTTTGTTCTTGCCGAGATCGACGCCGAGTTGCTTCAGCTTGCGATAAAGATGCGTGCGCTCGAGACCGGTCTTCTCCGCGACACGCGTCATGCTGCCGTTCTCGCGCGCGAGGTGATATTCGAAGTACGCGCGCTCGAACGCATCGCGCGCATCGCGCAGCGGAATGTCGAACGAGATCGACGCGGTTTGCGCGACGAGCGCGCCGCCGCCGACGCCATCGGACGACAGTATCGGCAACGCGGCCGACGACGCGACTGACGATGCGCTGACCGGCAACGCCGGCTTCGCAGCCACGCCGCCAGGCACGGCCGCCGCGTTACCACGCGCGAGTCCCTGCTCGACCGCCTTTAGTAGCTTCTGCAACGCGATCGGCTTTTCGAGGAAGTTGAGCGCGCCGATCTTGGTGGCCTCGACCGCGGTGTCGATCGTCGCGTGACCGGACATCATGATCACGGGCATCGTCAATTGACCTTGCGCGGCCCATTCCTTGAGCAGCGTCACGCCGTCGGTGTCCGGCATCCAGATGTCGAGCAGCACGAGGTCCGGCGCCTGACGCAGACGGAACTCGCGCGCCTCCTGCGCGTTTTCAGCGGCCTCCACGACGTGTCCCTCGTCGCTGAGGATCTCCGAGAGCAGTTCCCGGATGCCCATTTCATCATCTACCACCAGGATGGTTGCCATTTACGCTGCCCTTGTCTGCACTGTTGCTTTTGTCGTTCCCTGCGACGCGCCGCCGTGCGCCGGATGGGCACCCGAACCAGGTGCACCCGGCTGCGCGGGGTCGTCCGCCAGTTGAAGGAAGAGAATCGAAATCTGCGCGCCTTCGATCACGTCGCCGGCCTTCATGCGATTGCGAATGTCGATGCGCGCGCCATGTTCGTCGACGATCTTCTTGACCATCGCAAGTCCCAGACCCGTACCCTTGGCCTTGGTCGTCACGTACGGCTCGAACGCGCGCGTGAGGATACGCGCGGGGAAGCCCGGTCCGTTGTCCGACACTGTCAGACGCACCGCGACGCGTGCCTTGCCTTGCGCGTCGGGGTCTCCGTATTCTACTGTCCTCGTCTCGAGCAAAACACGCGGATGCGCGACTTCGGCGACCGCGTCCTGCGCGTTCTGCAGCAGGTTGTGGATCACCTGACGCAACTGCGTCGCGTCGCCGCGTATCGCGGGCAAGGCCGCCAGCTCGACCTGGATCGCGCCCTTGCCTTCTTCGATACCGTACAGCGTGAGCACCTCGCTGACCAGACCATTCAATTGCAGATGCGCGAGTACCGCGGGCGGTGTGCGCGCGTAGTCGCGGAAATCGTCGACCATCTGCTTCATCGCGGCGACCTGATTGACGATCGTCGTCGCGCCGCGCTTCAGCACGTCCGCATCCGACGGCGCGAGCTTGTCGGCGAGTTTCATCTGCAAACGCTCGGCCGACAGTTGAATCGGCGTGAGCGGATTCTTGATCTCGTGCGCGAGGCGCCGCGCGACTTCGCCCCATGCGATCGAACGCTGCGCGGAGATCACGTCGGAGATGTCGTCGAACACGATCACGTAGCCCGCGGTCTGCATGCCTTCAGCGTCGCGCTCGTTCGCCGCGAGGAGGCGCGCGCCGCGCACGAGCAGCGTGAGCGGCTCGGTTTCGCCGGGCACCGGCACCGAGAACTGCTGCTGCCAATGGCCGTTGTCGTCATGGCCGTCTTCACTCGCCGCTTCGCGATCGGCGAATGCCTTGCGCACCATCGCGCCGAATTCGCCGAGCACGCCGATCTGATCGAGCGACGAGCCGAGCACCGTCTGGAACGGCTGACGGAAAATCCGCTCGGCGCCTCGATTCGCGGTGGTCAGCCGGAATTGCCGGTCGAACACGAACACACCCGCGGTCAGGTTCGCGAGGATGCTCTCGAGATACGCTTTCGAATGCTCGAGCGCGATACGATTTTTCTCGACCGCCCCGCGCGCTTCCGACAACTGCCGCGTCATCGCATTGAACGACTGCGTGAGGAAACCGAGTTCGTCGCGCGACTTGATCTCGCGCTTTGGCGTGTAGTCGCCCTCGGTAATTTCCTTCGTGCCCTGCGCGAGCAGGAATAGCGGCCGCGCGAGCTGATTGCCGAGCGCCAGCGCGAGCATCATCGCGATGAAAGTCGCGAGAAACAGCGACAGGGTCAGCGTGCCGATGTACATCTTGCGCAGGCCGGTGCGGCCGAGCGCCTTCTCCTGATACTCGCGATACGCGCGCTGCACCGAGTCGGCATTGCGCGCGAGTGTCGTCGAGACCGGCTGCGTCAGTTGCAGGAAGCGCTCGGCGGGCTGCAATAGCGACGCGTTCGCATCGGGAATACGCTGCACCACGCGCAGACGCAGCGCTCCCTTGCCGCCGTGCGCATTCGGATCGCCGTCCACTTCGCCTTCGATCGCCGCATAGCCGTGGCCACGCGCCTGCTCGATCATCAGCGGTGTCGGCAGATCGTTCGGCAGCAGCATCGCGTAGTTGCCGGATGCCTGCGCGACCACGTGCATGTCCGGCGTCGCGCCAGACATGCTGCGGGTCGGCTCGACGATCGTCGCGTCCTGCACGCCGAACTGGTCGCGCAAACGCAGCAGCGTCAACGTGGTGCCGGCCGCATCCGCGCTCGCGAGCTGCTCGGACATCAGACGCGCCTTCGTCTGCAGATCGGACAGCGACGCGTCGAGCATGCCGCGCCCGAGGTTGAGGCCGGACGCGAGCGCGGTTTCGACGTTCACGTCGAACCACGATTCGATGCTGCGCGACACGAACTGATACGACACGATGTAGATGATGCCGCCCGGCACCACACCGACCAGCGCCATGAAGAACGCGAGCTTCGCGAGCAGCCGTGTGCCGAATTTGCCCGTGCGTAATCGCACGATGATGATGACGACGAGCGTCGCCACCACCAGCAGAAAGATCAATGCGACCGCGACGTTGGCCGCATACAGCCACTGGTAATAGCGGTCGAAGAATTCGGTGTTCGCGCTGGCGGCGGCCAGCAACACGAGCAGCAACACGGCCGTCACCGCGACCGTCGACACGAGCACGCGCACGACGATGCTGCTGACACTGGTGGAAGATGAGCGCACTTTATTTAGCACGATCGGCGGCCGTGAAAGTGAAGCGCTTCCAATCGGAGGCGAGGTTCCAGTCGCGGTTGTTCACCGCGTCGATCTGGAACGGCTTGGGCATCAGCCCGATGTCGAGTTGCATGCGCACGGACGCGTTATAGGTTTCGCCGACCCGCACCTGATTGCGGTCGATCACGTGCCACGACGTCACGTGCTTGATCACCGCGAGCGCATCGTTGAGCGTGGAAAAGCCGAGTTGCAAGCCGCCCGACTGCACGCTCGACACGCGATATTCGCGCGTGAGTGGCTGGAACGACAGCCGCAAACTTTGCGACACGCTGACCGGCTGCTCGTCGAACCAGTACCAGCGCGGCCGGCTCAGTTCGAAATCGGTCGTGAAATAAAGCGGAATGCCTTTATTGACCGCGTCTTCGAGATTGCTGTTCAGCTGGAATTCGAAATGCGCGTCGAGACTCCAGCCGCCGTTGTCGGCCTGCAGCGACGCCCGCTGCACCGCTATCGAGTCAGCGTGCGCCGCGCCCGGCGCTGCAAGCCAGACGGCCAGCGCGATCCAGAGCACGGCAGCGAGCCGAAGCGGGAAGAAGCGTTTTATGGTCACCGTTTCTGAAAGCGCGCGTAGAAAAATCCGTCGTGGTCTGAGTCCGTGCCGGCGCTGAATTCAGCAGGTCGTCCAGCATGAGAACCGGCCGATGGGTCGGCGGGCGCGCGGGCAACTGAGGGTAAAAGCTGCCCCGGCGCGTCCAATCGTACCGCATCCTGGTGCTGGTTTCCAAACCACTGTGCCTGCAACTCGCCCTCTTCGGGAAAGATCGAACAGGTAACGTAAAGCAACTCGCCGCCCGGTTTCACGAGCGGCCACAGCGCGTCGAGAATGCGGCGCTGTTCGGCGACGAGCGCGGCGATATCGGACTGACGACGCAGCCAGCGAATATCCGGATGACGCCGCACGATGCCCGACGCCGAGCACGGCACGTCGGCGAGGATGCGGTCGAACGGCTGGTCGAGGTCGTCGTGCCATTGCGCGGGGTTGCCCGCGTCGCCGATGCGCACTTCCGCTTCGAGCTTCAGACGCCGCAGGTTTTCGCCGATGCGGCGCGCGCGAGACGCATCGCTTTCGAGCGCGACCACTTGAATGTTGGCGAGTTCGAGCAGATGCCCGGTCTTGCCGCCAGGGGCCGCGCATGCGTCGAGCACACGCATCCCGTCGCGCACGCCGAGCAATTGCGCGGCGAGTTGCGCCCCTGCGTCCTGCACGGACACGACACCTTCGCTGAAGCCCGGAATGCGCTCGACCGGCATTGGCGTCGCGAGCGTGACCGCGTACTCGCCAGCCTTGCTTGCGGCGATCTGCTGGCGTTGCAGCACTTGCAGATAGGCGTCGACCGTCGAATGGCGCGCGTTCACGCGCAACGTCAGCGGACCTTGCGTGTTGCCGGCGGCCAGCACCGATTGCCACGCCTCGGGCCATGCGCGCTTCACCGCGTCGATCCACCAGGCCGGATAGTTCCAGCGCGCTACTTCATCGGCTTGCAGGGAGGCGAGCAACGTGTCGCGCTCGCGCAAGAAGTTGCGCAGCACCGCGTTGACGAGCCCCTTCGCGAACGCGAACTCGCGACGCGCGCCAATCACCCTGACCGCCTGGTCGACGACCGTGAACGGCGTATAGGCGGCGCTCGCTTCGTCGTCGACGAGCAGCGCGAGCGCGCACGCGAGCACATGCGCGACGTGCGGCGGAGGCGCCTTCTTCACCAGCTTCGCGTTCAGCCACTCGGCGGTCGCGAGACGGCGCATCGTGCGATAGGCGATATCCTGCACCGCGCCGCGCGCCGCTGCGGCGTTGTCCTCGGGCACCGCCACGAAAACGCTTTGCAGCGCCGCGGGCAGGGCCGCGCCGAGACGCACGGCGCCGACGGCCTGGGCCGCGCAATCGAGTGCGAACCCGAGCGATTCGGGCGACAGTTGCAGCGTCGACAAACGGGATTCGCGCGAACGCGCCGACGAGGAAGCAAAACGCGAGGAAGGCTTTGAAGTCATGAAGGGAACAAGGGCAAGCCGCACGGTGCGCGCGGCGCAATCAGCGCACATTGTAGCGTGGCGCCGGTGGGGCGCCGCCATGCGTGGGTGGTGGCCGCAGACGCTGTCGCGCAGTGGCGACGAACGGTGTGAAAAAAAGCGGGCCTCGCGGGCCCGCTCTTCAG
This sequence comes from Paraburkholderia sp. UCT2, assembly GCF_014397665.1. Lineage (NCBI taxonomy): Bacteria > Pseudomonadati > Pseudomonadota > Betaproteobacteria > Burkholderiales > Burkholderiaceae > Paraburkholderia > Paraburkholderia sp. UCT2. The sequence goes on from NZ_VZQO01000001.1 coordinate 136,561, forward strand.
TACTTCAGGCTCGACGCGCCGAGCGACGCGGCGCCTCAGTCGAAGCGCCCGGTGCGCGCCATTTCCATCAAACGCGCGATGCGTTCCTCGGTCGCAGGGTGCGTCGAGAACAGACTCGCGATACCGCCGCCCGACAGCGGATTCATGATCATCATCTGCGCGGTGGCCGGATGCGCCTCGGCCGTCGGGAACGGAATGCCGCTCGCATAGCGATGGATCTTGTCGAGCGCCGACGCCAGTGCCTGCGGGTCGCCCGAAATCTGCGCGCCGCCCCGGTCGGCTTCGAATTCGCGCGCACGCGAAATCGCCATCTGGATCAACGCACCCGCAATCGGCGCGAGCAGCGCAACCGCGATGCTCGCGATCGGGTTGGCGGGACGGCCGTTTTCGTCGCGGCCGCCGAAGAACATCGCGAAGTTCGCCAACGCGGAAATCGCGCCGGCCATGGTCGCCGAAATCGTCGAGATCAGAATGTCGCGATGCTTCACGTGCGCGAGTTCGTGCGCCATTACGCCGCGCATTTCGCGCTCGGACAGTACGCGCAGAATGCCGGTGGTCGCCGCGACTGCCGCGTGCTCCGGGTTGCGGCCGGTGGCGAACGCGTTCGGCGCGTCTTCGTTGATCAGGTAGACGCGCGGCATCGGCAGGTTCGCGCGCGTGGCGAGATCGCGCACCATCCGATAGAACTGCGGCGCGCTGTTTTCGTCGACTTCCTGCGCGTTGTACATGCGCAGGACCATCTTGTCGGAGAACCAGTACGAGAAGAAATTCATCCCAAGGGCGATCACGAGCGCGACCATCATGCCGCGCGACCCGCCGATCATCCCGCCGATCACGATGAAAAGGGCCGTAATCGCGGCCATCAACATCGCGGTTTTCACCCAGTTAAACATGTCTGCAACTCCTTGCCCCGAGCGTGGCCTTCATCTCCGTGCCGCGCGATTGCGGCGCCAGATTGTAAGCGAAATGTTAGATAGGGGCGATGCGGGAAAATTCAATCATCGCGAGGCGCTCGCGAGTTTGATGCCCAGCCCGACGAACGCGCTGCCGACGCCGCGATCGAGCCAGCGCTTGACCGCCGGTTTGCCCGAGAAACGCTGCGTGACGCTGCCCGCGATCCACGCGACGAAGCTGTTCCAGACCATGCTCATCAGCACGAAGACCGCGCCGAGCGTGAGAAGCGCGAAGGTCTTGTGTTCGCTGCCCGTCGTGACGAATTGCGGGAAGAACGACACGAAGAACAGCACGACTTTCGGGTTCAGAACGTTGGTCCAGAAGCCTTGCAGGAACAACTGCCGCAGCGACTTCGGCGTGGACGACGCGCGCGCATCGCCGGCGGGCGCATCCGCGGCCGGTTTCGTGAAGATCAGGCGCACCCCCAGATAGATCAGATAAATCGCGCCGACGAATTTGACGATGGTGAACGCCGTGGCCGACGCGGCCAGCAGCGCGGTCAGTCCAAACGCGCAGGCAAGCGAGTGAATGCAGCAGCCCGCCGAAATGCCGAGCGCCGACATCAGCCCCGCGCCGCGGCCCTGGGCGACGCTGCGCCCGACGATATAAGCGGTATCCGGCCCCGGCGTGATGTTCAGGAGAAAAACCGCGACGATGAAAAACTCGAAATGGACGATGCCGAACATGTGACGAACCCTCGAAAACCTGGTCTGCTGCATGGAGGATTCTAACGCGCGTCACGCTCGCGGCGGGCGCGGAGAACACCGGCCGAATGGACGATGCTCCGGCGTGCGAGACGCGCTTATTGCGCCTCGGGAAGCTGGAAGCGCTGACCTGCGGCGAGCGGCGAGCCAGCAAGGAATTCGCGCACCGGCAGGCGCTTGCCGCCGGGCTTCTGCAATTGCGTCAGACGCAGTGCACCTTCGCCGCAAGCGACCAGCACGCCGTCGGGCGCAACCTCGACGATGGTGCCTGGCGCCTTGTTGCTGCCCGACGCCGGCGGGGCTACGGCGGTGGCGGCCCAGATCTTGACGGTGCTGCCGTCGTCGAGCGTGCCGGCGCCGCCGGGGAACGGGTCGAACGCGCGCACCTGACGCGCAAGCGCCTCGGCCGGCCGGCGCCAGTCGAGCGCCGCTTCGTGCTTGGCGATTTTCTCGGCGTAGGTCACGCCGTCGGTTGGTTGCGGGATCGACGTCAGCTTGCCGCTGTGCTCGAGTTCGATCAGTGCGTCGACGATCAGTTGCGCGCCGTCCCCGGCGAGGCGGTCGTGCAGCGTGGCGGTGGTGTCGTCGGCGAAGATGGGGGTGCGTACTTCGGAAATCATCGCGCCGGTGTCGAGTCCAGCGTCCATCTGCATCAGCGTGATGCCGGTTTGCGCGTCGCCCGCCTCGATCGCGCGATGAATCGGCGCCGCGCCGCGCCAGCGTGGCAGCAGCGACGCGTGGATGTTGATGCAGCCGAAGCGCGGAATGTCGAGCACTTCCTGCGGCAGGATCAGCCCGTAGGCGGCGACAACCATCACATCGTGCGGCGTCGCGCGCAGTTGCTCGATTCCGGCGGCGGCTTCCTGTGGATATTTGCCAGCGCGGCGCAGCGACGTGGGCTGCGCAACCGCGAGGCCGTGCTCCTGCGCGTAGCGCTTGACCGGACTCGCCTGCAGCTTCATGCCGCGACCCGCCGGCCGGTCCGGCTGCGTCAAGACGAGCGGCACGGCAAACCCGGCGCCATGAATCGCGGCCAGCGCGGCCGCGGCGAATTCCGGTGTGCCGGCAAAGATGACGCGCAACGAATGACTCATGAATGGGGCGGTAGGCAAGTTGAAAGCGCGTTACATCGCGTGGGCGAGCTTCTTCATCTTGCTCTTGATGCGCGTTTGCTTCAGCGGCGACAGATACTCGACGAACACATGGCCCATCAGGTGATCCATCTCGTGCTGGATGCACACGGCGAGCAGCCCCTCGCAATCGAGCTCGAACGTTTCGCCCTTCTCGTTGAGCGCACGCACGCGCACTTTCTCGGCACGCTCGACGTTGTCGTAGATCCCGGGCACCGACAGGCAGCCCTCTTCCGACAACTTCCTCTCATCGCTCGACCAGACGATTTCCGGATTGATGAACGCGAGCAGTTCGTCGTGCGTTTCCGACACGTCGATCACGATCACGCGTTCGTGCACGTCCACCTGGGTGGCGGCGAGGCCGACGCCGGGCGCCGCGTACATCGTTTCGGCCATGTCCGCGACGAGACGGCGGATACGGTCGTTGACCTCCGGGACTGGCTTCGCCACCTTGTGCAGCCGTTTGTCCGGGTAATTGAGGATGCTCAGTAAAGCCATGATTTCGAGTGTGATTTGAGACGCCGCCAACCGTTGGAGGCTCGCGTTGGCCATTTGGCCAGGTTGTGAGCCCGTCGTAATACGCAGAGGATAGATGATGTCGAACCGGTTCGATTCAACGCGCCTCGTGCGCCCGACGACGAACCCGCGCCGGTAAGCGCGGCGCCGCGATTATTCGCGGCTCATTGCCGTTTTATTTCCGCGTTTTTATTTCGGATGATGAAAATTTTAGCATGGCGCCCGCCTGCCCGCAGGCCCCGCCAGAGGAGCGACCCGCATGCAGACCTTGCCCGCGACCCGTATCGAACTTGCCGCCTGGCTGCGGTTGTCACTTGCGCCGGGCCTAAAACCCGCGGCGTTGCGCCTGTTGCTGGGCGCATTCGGGCTGCCGCAGGCGCTGTTGGCGCAGTCGCCGGAGACGCTCGCGGAGGTCGCCGGTGACGCCGCGGCGCGCGCGGTGCTGGCGCCGCCGGGTCCAGCGTTCGACGGCCAGCTCGATGCAGTGCTCGCATGGCGCGAGCAGCCGGGCAACCAGATCGTCACGCTCGACGATCCCGCCTATCCGCCCGCGCTGCTGACGATCCCCGATCCGCCACCGCTCCTATATATAAAGGGCCGGCTTGATTTGCTGCATACGCGCGCGGTCGCGCTGGTCGGCAGCCGCAGCGCGACGCCGCAGGGCATCGAGGATGCGCGGCGGTTCGCGCGAGAACTGTCGGCGGCGGGCGTGACGGTCGTATCGGGGCTCGCACTCGGCATCGACGGCGCCGCGCATCGGGGCGGGTTGGAAGGTGTCGGCGGAACGGTCGCGGTGGTAGGCACCGGCGCGGACCTCGTCTATCCCGCCGCGCATCAAGCGCTCGCGCGGCAGATCGCCGCGCAGGGTGCGATTCTCTCGGAGTGGCCGCTCGGCACGTCGGCACGCGCCGCCAACTTCCCACAGCGCAACCGGCTGATCGCTGGACTGGTCAGCGGAGTCGTGATCGTCGAGGCGGCTATGCGTTCCGGTTCGCTCATTACCGCGCGGCTTGCCAATGAGATGGGGCGCGACGTGTTCGCGTTGCCCGGATCGATTTACGCGCCGTTGTCGCGCGGCTGTCATCGGATGATCAAGCAGGGAGCGCGGCTCGTGGAAACGCCTGACGAGGTGCTGGAGGAGCTCGGTTTTGCCCCGCGGCCGGCGGGCGATGCGAGACGCTCGGCGAAGCGGGCCGTGCCGCTGGAGCATGCGGGTTTGCACGTTTCGTCGGGTGGGACCGCTTTGCCCGCTACGACCGCAGCCTTCGCCGACGCACCGGCGTCCGGGCCGGCCCCGCAGCCGGCGCTCGCCCCTGACGCACAGCGTCTGCTCGCCGCGCTCGGCCATTCGCCGACCACGCTTGAAATTCTCGCCGCCCGTACCGAGATGGAGAACGCCGCCCTGCACGCCGCCTTGCTCCGGCTCGAACTCGCCGGCGAGGTCACGCTGCTGCCCGGCGGCCGCTTCATGCGAGCCCATCATGACTGAGCCGAGACTGACCGGCGTCAATGCAGATTGGCAACTTTTCGCGACCGGCCATGCTACATTCGCGCCAAAGCACCCGACAAAACACACAAGGAAATCACTTCATGCCCGCGCTGAACCTCGACACCGACCAGGACCGGATCGCCGAGCGCGTCAACGAACCCGACACGCTGTTCGTTGCATGCCTGTGCGCGGAGTGGTGCGGAACGTGTCGCGAGTACCGGGTCTCCTTCAACCAACTGGCCGAGCGGCACCCGGAAGTCTGTTTCGCATGGATCGACATCGAAACTCATGCGGATCGGTTCGACGATCTGGACGTCGAGAATTTCCCGACCGTCCTGATCGAAGACTCGGTGACGACACGGTTTTTCGGTACGGTTTTGCCACAGGTGTCGATCGTCGAGCGGATGCTGTCGGATCTGACCGCGCTGCCCGGCGTAACCGGTGCGCCAAAGCTGCGGCCGGCGCTGGCGGTCGCCTGAAGGCGGCCTCGCGCGCCGCCCGGTCAAACGGAAAGCCTCGCGACGCGCGACTTGCGGCACAGGTCCCCGCCGATCATTTGGGACAGCATCGCGGCTGGCATCGCTGTCCGCACGCGGCGTTTGCCGCAGTTGATCAACCTCTGGACGCGCAATTATGATGACGCGCTTTTATGGCACTTGACCCGTTGGGTTCGCACCTTGTGCTATAAAGCGGTCGTTATTGGGTCGAAAGAGGTCTCAAGCGAGCGTCGCGCGCCATGTTGGCCCTCAAGGCCACCAACCCGGATCTACCAACCTCACATCGAGTCATGTCCAAAGCACTGATCATCGCCGAAAAGCCTTCTGTCGCGAACGACATCGCGCGCGCTTTGGGCGGCTTTACCAAGCATGACGAGTACTACGAAAGCGACGACTACGTCCTTTCGTCGGCAGTGGGCCACCTGCTGGAAATCGCCGCGCCCGACGACTACGAAGTCAAGCGCGGCAAGTGGAGCTTTGCCAATCTGCCCGTCATTCCTCCGCATTTCGATCTGAATCCGATCGCGAAGAGCGAGTCGCGCCTGAAGGTGCTCACCAGGCTGATGAAGCGCAAGGACATCGACCGTCTGATCAACGCATGCGACGCGGGGCGCGAGGGCGAACTGATTTTCCGCCTGATCGCGCAGCACGCGAAAGCCAAACAGCCGGTGCAACGGCTGTGGCTGCAGTCGATGACGGCCGGCTCCATTCGCGACGGTTTCGCGCGTCTGCGCAGCGACGAAGAGATGCAGCCGCTCGCCGACGCGGCGCGTTGCCGCTCGGAGGCGGACTGGCTCGTTGGCATCAACGGCACACGCGCGATGACCGCGTTCAACAGCAAGGGCGGCGGCTTTTTCCTGACCACGGTCGGGCGCGTGCAGACGCCGACGCTATCGATCGTCGTCGAGCGCGAAGAGAAGATTCGACGCTTCGTGCCGCGCGACTACTGGGAAGTGAAGGCGGAGTTCGTCTGCGCGGCCGGCTTCTACGAAGGCCGCTGGTTCGACCCGAAATTCAAGCGCGACGAGTTCGATCCGGAGAAGCGCGATTCGCGCCTCTGGGCGTTGCCAGCGGCAGAGACGATCGTCGCGGCTTGCCGCGGCCAGCTCGGCACGGTGACCGAGGAGTCGAAACCGTCGACGCAGCTGTCGCCCGCGCTCTTCGACCTGACCAGTCTGCAGCGAGAAGCCAACGGCCGCTTCGGCTTTTCGGCAAAGAACACGCTGGGTCTCGCTCAGGCGCTGTACGAAAAGCACAAGGTACTGACCTATCCGCGAACCGACGCGCGCGCGCTGCCGGAAGACTATCTGGACACGGTCAAGCAGACGCTCGGCATGCTCAAGGAGAGCAACAACTACCTGCCGTTCGCGAAGCAGGTGCTCGACAAGGGCTGGGTGAAACCGAACAAGCGCATCTTCGACAACTCGAAGATCAGCGACCACTTCGCAATCATCCCGACGCTGCAGGCGCCGAAGAATCTGTCCGAGCCGGAGCAGAAGCTCTACGACCTCGTCGTGAAGCGCTTCCTCGCCGTGTTCTTCCCTGCCGCCGAATCCCGAGTGACGACGCGTATCACCGAGGTGGTCGGCCATCACTTCAAGACCGAAGGCAAGGTGCTCGTCGAGCCGGGCTGGCTGCAGATCTACGGCCGCGAAACCAGCGGCGACGATGCGAACCTCGTGCCGGTGCAGAAAGACGAAAAGGTCAAGACCGACAAGATCGCCGCACAGCAACTGGTCACGAAGCCACCAGCGCGCTACAACGAAGCGACGCTGCTGTCGGCGATGGAAGGTGCGGGAAAACTGGTCGAAGACGACGAATTGCGCGAAGCGATGGCGGCCAAGGGGCTCGGCACGCCGGCAACGCGCGCGGCGATCATCGAAGGTCTGCTCACCGAAAAGTACCTGATCCGCGAAGGCCGTGATCTGATTCCGACCGCCAAGGCCTTCCAGCTGATGACGCTGCTGCGCGGCCTCGGCGTGAAGGAGCTGACTGCGCCGGAGCTAACCGGCGAATGGGAATACAAGCTGTCGCAGATGGAGCGCGGCAACCTGCCACGCGACGCGTTCATGCAGGAAATCGCGCGCATGACGCAGACTATCGTCAAGCGCGCGAAGGAATACGATTCCGACACGATCCCGGGCGATTACGCGACATTGCAGACACCTTGCCCGAATTGCGGTGGCCAGGTGAAGGAAAACTACCGGCGTTTCGCGTGCTCGAAGTGCGAGTTCTCGATCTCGAAGATTCCGGGCGGCCGTCAGTTCGAGATCGCCGAAGTCGAAGAACTGCTGCAGAACAAGACGATCGGGCCGCTGTCGGGCTTCCGCAGCAAGATGGGGCGGCCGTTCTCGGCGATCCTGAAACTGTCGCTCGACGACGAGATCAAGAATTACAAGCTCGAGTTCGACTTCGGCCAGGACGCGGCCGGCGAAGACGGCGAGCCGCCCGACTTCTCCGATCAGCAGCCGGTCGGCGCGTGTCCGAAGTGCCAAGGCCGCGTTTTCGAGCATGGCATGAGCTACGTCTGCGAAAACTCGGTGGCGAATCCGAAGTCGTGCGACTTCCGTTCCGGCAAGGTGATCCTGCAGCAGGAAATCGCCCGCGAGCAGATGGCCAAACTGCTCGAGGAGGGTCGCACCGATCTGCTGACGAACTTCAAGTCGTCGCGTACCGGCCGTAACTTCAAAGCTTTCCTCGTCAAGCAGAACGACGGCAAGATCGGCTTCGAATTCGAGAAGAAGGAGCCGGCGGCGGCGAAGACCGCAGCGGCGAAGACTTCGGGTGCTCGTTCCGCGGCCAAGGCGATGCCGGAAGCGGACGAAGGTGATACCGCGGTGGCCGTGAAGGCCGAGCCGGCGGAAAAGAAGGTGGCGGCGAAGAAGGCGCCCGCCGCCAAGTCCGCGGCGGCCAGGAAGGCACCGGCGAAAAAGACCGCGGCGCGAAAAGCCGGCTAGTAGGGCGAGATTCGGATCGGCGGCTCGCGGTGGTAGCAGGAATAGCTACATTAGCCACCGCAGTCGGCGATCCGTGCACAGCCCGCGGTGTAGTCCGCATCTGTCCATGAAAAAAGGCGCAGTCACTTGAGGTGACTGCGCCTTTTTAATGCCGGCCCGCATCGCTGCGGGCTTCGACATTCAGAGATTTACAGCGGCGACAACGCCGTCGGGCGTGGACTGCGATTGGACGACTTCGTCATCGGCTTCGGCACCGCCGGCGACAGCTCGCTATCGAGAAGCCGCGACAGCGGCTCGGCGCCATCGAACGCTTCCGGTGCGCGCGACTCGGCAGTCTCGAACGCGGCCGACGTCGCCGGACGCTCCAGACCGTCCTTGATCCACTGCTCGCCGAGCACGCTGTTCGGCGTCTGGTTGAAGTGCTCGACCAGATGGTCGATGAACGTGCGCACCTTGGCCGGCAGGTGACGGCGGCTTGGGTACGCAATATTGATCTCGACCTGCGGCAAACGGTAATCGCCGAGCAAACGCACGAGCCGGCCGCGCGTCATGTCGCGACCGATCAGATAGCTCGGCAGAATCGCGGTGCCCATGCCGAGCAGCGCAAACTGTCTCAGCATCTCCGTGTTGTTCGCGACGATCACGTTCGACGGCCGCACGCGCACTTCACCTTCCGGCCCCGTAAACACGCGTTCATCGCCCCAGTATTCGGATGGCAGGCTCAGGCACGGGTGCTCGAGCAGATGTTCGGGACGCGTCGGCATGCCATGCTTTTCCAGATAAGCCGGCGTCGCGCAGACGGTCATGCAGCCCGTGGTCAGACGCCGCGTAACGATACTCGCGCTGCGCATTTGCCGCGCGATCACGACGCCGACGTCGAAGCCCTCCTCGACGAGGTCCACCTGACGATCGACCAGCGTGACGTCGGGAATGACTTTTGGATAGCGCTCCGCGTACGTTTGCAGCACGGGCGCGAGGTTATGCAGCCCGAACACGACGGGCGCGACGATGCGTAGCGTGCCGACGGGTTCGTGATTGCGAGCGACCACCATCTGTTCGACGTCTTCCAGTTCGTCGAGAATCTGACGGGCGCGCTCGAGGTAGACCTGACCGGATTCGGTCAGCGACAAGCTGCGGGTCGTGCGATTGAGCAGCCGCGTACCAAGACGGCCCTCGAGGTCGGCAACGTGACGGGTGGCGACCGCGTTGGAAATATCCATGGCGCTCGCGGCGCGGGCAAAACTGCCGAGATCCGCCACCTTGACGAAAACTCGCATCGACTGCAAATGATCCATAGGACGACTCCCTGCCTTGTTACTGCTTCCTGACAATTGGTGAAAACCAGTGAAGCGAACTTGGAATTCTCCTACGACTCGCAAAATCGTGCAGAAGTTGCCCGCAAAATAGGAAATATTGTCAATTTTGGTACGACTGTGTCGATAAAACCGGGGTCGGACCAGCGATTATTCCCAAATCAAAAACAATCTGCTGCGCTGCAGCTTGCTCTGTCTTTTTTGTTCGAACAGACGCAACGGTCGTTCGGCCGTTGCGGAACTCGAAAAAACGGAAATAAACCGGGCACCCAACGAAAAAACCGCCCGAGGGCGGCTTTTTATGCTGAGTGAGCACTCACATAATCACGCTGTGAGTTTTTCCTCGAGCGCGCGCTTCGCCTCAGTCAGTGCCGGCGGCAGACCGTGTTGCAGCGTGTCAAACAGCTTCGTGTGCAACACGAGCTCGTCGCGCCATGCAGCGTCATCGACGGAAATCACCTGCTCGAACTGCTCGCGGCTGAAGTTCAGCCCGCTCCAGTCGATGTCCTCATAGTGCGGCGAAATGCCGAACGCATGCTCTTCGCCCTGCGCGGTGCCTTCGATGCGGCCGACCATCCAGCTCAGCACGCGCATGTTCTCGCCGAAGCCAGGCCACACGAACTTGCCGTCCGCGCCCTTGCGGAACCAGTTCACGCAGAAGATTTTCGGCAGCTTCGCGCTCAACTGCCGCAGACGCTCGCCGGTCTTCAGCCAATGAGTGAAATAGTCGCTCATGTTGTAGCCGCAGAACGGCAGCATCGCGAACGGATCGCGGCGCACCACGCCCTGTTGCCCAGCCGCCGCGGCGGTGGTTTCAGAGCCCATCGTCGCCGCCATGTAGACGCCCTCGACCCAGTTGCGCGCTTCGGTGACGAGCGGCACGGTGGTCGAGCGGCGGCCACCGAAGATGAATGCGTCGATTGCGACACCGGCCGGGTTTTCCCAGTCCGCGTCGATCGACGGGCACTGCGAAGCCGGCGCCGTGAAGCGCGCGTTCGGATGCGCCGCCTTGCGGCCGGTTTCCTTTGCCTCGGCCGGCGTCCAGTCCTTGCCCTGCCAGTCGATCAGATGCGCCGGCGGCTCGTCGGTCATGCCTTCCCACCAGACGTCGCCGTCGTCGGTCAGCGCGACGTTCGTGAAGATCACGTTTTCCTTCAACGTGGCGAGCGCATTGTAGTTGGTCTTTTCGCTCGTGCCCGGCGCAACGCCGAAGTAGCCGGCTTCCGGATTGATCGCGTACAGGCGGCCGTCCTTGCCCGGCTTGATCCACGCGATGTCGTCGCCGATCGTCGAGATTTTCCAGCCGTTCAGGCCCGCCGGCGGGATCAGCATCGCAAAGTTGGTCTTGCCGCACGCCGACGGAAACGCCGCCGCCACGTGATGCTTGCGCCCGTCCGGCGAGGTGACGCCGAGAATCAGCATGTGTTCGGCGAGCCAGCCCTCGTCGCGGCCCATCGTCGATGCGATGCGCAGCGCGAAGCACTTCTTGCCGAGCAGCGCATTGCCGCCATAGCCCGAGCCAAAGCTCCAGATTTCGCGCGATTCGGGGAAATGCACAATGTACTTGGTCTTGTTGCAAGGCCACGACACGTCCTGCTCGCCCTCCGCGAGCGGCGCGCCGACCGAATGCACGCACGGCACGAACTCGCCGTCCTCGCCGAGCACGTCATACACCTTGCGGCCCATGCGCGTCATGATGCGCATATTGGTCGCGACGTACGGGCTGTCGCTCAACTCGACGCCGATATGCGCGATCGGCGAGCCGAGCGGGCCCATCGAGAACGGCACCACGTACATCGTGCGGCCGCGCATCGCGCCATCGAACAGGCCGTCGAGCGTCGAGCGCATTTCGGCCGGGGCGATCCAGTTGTTGGTGGGGCCAGCATCCTCTGCGTGCTGCGAGCAGATGAAGGTGCGATCCTCGACGCGCGCGACGTCGGACGGATCGGACCAGGCGAGATAGGAATTGGGACGCTTGGCGGGGTTGAGTTTCTTCAGGGTTCCGGCTTCGACCAACTGCGCGCACAGGCGGTCATATTCTTCCTGCGAGCCGTCGCACCAGACCACTTTTTCAGGCTTGGTCAGCGCGGCGATGCGCTGGACCCAGTCGATCAGCTTGCGGTGTTTGATCCATGTGGGCGCCTCGATAGTGGGCTGGCCTTCGAACGAGGGATGATTCATCGACTTGTCTCCGTTTGAAGCAATAGAAAAACGGTACAAGCCCGGGGACGCTGCATGCGAGAGGCATTGAATTCATCGCGCCGACGTGTCAATTTTCCACTGGCGGCGCATGATTGCGCAGATCGTCCTGGGCCACACAGCTTGCCAGGCGGAGGCGCGCTTCCTACAAGGCTTCTGCAACCTTGTGTAAAGCGGCTTGCCTCAACACGCAACAAACTGCTAAAAACGTTCTCAATTCGCCTTCACGTAGCGTTGCCGTTCTTTTGTGTGCGACAGCTTCTACGGTAGGGCATCTAGCCAGACTAACGTGTGACCTAAGTCACATGGTGGGACAGTCAGCATAACATTCCGTTCGCACCAACAAGGTGCGCCGCAAATTACATACCATGAAGATTGCCATCCTCGACGATTACCAGGACGCCGTTCGCAAGCTCGACTGCTTTCAATTGCTGGCCGACCAGGAAGTCAAAGTATTCAACAATACCGTGCGCGGTCTCGGACAACTTGCGAGCCGTCTTGCGGAAGTCGACGCCCTCGTTCTGATTCGCGAACGTACCCGCATCACATCGCAACTACTCGACAAGCTGCCGCGTTTGCGCATGATCAGTCAGACTGGCAAAGTGTCGAGCCACATCGATCTAGCGGCCTGTACCGAGCGCGGCATTGCCGTGCTCGAGGGCAGCGGTTCCCCGGTCGCGCCGGCCGAACTGACGTGGGCACTCATCATGGCCGCCCAACGGCGTATTCCGCAATACGTGGCAAACCTTAAACAGGGCGCCTGGCAGCAGTCGGGGCTGAAGACGTCGGCGCTGCCGCCGAACTTCGGGTTGGGGCAAGTGCTGCGCGGACAGACGCTAGGGATCTGGGGCTACGGCAAGATCGGCCGACTCCTCGCTGGCTATGGCAAGGCGTTCGGCATGAACGTGCTGATCTGGGGCCGCGAGCACTCGCGCGAAGCCGCTCGCGCCGATGGCTACAGCGTCGCGGCGAGTCGTGAGGAACTGTTCGAGACCAGCGATGTGCTGTCCCTGCATCTGCGTCTGCACGACGACACGCGTGGCATCGTCAAGCAGGACGATTTGATGCGCATGAAACCGACCGCGCTGCTCGTGAACACGAGCCGCGCCGAGCTGCTCGAAGAGAGTGCGCTGGTGAACGCGCTGTCGCACAACCGTCCGGGGATGGTCGCGATCGACGTCTACGAAAGCGAGCCGATCCTGCAAGGCTACAGCCTGCTGCGCATGGAGAACGTGATCTGCACGCCGCACATCGGCTACGTGGAGCGGGAGAGCTACGAACTGTATTTTTCGGCGGCGTTCAACAACATCCTCGCGTTCGATGCCGGCGATACCGCCAGTGTCGCGAATCCGGAGGCGTTGCAGGGCGGGCGTCGGCGGTGATTGGTGGGCGAGGCGGCCAGCGGATCAGATGTGTGCCCGCCCCGCCCGCCGCGTCGCTCATCGCGCTTCGTGCGCTCCCGCCTCCATCAATGCAGGGATGCGTTCAAGGAAGACCTCACCGTCGGCACGGCCAAGGTTATAGGCGTGCACCATCTGTGACGGACTCGTGTAATCCCAACTCGAAATCGGCACCTTGCGCGACGGTTGCACGTAAAGCCGCTGCTGGACGCCGTGTGGCACGACGAACATCTGCGGCCGCGGATAAAGACGCGTGACCATCACGAGCACGTTGCCCGGCGCGTCGGCATCTAGCGCGCCGACCGGCACGTTGTCGACCATGCCGCCGTCCAGCACCGGCCGGCCGTTGCGCCGCAGAACCGGCGTGAACGGCGGTGTACTCGACGATTGCAGGATCAGGTCGGCCAACTCGTCGACGCTCGCGCAATCCTGCGCGCGCACGAATTCCGGATGAAAGCCAAGCGTCCGACCGAGCGTCGGATGCAGCGTCTTGCGCACGTATTTTTCGATGTTGTACGCGACCAGCCCTGCCGCGACCGCACTTCTCGCGCCGAGCCAGCGCGGCAGATGCGACACGCCGATGCGGATTTCCGGCGCCTGCGCGAGCCTGGAAAACTTGTCGCCATAGATATCGAGCAGCGCCTGACGGTAGATCCGGTAATGCGGGAACACCGACTCGCCGCGCAGCAGATTGCCCCAGTAGGCGTTGCGCGTATTGTGGCGCAGTGCGTCTTCGTAATAGCGCATAACCCAGTCGGAGTCGCCGCGCGTGTAAATCATGCACGCGGTTGCGGCGCCGGCCGAAATGCCGGTGATCACGCGCGGACGGATGTCGAGTTGCGGCTGCACGACGTCCCAGAAACCCGCCTGCCACCAGCAGCGGTTGCCGCCGCCGGCGAATACGACCTGATCGAACATGCTGCTTTTCCTTGCTTTCCTTTGCTCTTGCTGCGCGCAGATTGTGTTGGCGGCGCCCTCGGGTCCGACGCGCATTCACTCGAGCAGCGCGTAAGTCGTAGTGGCTTGAACCGCCATGTTGCCGCCTTCGTCGAACAGTTCGACTTCGCCAAACACGAGATTGCGGCCCATGCGCAGCACGCGCGCCTTGATCAGCACATCGCCCTTGCGGACCGCGCGCATGAAGTTGATATTCAGCGACACCGTGCTCATCGGCTTGAAGCCGCCGAGCGCGGCGGTGATGGCGACGACCATCGCCGTGTCCGCGGCCGCCATGAATACCTGGCCGCTGATCTTGCCGCCCGAGTGTCGCCACTCGCCAGAGAACGGCAGACGCAGCGTGGCACTTTCCTCGTCGACCTTGATCGGCGTCAACGTGAGCGCCCGGACCCAGGGGGCGAGAACTCGGTCGAGCAGCTCCGTAATCTCTTTGTCATCCATGGGAATCCCCGGGCGAAAGCCGCGATGCTGCGTGCGGGAGGTGTCCGCGACATGATACCGGCAGCGTTGGACGCGTCGATGTTTTCGGGATGGCGGCTTTGTCGAGGGAACGCTCAAGTTCGGGCGATGCGATCGTTTTAATAACACTGCGAAAAGGGCTTGGCAATCTCAAAAAGATCCTGCATAATTTCGCTTCTGTTGGGGCGTTAGCTCAGTTGGTAGAGCAGCGGACTCTTAATCCGTAGGTCGAGTGTTCGAGTCACTCACGCCCCACCACCAGATTCAAGCAAAAAGCCCGGTCACTGCGACCGGGCTTTTTGCGTTCTGTCGCCTGTGCCGGTAAATGGGACAACCCGGCTGCGGCACGCCCATTCGCAAACTACTGCGAGATTACGCAAGCTGGCGACCCTATCACCATACGCCCAACACCCGCTCCCGCGTAATGGCCATGCCATTAACCAGTTAGCATAATTTCACTTCTAACCCTAAAGATTCTCAAGCTAGCGGCCGACATTCCACATGCCCTTCCTTTCCTCACAAGAATGCAAGGACGGGTATCTGCGAAGAAATTAATTCAAATGATTGGCCAGCGTGCAGCAGGGGACCGTAGTGATCTGCTGCAGAAACACAGGGGAAGTTATGAAATTGAACAAACTTGCACTTACAGCAGTTCTTCTGGCTACGGCCGGCACCACCAGCTTGCTGACCGGGTGTGCGGCGACCCAGGTTGCGATCAGCAAGCACGACCTGGATGTCCAG
The DNA here is from genome assembly GCF_014397665.1 of Paraburkholderia sp. UCT2. Taxonomy (NCBI): domain Bacteria; kingdom Pseudomonadati; phylum Pseudomonadota; class Betaproteobacteria; order Burkholderiales; family Burkholderiaceae; genus Paraburkholderia; species Paraburkholderia sp. UCT2. Next base: position 151,877 of record NZ_VZQO01000001.1, read on the forward strand.
ACAAAGATGTCGGACACGATCTTCCTGGACCCGGTCGCCGATTCGAAAAAGACTGTTTTCGTGCAGATTCGCAATACCTCCGACAAGCCTGATTTCGACATCGCGGCTGACGTGAAAGCGGCCGTCTCGGGCAAGGGATACCGCATCGTCGGAGACCCCGACCATGCGCAATATATTCTTCAGGCAAACATCCTGCAGGTAGGCAAGGTCGCTCCGTCGGCGGCCCAGGAAGCATTCGGCGGATATGGCGCCCCTCTTGGCGGTGCCTTTCTTGGCGCGGCCGCCGCGGCATCGTTTGGTAGCACACATGCCGCGCCGATCGCTGGCGCGGCCCTCGCGGGCGGCCTGATCGAACTGGTCGCCAACGCTGCAGTTAAAGACGTGTACTACACCGCCATTACCGACGTGCAAATCAAGGAGCGCCAGCACAGTGGCGTAGCGAGCCACGAAAACTCCACACACAACCTGCACCAAGGCAACAGTGGCGGCACAACCGTGACCTACAGCGAAGATACGAACTATCGTACGTATCAGACCCGCATCTTGAGCGTCGCCAACAAGGTGAATCTCGAGTTCGCTGAAGCAGCGCCGCCGCTGCGCAGTGGGCTGGTGCGCGTTATCGCTGGCTCGTTCTAATCCAGGCATCGACAACCGGCGCGAGGTAGCACGTCGCGGAAATCAGAAAGGGTTGCACGCGAAAGCGTCGCAACCCTTCTTCATTTCCGGTGCAGAAAAATCAGGAGCGACCGGTCACCCAACTCCCATTTGCGCAACCCTATTCCTGCCACCGGCCTTCGCCGTATACAACGCCTCATCGGCAGCCCGAACGACGACGCTGACATCCGTCACCCGATCCGACCGCGACGTGGTCGCGCCGATGCTGACCGTCACGCGACCGAACTCGCAGCCCTGGTGCGCGATGTCCAACTCGCCGATCGCCACGCGGATGTTCTCGCCGACCACCCCGGCACCGGCGGCGTCGGTATCCGGCAGCACCACGACGAACTCCTCGCCGCCGTATCGACCGACGCAATCGCCCGGCCGCTGGATCACCCTGCGGATGCAGCGCGCGACCGCGGTCAGCGCGACGTCGCCGGCCTGGTGACCGTAGGTATCGTTATAGGCTTTGAAGTGATCGATATCGACGAACAGCAGCGATAACACGCTGCCCGTGCGGCGCGCGCGCAGCCATTCGCGCTCGAGCGTTTCGCACAGCGCGCGGCGATTGGGCAGGCCGGTGAGTCCGTCCGTGCCGGCAAGCCGTTCGAGCTCGTGCTCCACCCGCTGTCGACGCCGCAACTCGGCGCCGAGCCACGCCGCCAACACGATCACGCCGATCCCGAAGATCAGCATCAGCGAACCGATCGTCAGCGCGCGCCCCCACCAGCCCGCATAGATATCGTCGGTCGCCTCGGCGACCAGCACGATCAGCGGCAATTGCGGAATCCGTCTGAACGAGTAAAGCCGCTCGGCGCCGTCGAGCGGCGAAGACGCGATAAAGCTGCCCTCGTCTTTCGCGAGCAGGTGCTGGAAGAACGGCGTCTTGCTGATGTCGCTGCCCGTCACGTGTCGATCGTCGGGCCGTCGCACGATGATCGTGCCGTCCGTTCTGACGATCGACACCGAGCCATGCTGCCCGATCCGCAGATCCGCGAACAGGCTCGCGAAATACTCCTGATCGATACCGAGCGCGACGATTCCCGCAAACGATCCGTCAGGCCGGGACAGTCGCCGGCTCAGCGCGATGCTACGCGAACCGGGTCTGAGTCTCGAGTTGTACGGCGCGCTGACATCGAGCCCGAGATCCGGATCTTCACGATGAATCCTGAAGTACGGACGGTCCGAGAGGTTTCCCCCGCGCGGCACGTCGCTATCCGAATCGATCACGACGTTGCCCAGTGCGTCGATCACCACCATCGCGCCGACGTATTGCCCGGTCGCCGCGCGATCGAACAGGATCTCGCGCCGCAAACGCGGCGAATCGAGCACGCCCGGACGCCCGAGGCCATCGGCGACGGCCTGCAGCGACAGCGCGTACAGCTCGAAATTGCGCGCGATGTCGCGCTCGGTGATCGTCGCGACATCGCGCGTCGAATCGAGTGCGCGCGCAATCGCATCCTCGCGGCTCTGATACAGCGCGTAGCCACACAGCGCGAGCATTGCGAGCACCACGCCGCATCCCGCGTAGATGACGCCATCGCGTGGCATCCGCCATCTGCGCGCCCGTGCGATCAAGACGCGAAACCGGGCCTTTCTTTTGTGGATCATGTGCTCTGCGTTTCCAACGGCGGGACTCAGTTTGTCGAAGTGCTCACTACGCTTCCGGTTTGTTGGGACAGAGCACCGAGCAGATAGCGAATCCATACGCAAGTGGAATCACGCATTTTCGAGGCTTCGGACTGTTTATCGGGCCGAATAATCGCCCGCTGCATAGGGGCATATCATAAGTTTCGATAAATAGAATTTACCTGATAATTCAAAAATTGTTTTTCCTCGGTAACGTTTGCGCGTATTTCTTTTTTAAATTCAAACGCGTGTTTGTTATCGAATCATCGCGTCATTACCTAATGTTTTTGTGAACCGTTGAAGCCGCAGCGGTTTTAACTTCTTATCGACTGGGCAATTTCCTTCAATACATGCCCTCGCCGCCTCGTTACCGTTGAGCGTCGCAATCCATTCGCACACTCACGTTTCGAGGCATCCGATGACCGCATTACTCTCGATGGCCGCGTTCGCGCTCGCCAGTTCCATTTCTCCCGGCCCGGTCAACGTCGTCGCGCTGAGCGCCGGCGCGCAGCACGGGCTCGCCGCGAGTCTGCGGCACGTCACTGGCGCGACGGTCGGTTTCACGTTGCTGCTTCTGTTGATCGGCCTCGGCCTGCACGAATTGCTCGCGCGCTTTCCCAATCTGATCGAGATCGTCAAATGGGCGGGCGTGGGCTTTCTGCTCTACATGGCCTACAAGCTCACCATCGATGACGGCCAGCTCGGCGCGGACAAGCCGCCGCGCGGGCCGTCGTTCGCGCACGGCGCGGCCATGCAATGGCTCAATCCGAAGGCGTGGCTCGCGTCGCTGGCCGGCATGGGCGCGTATGCGGCAGGCGGCGACGGCGGGCTCGTCTGGCAATTCACGGTGCTGTACTTCGTGATCTGCTATCTATCGATCGCGAGCTGGGCGTATGCCGGCACGTTTTTGCGCAGGCATCTGCGTGAAGCGAAGCGGGTCCGGGTGTTCAATCGCGTGATGGCGGCGCTGCTCGCGCTCAGTGCAATGTATCTGCTTGTGGAGTGACGCGAGCCGCGCCTGCTTCCTGAGGCGGCTTCATGCCGCGTCACGCTCCGCTGCGATATTGGCCCGGCGTCGCCGCCACCAGCCGCTCGAAGGTGCGCTGCAAATGCGCCTGATCGGCGAAGCCGGCATCGAGCGCGACATCGGCGATCAGTGCCCCGCGCCGCAGTTGCGCGCGACTGTACTGGATGCGTCGGTTGATCAGATACGCGTGGGGCGTCATGCCGTAGCGCAGCTTGAACGCGCGTATCAGGTGCGACGCGGACAGCCCGGTGGCTTCGCACACATCGTCGAGTTTCAGCGCGCGCGTGCAGTTTTCGGCGATGTACTCCGCGGCGCGCGCGAGTTGGCCGCTCACGGCACGCTCGGGCAGGCTCGCCGGATTGAGCGTTTGCTGCACGCTGGAGAAGAAGGTGATGGCCGCGCTTTCCTTGCGCAGGGTGTCGTTGTCGTCGTCGTTACCGGCGAGAATCGCGCACAGCCGGTTCAGGCCGTCGAACAGCGCGGCGTCGAGCGTCATGATCTGCGAAAACGCGCGGAACGCATGGTTCTCGTTGAAGCCCAGCTCGTGCTGCAGTTTCGTGAACCACGCAACGTCGACGTGCAGCATCCGATACGACCACCGCTCGCCGGCAACCGGGTTGCACGCGTGCACATCGTCGGGGTTCATCATCACGACGGCGCCCGCGCCGACCCATTCCCGCGCGTGGCGGTTCAGATACACGCTGCGGCCTCCCGTCACCGCGCCGATCGAAAACGTTTCGTGCGAATGTTTGGCGTAGCAGACCTTGCGGCCATCGTCGATGGAACGCGCCTCGATGAACGGCAGCGCCGCGCTGCGCCAGAAGCGCGGCGCGTCTGCGCCTTTTGCGCGTGCGGTGTTCGCAGCGCTTGTCGCTTCGATCGTCTCGCTCATGCGCGCTCTCCGGTTGATCCGCCGACTTCGCCGTTGTCTCCGACTTCGCGAAGCCTACGTATCGTAGCCGTCAAACGCATGGCCAACAAGCGAACGCGCGGCGCCGCTCGCAAACGGCGCCGCCGCCCGAACGCTACGCGATTACTTCGCGCTGACGTCGATATTGCCGAGATATTTCGCGGCGAGCGTCTTCACCGTGCCGTCGGCTTGCACCTTCGCGATCGCGGCGTTCAACTGATCGCGCAGCGCGGTATCACCCTTGCGAATGCCGTATGCGATGCCGCTGCCGAGAATCTTGTCGTCACGCACAGGCTGACCGACGAATGCGTAGCCCTTACCTTCGGGCTTCGACAGAAAGCCCGTTTGTCCGGCCGGCGCGAGCACGAGCGTGCCGTCGAGACGGCCAGCCGTCAGATCGGCATAGACCTGGTTCTGATCCTGATACGGCAGCACGATCACGCCGGCCGGTTCCCAATGCACCTTAGCGAAGGTCTCCTGAATCGAGCCTTGCAGTACGCCGATGCGCTTGCCCTTCAGCGACTCAGGCGTCGGCTGCAAACCGCTGTCGCTGCGCGCGATCAGTTGCGACGGCACGCGATAGACGACGGTCGTGAAATCGATCGCCTGGCGGCGCTGCTCGGTCGCGTTCATCGCTGAATTGATCGCGTCGAACTTGCGGCCTTGCAGCGCCGGAATCAGGCCGTCGAACGAGGTTTCGACCCACTTGCACGTCATGTGCGCGGCCGCGCAGACCGCGTTGCCCACGTCGATATCGAGCCCTTGCAGTTCGCCGTTCGGTCCTTTCGACTCGAACGGCGGGTACTGCGCTTCGAGGCCGAAACGCAGCGTCGCGGTATCGGCGGCGCTTGCGGCCGACGATGTTGCGAGCGACGCGCCGGCACAGGCCAGCGCCAACAAGCACTTGAGCAACTTCATAACATCTCCCTTCATTCTTCGAATACTTTGATGACTTCGATACTTCGAGTGTGCTCTCGCGCGCTCAGATTTCACACAAACGCCGCGCGCCTTCGAGCAGCGTCGCGTCGTCCTTCGAGAAACTCAGGCGAATCAGCCCCGAATCCGTGCCGTCGGTGTAGAACGCCGACAGCGGAATCGTCGCGACGCGCGCATCGCGGATCAGGCGCAGCACGAAATCGCTGTCGCTTTCATCGGAGAAGCCGCGGAATCGGGCGAGCATAAAGAAACTGCCTTCGCTCGGCAACAGCTCGAAGCGCGATTCGCGCAGCGCATGCGCGAGCAGATCGCGTTTCTTCTGATAGAAGTCGGACAGGCCGAGGTAGCTGTCGCGATTGGCGAGCGCGTCGACGAACGCGTGTTGCATCGGCGTATCGGCGGAGAACACCATGAACTGATGGACCTTGCGGATCTCGTCCATCAGCGCGGCGGGCGCGAGGCAATAGCCGACGCGCCAGCCGGTCACGTGGTACGACTTGCCGAACGACGACACGATCACGCTGCGCTCGGCGAGTTCCTGATGGCGCGCCATGCTCTGATGCTTCGCGCCGTCGAACACGACGTGTTCGTAGACCTCGTCGGACAGAATCACGATGTCGGTGTTGCGCGTGAGCGCCTTCAGCCGCTCGATATCGGCGTCGCTAAAAATCGTCGCGGTCGGATTGTGCGGTGTGTTGACGATGATCATGCGCGTCTTCGGCGTGATCGCGGCGGCGACTTCATCCCAGTTCACGCGGAAGTGATCGAGCGACAGCTTGATCGCGACCGGCTTCGCGCCCTGCAGGCGCACGATCGGGCCGTAGCTGTCGAACGACGGCTCGAAGTAGATCACTTCGTCGCCCGGATGCACGAGCGCGCTGATCGTCGAATAAAGACCTTCGCTCGCGCTCGCGAGCACGGTCACCTCGCTGGCGGGGTCGTAGCGCACGCCGTACAGCGTTTCGACCTTGTCGGCGAGCGCTTCGCGCAGCGCGCCGATGCCGGCCATCGGCGCGTACTGGTTGTGGCCGGCGCGCATCGCCTGCGCGACGCCGTCGACGAGCTTCGGGTCCGGCGCGAAATTCGGCGCGCCCTGCGACAGGTTCAACGCATCGTGTTGCGCGGCCAGTTGGCCGATCACGGTAAAAATGGTGGTGCCGACGTCCGGCAGTTTCGAGCGGGCTTGCATGGCGCTCTGCATAAGACTTTCTCCCTTTCTACACCCGCCGGCGGCCGCGCGAATGGCGGCGGCGGGGCGTTCCTTCCGGTGGGGTGATTAGGCATCAGCCAAAGAACGCTCACAATCGAAACTTTGTCATGCGCGGCATGCGTTTTCTTCATGGCTCGCGCGAAGCCGCTCGACGCAGGCCTAAGCCGGCGGCTTCATGGTTTGCGGGGACGCGGTGCGGATTTCGGGGAATGCGGGTAACTGCGTAGGTATGAAGGAATGTGATGCTGAGCGGCCCGGTCGCGAAAACGGCCGCTGACGCGGCCGTTTTTCGAGTTATTGGACTTTCAATGAAAGCCGGAACTTCGGGTGAATCATGCTTCGTCCATCAAACGAACCTTGACCTTGCGCCCCTTCAGCTTGCCCGCGCTGAGCCGGCGCACCGCCTCGCGCGCGATGCTGCGCTCCACCGCGACATAGGTCGACATGTCGGTCACGTTGATCTTGCCGATCTGCGAGCCCGCGAAGCCGGCGTCGCCGGTCAGCGCGCCGAGCACGTCGCCGGGACGGATCTTGTCCTTGCGGCCGCCGAGGATCTGCAGCGTTTCCATCGGCGGCAGCAGCGGGTCGTTGCTGGCCGCCTTCAGCTCGGCCAGCTTGTGCCATTCGACGTCGCGCTTGTGCGCCTGCTCGATCCCACCGACGCGCCCCATCTCGTCCATGCTCGCGAGACTCAGCGCCCAGCCTTCCTGATCGGCGCGGCCCGTGCGGCCGATGCGATGCGTGTGCACTTCCGGGTCCGGCGTCACGTCGACGTTGATCACCGCTTCGAGTTGCGCGATGTCGAGGCCGCGCGCGGCGACGTCGGTCGCGACGAGCACCGAGCAGCTGCGGTTCGCGAACTGGATCAGCACCTGATCGCGCTCGCGCTGATCGAGTTCGCCGTGCAGCGCAAGCGCATGGAAGCCCTGCGCGCGCAGCACGTCGAGCAGATCGCGGCACTGCTGCTTCGTGTTGCAGAACGCGATCGTGCTGACCGGACGATAGTGATTCAACAGCAGACCGACCGCGTGCAGACGCTCGTCTTCGGTCACTTCGTAGAAGCGCTGACGGATCTTGCTGTCCTCGTGCCGCTCGGCGAGTTTGACTTCCTTCGGGTTTCGCAGGAATTGCTGGCTCAGCTTCGCGATGCCCTCGGGGTACGTCGCCGAAAACAGCAGCGTTTGGCGCTCTTTCGGGCATTGCCTGGCGACTTTCGCGATGTCGTCGAAGAAACCCATGTCGAGCATGCGGTCGGCTTCGTCGAGCACGAGCGTGTTCAGCGATTGCAGATCGAGGCTGCCGCGTTCGAGGTGATCCATGATGCGGCCCGGCGTGCCGACCACGACGTGCGCGCCATGTTCGAGGCTCGCCGTCTGCGGACGCATCGGCGTGCCGCCGCACAAGGTCAGCACCTTGATGTTTTCTTCCGCGCGCGCGAGACGGCGGATTTCCTGCGTGACCTGATCGGCGAGTTCGCGCGTCGGGCACAGCACCATTGCCTGCGTGCCGAATTTGCGTACATCGAGGCGCGCGAGCAGCGCCAGCGAAAACGCCGCGGTCTTGCCGCTGCCGGTTTTCGCCTGCGCGATCAGATCTTGACCGGCGAGCGCGATCGGCAGGCTCGCGGCCTGGATTGGCGTCATCTCGACGTAGCCGAGCTGCGTCAGGTTCGCGAGGGTGGCGGGCGGTAGCGGCAGTTCGCTGAATGCGGCGCCGGCGGCGGTGGGACTGTTCATAGGATCGTCTGTAGGAATCGCGATTACTCGGCCATCGGGCCCTGATCGGGGCGGCCCGGCAACTGCTCGTACAGCACCGCGCCGTTGTCGCCGTCGAAACGCTCGACGTAATTGCGCGCGCCGCACAGCGGGCAGCGGAACAGCAGCCCCTGGCCTTCGTTCTTGATGACGACGTCGGATTGCTCCCACTGCGCGCCGCAGGACTGATTTCTACAGGTGAACACGTTGATTCTCCAACTGGATTCGATGATCGATCGGCAAGGTCGCACTGCGGCCTTGCCGTGTATGGGGTTGCCGCGCCGGCGCTGGGTCGTGACGCGATAGCGCTCGACGGCAAGCATGGCGTCAGCCGAGATGCGTATGCCGCGGACGCGGCACGGCCACATCCATGTCGGTCAGGCCGTGCACGATGCCGCAGTCTTCGACCGGATGCTCGCCGTGGCATTGGTCGCGCAGCGTCGTCAGTTGCGCCTTCAGCTGCTGCAGTTCTTCGATACGCGTGTCGATGTGCGCGATGTGCTCGTCGACCAGCGTATGCATGCCGCCGCAGCCGTTCGCCGGCGCGTCGGTCAGACGCAGCAATGCGCGGATTTCGTCGTGAGTCATGTCGAGCGCGCGGCAATTGCGAATGAAGCGCAGGCGCTCGACATGCTTTGCCGTGTAACTGCGGTAATTGGCTTCGGTGCGCTCCGCCTCGGGCAGCAGGCGCTCTTTTTCGTAGAAACGGATGGTTTCCGTCGTGCAATGGGCGATTTTCGCCAGTTCGCCGATTTTCATGGACCCTTCCTCCACGCGGCCTTGACCTTGTAGTGGCTTCAGGGTGTTTACTAGACCACAAATCGCACGAGGAAGCCACCAATGCCTGACACCTGCCGTATTGCCACCGATCGTCCGGAACGCGAGGAAGCCTGTACACACGGGGGTTGCGGCGACGTTGATGCGCGGCGCGACCATGATCACGGCCACGCCCATGATCACGCTGCTGTCGCTTGCTGCGCCGCTAGCGCTTTTGCGCCTGCGTCGCTGCGCCTGCCTCCGTCCGAAGCCCTCGGCGACGACCTTCGCACCGCAATCCGCATCCTGCAGATGGACTGCCCGACCGAGGAAGCGCTGATCCGCAAGAAACTCGGCCGTATGCCGGTCGTGCGTAGCATGGACTTCAACCTGATGCAGCGCGTGCTGACTGTCGTCCACGCGCCGGAGGCGCTCGAGTCGGTCCTGGCCGCCCTGCGCTCGCTCGACTTCACGCCCGAACTGGCAAGCGACGCCGGAAAGGGTGGGAACGCCGACGCGGTGCCCCAGGCAGCCACTGACGCAATGCGCAAGCCGTGGTGGCCCCTGATCCTCGCCGGCATCGTCGCGGGAGCCTCAGAAGCCGCTAGCTGGCTCGGCGCGCCGGCCTGGGTGGTGGCGGGTATGGCGGTCGTCGCGATTGCCTCCTGTGGCCTCACGACATATCGCAAGGGCTGGGTCGCGCTGCGCAACGGCAACTTGAACATCAACGCGCTGATGAGCATCGCCGTGACCGGCGCGGCGCTGCTCGGCCAGTGGCCCGAAGCGGCAATGGTGATGGTGCTCTTCACGATCGCCGAGCTGATCGAGGTGCGCTCGCTCGACCGCGCGCGCAACGCGATCGAAGGGCTCATGCGGCTCACGCCCGAACAGGCCAGCGTGCAGCAGCCCGATGGAGCGTGGCAGCCCGTCCGCGTCGACGCGATCGTGCCCGGGACGCTCGTGCGCGTGAAGCCGGGCGAGCGGATCGCGCTCGATGGCGAAATCGTCGCGGGCCGCTCGAGCGTCGATCAGGCGCCGATCACCGGCGAGAGCCTGCGCGTCGACAAGGCGATCGGCGACGCCGTATTCGCCGGCACGATCAACCAGGCGGGCTCGTTCGATTATCAAGTGACGGCGGCCGCCGGCAACACGACGCTCGCGCGGATCATCCACGCGGTCGAGGAGGCGCAGGGCACGAAGGCGCCGACCCAGCGCTTCGTCGATGAATTCGCGCGCGTTTATACGCCGATCGTGTTCGCGATTGCGCTCGCCGTCGCTCTGGTCCCACCACTCGTGTTCGGTGGAGCCTGGCACGCGTGGGTGTACAAGGCGCTGGTGCTGCTCGTGATCGCGTGTCCGTGCGCGCTCGTGATTTCGACGCCGGTGACGATCGTCAGCGGGCTCGCGGCCGCGGCGCGCAAGGGGATTCTGATCAAGGGTGGCGTTTATCTCGAACAGGGTCGCAAGCTGACCCGGCTGGCGCTCGATAAGACCGGGACGATTACGCACGGGAAGCCAGTGCAGACGGAGTTTGAGGTGGTTGGTGACGCGGGTGAAACGTTCCGATACCGTACGCTTGCGGCAAGCCTCGGGGGCCGCTCCGACCACCCTGTTTCGATGGCGATCGCTGCTGCCGCCAATGACGACGGCGTCGAACACCTGCACGTCGATGCGTTCGACGCGATCGCTGGACGCGGCGTGCGCGGCGATATCGACGGTATCGGGTACTGGCTCGGCAATCATCGCCTGGTCGAGGAACTGGGCCGCTGCTCGCCGCAACTCGAAGCGCGTCTCGATGCGCTCGAACAGCACGGCAAAACCGTCGTGATGCTCGCCGATGCGCAGCGCGTGCTCGCGCTGTTTGCGGTCGCCGACACGGTGAAGGAAACGAGCCGCGCCGCCGTCGCCGAATTACGGCGGCTCGGCGTCGGCACCACGATGCTGACCGGCGACAACCGTCATACCGCCGAGGCGATCGCGCACCAGGTCGGCGTCGATGAAGCGCGCGGCGATCAGTTGCCCGAGGACAAGCTCGACGCGCTCACGCAATGGTCGAGCGATGGCGCGACGGTCGGCATGGTCGGCGACGGCATCAACGATGCGCCCGCGCTCGCGCGCGCTGACATCGGCTTCGCGATGGGTGCGATGGGTTCCGACACCGCGATCGAAACCGCCGACGTCGCGTTGATGGACGACGATCTGCGGAAGATTCCGGCGTTTATCCGGTTGTCGAAGGCGACGTACGGGGTGCTGGTGCAGAACATCGCGCTCGCGCTTGGCATCAAGAGCGTGTTCTTCGTGCTGACGTTGATGGGCTTCGGCACGATGTGGATGGCGGTGTTCGCAGATGTCGGTGCGAGTTTGCTGGTAGTGGGCAATGGGTTGAGGTTGTTGCGCAAGTGAGTGGGCGTGCGAGGTTTGCGCTCGTTGCGTCCTACGCTGAACCGTCGTTCACGGCAGGATGCGTCGGAGCGCTGGCTAGCAGCTCATTGCTGTCGTCTTTCAAGCCCACCCCTGTCAGTCTCAGCTTCCTCGCCCGCGTGAGCAGATAGTGCAGCTTGTGCGCGGCCTGCGGATAGTCGAGGCCTTGCGGGCGCACGTTGGAAATGCAGTTGCGCTGGGCGTCGCTGCACCCCGTTTTCGGCGCGTACGTGACGTAGATGCCGAGGCTATCCGGCGAACTCAAACCCGGCCGCTCGCCGATCAGCATCACAACGATTTTCGCGTCGAGCAATTCGCCGATCTCGTCGCCGAGTGCGACGCGTGCCTGACGCGCGACCACTACGGGACCGATGGTCCAACCCGCGAGCTTTGGATGTATAGCTTGCAGCAACGGTACGGCCTGCTTCGATGCGGCGAACGCCGATAGACCATCGCCGATCACAAACAGCACATCGCTTGATTGCGATGGTAGTCGGCCAAGCGTCGCGCGACTCTCCTCCGACAGACGCCGCCCAAGATCAGGGCGCCTCAAATAATGCTCGCGATCCGGCGCGGCGCTATGCACGTCGAGCGTGTTGAAACCTTGCGCGCGCAGTTGTGCGTGCAGCGGGTCCACGTCGAGCGGATGGTGCACGGCGTCGCGCGCCTGCGCATGCGCGAGATTGAACGCGAGCAATGGTGCGGTCGGCAGGCTGTTGCCCGCTCGGCCCAACGCGATGCGTGCCTGCGTAAACCGACCCAGTGCGCTCCACGGGTCCTTGTCGAGTGCGTCGTTCTCGCTCATGCGATCCCCATCCAGTCGCGCGCGCTCTCGAGCAGCGGTTGCCGCGCCGATGCGCCGATCAACGCGCCGCGTGCGTCGATGATCTGCATCGACTCCAGCCATTCCTCGAATTCCGGCGCACGGCGCAAACCGAGCACGTCGCGCACGTACAGCGCGTCGTGAAAGGACGTGCTCTGATAGTTGAGCATGACGTCGTCCGCGCCAGGTACGCCCATGATGAAATTGATGCCCGCTACGCCGAGCAGCGTCAGCAGATTGTCCATGTCGTCCTGGTCCGCTTCGGCGTGGTTCGTGTAGCAGATGTCGCAACCCATCGGCACGCCGAGCAGCTTGCCGCAGAAGTGATCCTCGAGACCCGCGCGGGTGATCTGCTTGCCATCGTACAAATACTCGGGGCCGATGAAACCGACTACCGTGTTCACCAGAAACGGCTTGAACTTGCGCGCGACCGCATAGGCGCGCGCCTCGCAGGTCTGCTGGTCAACGCCGAAATGCGCATCCGCCGACAACGCGCTGCCCTGCCCCGTTTCGAAGTACATCAGATTGCTGCCGACGGTGCCGCGTTGGAGCGACAGCCCCGCCTCGTACGCTTCCTGCAGCAGCGCGAGCGAAATGCCAAAGCTCGCGTTCGCTTTTTCGGTACCGGCGATCGACTGGAATACGAGATCGACCGGCGCGCCTTTTTCCATCGCGGCGATCGTGCTCGTCACGTGCGTGAGTACGCACGACTGCGTCGGTACCTGATAGCGCTGGCGGAAGTCGTCGATCATCTGCAGCAGCTTCGTGATCGCGGCGAGGTTGTCGCTCGCGGGGTTGATGCCGATCAGCGCGTCGCCGCAGCCGTACATCAGGCCGTCGAGCATCGAGGCGGCGATGCCTTTGACGTCGTCGGTTGGGTGGTTCGGTTGCAGGCGTACGGACATGCGGCCCGGTAAACCGACCGTGTTGCGAAAGCGGGTGATGACCGGGCGCTTACGGGCGGCGGTAATCAGGTCCTGGTTGCGCATCAGCTTTGAGACGGCGGCGACCATTTCTGGTGTTAGGCCCTCGGTGATGCGGGTGAGTGCGTCGGTGTCGGTTGTGGTGCTGAGTAGCCAATTGCGGAAGTCGCCTACCGTCAGATGCGAGATTTCGGCGAAGGCTGCTGGCGAGTGATCGTCGATGATCAGGCGGGTGACTTCGTCGGTTTCGTAGGGGATCAGCGGTTCGTTCAGGAACGTGCGTAGCGGCACCTCGGCGAGCGCCATTTTGGCGGCGACCCGCTCTTCTTCGCTCGCTGCCGCGATGCTTGCGAGCTGGTCGCCCGAGCGTTGCGGGCTCGCTTTCGCGAGCAGGGTCTTCAGGTCGGCGAAGCGGTACGTGCGACTGCCGATCGACTCGGTGTAGCTCATGTTTGCGGCTCCATCGCCTCGCGCGAACGCGGGTAGGAATGGGAACGGCGGTTACATGCTGCGGGTTGCTTGGTGCTGGTGCTGGTGCTGGTGCTGCTCACTACACGATAGCGCCAAACGGCGGCAGCGTCACGTTGCGGAGATTGGGGCTGTTTGCCGATGCTGTGTTTGGCGCTCCTGCTCGCGTCCACGGGGCGCGGTCAACAGGCGCTCAATCCCCTTTGTGCGCACCGCTTGAAATCCGCAGGATTTGGTAAACGGCTGACACTCGCTGACGTGATACTTTGTTCGCATCCTCTCGCGCCAATTTTCTGCGGTCCAGTCATGAACGAATCAGAACATCGGGCTCGATACGAGACGCGACTCGCACGCGTGCTCGACCATATCTACGATCGCCTCGACGGACCGCTCGATATAGGACGGCTTGCCGAGATTGCTTGTTTGTCACCGTATCACTGGCACCGGATTTATCAGGCGATGTATGGCGAGACGGTCGCGACGACCGTGCGGCGTTTACGGTTGCATCGCGCAGCAGGTTTTCTTGCGAGTAGTTCGATGCCGATTGCTCAGATTGCCTAGCGTTCGGGGTATAGCAGTTTGCAGTCTTTTTCGCGGACGTTTCGCGCGGTGTTTGGTGTGCCGCCGGCGCAGTATCGCAGGCAAGGCACGCATAGCCGGTTTCGTCCGGCGCTTTCAGGAGACGATCAGATGACGATGATTCGTGAGGTCGTGATTCGTTATGTGGAGCCGATGGAGATTTTGTCGGTCGATCATGTCGGACCTTATATGCAGATCGGAAAGGCTTTTGATGCTTTGTTGGGGTGGCTTGCGAAACATAATCTGCTGGAGGCGCAGATGCGGATGATCGGGGTTTACTTCGATGATCCGGGAGTGGTCGAGGAGAAGGCGTTGCGGTCGAAGGCGGGTGTGTTGTTGCCGGGGCCTGTGATGGCTGAAGTGGCTTCGGCCGTTGGGATGGGTGGGGCGGTTTCTGCCACGCGTATACGCGGTGGGGAATATGCGGTGTTACGGCATGTTGGGCCGTATAGCGATATGCGAGCGGCTTATGAGTGGTTGTACGGGACCTGGCTCGTGCAGTCTGGGAGGGAGGCAGCGGATGCGCCGGTGTTTGAGGAGTATTTGAACAGTCCCAAGGAGACTGCGCCTGCGGAGTTGGTTACGGAGATTTGTTTGCCGTTGGGGTGAGGTGTGGGTGGCTGCGTTGGTGCTCGCTGGTTCTGCGTCCTGCGATGTTGCTGTCGTTATGTGCGTATACGTTGCGCGTGTTTCGGCGTGCTTCTCCGGTTTTTATAGTCTTTATATATGTATACGTAGTAATAGTTAACAAGTGGGGCGTTCGGCTGTGGATAACGTGGAAATTCGTTTACGGATCAACGCGCTGCAGAATCGATAACCCTTGGGAGCGCGGGCGGACAGGTTAACGGAGCCAGGGAGAAGTTTTAGCCGACCGGTTAACGCGGCGCATTTATCAAGGTTTCGCCCACAATGTGTTCGGCTGTTTTTACAAAAGTTGTCCAAAGGGGGATGTGGATAAGTGGCCTCGAGTGAAAGGCCATTTTTTGAAGATCTCGTTAGCGGCAACTGAATAGTGGCGCCCCGTTCGCGCAGAAAGCAAATCTCCGCGCGTTTTACGTAACAGCCCAAAGCAATGCTGTTCCCGCCAGTCTCAACGGAATTACGGGGCACGTGTCGGTGTCGGCTTGAGCGTAGTGGTAACCAAGTTGGCTATTGCCTTCTTCGTTTGCTCCGTCGCGCTCTCGTCGTACCCGATTGTCACGCCCCGTTCGACACAGGGGTCCGCATATGAGAATGGCAGGTTGCTTTTGACGTTAAGCAATTGTCCCGCACTGTGTTCTTCCCATGCACAATTGCGCACTGTTTGCGCTTTCGGCAGGGGGGTTGGATGTGCGAAGGCGCGCGCATCGAAAATATGATTAACCCCGGCAAACTCGGTCAGCTCTACGTCCGCCCCCTTGGCTTTCAGCCGTTCCACATAGGCTTTGCAAGGCGCGACCGGGTCATAGTTGTCTGCACTTCCATGGAATATGCGAATGGGAGCCTTTGATACGTTGTCGTCATCGAGGTAGTGGGCACTGCAGTCCGGGTAAAGCGGAACATAGGCTGCAAATCCTGGAGTGGACGCATCGGCATGCGCTTTCTGGAAGCGCACCATGCTCGCGTAGAGCGTGTCTTGCCCTCCACGGGAAAAGCCCATTAGCATCACGCGGCTCGCCTCGACATGAGGGTTTTTGGAAATAAGGCTGAGCGCGCGATACGCGTCTTCTGTCTGGGCGAGTCTGCCAAGCTGACTCTGGTCATTGATTGTGTTTTCTATGCCTCGGCTCGTGAAACTGTCGACAACGAAAGTGGCAACGCCCAAGGACAGGAACCACTGCTCCCAGTCCGTTATCTGGCCGCCGATACCCCCAGACGGGTGCAGCAGTATGACGGCGGGCAGCCTGTCGGTCCCGGATCGAGGCAGCCGCAATTCACCGGCTATCGTCACGCGCTTGCCGTCTTCGCTTCCGGCCAGAAATTGCTCGTCTGTAAGCGTCATCGACTCGAATGGAATGACTTCCATTCGCGCCACCTGCGCGTAGGAGACGCGCGGAATGCAAAGGAGCACAAGGACTAGCAAAAGGAACGGCAAGCCTCTCACACTTGCGAACATGGCCGTCTCCCATGAGTACGGACAGAGTTATTTATGCAGCGTTATAGGCGGTCCGGGCAGGAATGCAATGCAAATGACAGAATTGTCGTGATACGACAGACGGTGACGGCAGACGGCAGACGGCAGACGGCAGACACTTTATCGATTCGCCGGGTCGCGCATGTCCAGAAAGTCGAGGATTCGAGTCGCCTTTAGCCGTCCGGAATCGCCGAGCGCGGTCGGCGCGCGAGCGTGGCGCCCATTTCACTTCGCCGCCCCCAGGTTGATTCCTGAGCGGGAGAGGAGCAAAAACTCGAAGAAAGCCACCAACAGCTGTTTGGCCTGAATGTCGACTCGGCGAGCAGGAAGAAAAGCTCAAGCAGTATCAGCACGTCGAAGTATTGTTCATCAGCCTGACTATTAATAAAAAGACCCATAAGTTTCTCAACTTACGGGCCCGTTTTTCTCAGGTTATGCGTCTACCTACATACACCCTCAAACGTCGATATTCCCCGCCCTCAACGCATTCGACTCAATAAAGGCCCTGCGCGGCTCCACATCATCCCCCATGAGCGTAGTAAAGATGCCATCAGCAGCAATAGCATCCTCAATCTGCACCCGAAGAAGACGCCGCACCGCAGGATCCATAGTCGTCTCCCAAAGCTGCTCCGGATTCATCTCCCCGAGGCCTTTATAGCGCTGCTTGGACATATTCCTCTCAGCATCAGCCAGCAGCCACTTCATCGCACTCTTAAAGTCGGTGACAGCCATACTCCGCTCCCCACGCTTGATCACAGCGCCAGAGCCAATCAACCCCTTGAACGTATTAGCGGTCGTCACAAGCTGCTGATAATCCGCAGTCAACTGAAACTCTTCATCGATCACAGAAATCTTCTGATTCCCATGATGCGTCCGCGCGACGCGCAGCGAGCGCAGCTCCCGCACAGGGTCATACATCGTCGTAACGCGCACTTCCGGCTTCAGCGCATCATCCCGCAGCTTCGCCTCAAGCGCGCGAGCCGAAGCTTCGGCCGCCTGCTCGCTGGAGAGGTCGATAACGACGCCATCCATCACCGCCTCGAGCGCACCAGCGTCATACAGCCGACTCAACCGATCAACCACTGCCTGCGCCAACAGATAAGCCCGAGCCAACTCACCCAACGCATCCCCGGTAATCGGAGTCGCACCTTCAGAAGCCACCAACTCCGACCCCTGCAACGCGAGCCGAAGAATATGAGCGTTGACTTCCGACTCATCCTTCAGATACCGCTCATCCTTCCCCGCCTTGATCTTGTAAAGCGGCGGCTGCGCGATATAGATATACCCGCGCTCGATCATCTCCGGCATCTGCCGATAGAAGAACGTCAACAACAGCGTCCGGATGTGCGCGCCATCGACGTCAGCATCGGTCATGATGATGATGCGGTGATAGCGCAGCTTGTCGAGGTTGTAATCTTCCTTGCCGATCCCGCAGCCAAGCGCGGTAATCAGCGTAACGATCTGCTCGGAAGAAAGCAGCTTGTCGTAGCGCGCCTTCTCGACGTTCAGCACCTTGCCGCGCAGCGGCAAGATAGCCTGAAACTTCCGATCACGCCCCTGCTTCGCCGACCCACCCGCCGAGTCACCCTCGACGATATAAATCTCCGACTTCGCCGGATCCTTCTCCTGGCAATCCGCGAGCTTGCCGGGCAAACCGACACCATCGAGCACGCCCTTACGGCGCGTCATCTCACGCGCCTTGCGCGCCGCATCGCGGGCACGCGCCGCATCGACGATCTTGCCGCAGATGATCTTCGCGTCGCCCGGCGTCTCGAGCAGGAATTCCTCGAGCGCCTTTGCGACCACTTCTTCCACCGGCGCGCGCACTTCCGACGACACCAGCTTGTCCTTCGTCTGCGAGCTGAACTTCGGCTCCGGCACCTTCACCGACAGCACGCACGACAGCCCTTCACGCATGTCATCGCCCGACGTTTCGACCTTCGCCTTCTTCGCGACTTCGTGATCGGCGATGTACTTGTTCAGCACGCGCGTCATCGCCGCACGCAGACCGGTAAGGTGCGTGCCGCCATCGCGCTGCGGAATGTTGTTCGTGAAGCACAGCACGTTTTCGTTGTAGCTGTCGTTCCACTGCATCGCCACTTCGACGCCCACACTATCCTTCTCGCCCATGATGTGGAAGATGTTCGGGTGCAGCACGGACTTGTTCTTGTTGATGTACTCGACAAAACCCTTCACGCCGCCGACGAACGCGAAATCCTCTTCCTTACCCGAGCGCTGATCCACCAATCGAATCCGCACACCGTTATTGAGGAACGAAAGCTCACGAATCCGCTTCGCGAGAATGTCGTAGTGGTATTCAACATTGCCGAAAATCTTTTCATCGGCCATGAAATGCACTTCGGTGCCGCGGTTTTCGGTGTCGCCGATCACCTGTATCGGCGACGTGGTCACGCCGTCGATCTCTTCGAGCACGCGGTTCTGCGGCACACCACGGTGGAATTCCATGAAGTGCTTCTTGCCGTCGCGGCGCACGGTGAGGCGCAACCACGCCGACAGCGCGTTCACGCACGACACGCCCACGCCGTGCAGGCCGCCCGACACCTTGTAGCTGTTCTGGTCGAACTTGCCGCCGGCGTGCAGCTCGGTCATCACGATTTCGGCGGCGCTGCGCTTCGGATCGTGCTTGTCGTCCATCTTGAGGCCGGTCGGCACGCCGCGGCCGTTGTCGGTGATCGACACGGAGTTGTCCGCGTGGATGATCACCTGGATGTCGTTGCAATGGCCGGCGAGCGCTTCGTCGATCGAGTTGTCGAGCACTTCGAACACGAGGTGGTGCAAACCGGTGCCATCCGATGTATCCCCGATGTACATCCCAGGCCGCTTGCGCACGGCTTCCAGACCTTCGAGGATCTGGATGGACGAGGCGCCGTAGCTGTTATCGGGCTGCGTATTGTTCGTTTCAGTCATGGATTTTTTCCGGTTCTGCGTTACTGCAAGGTTGCTGCTCTGGACTTTTCAAAACGCCATAAAAACGCCAAAGGGGCGCTGCGCCCCTTGGTGTTCTTCTTGATGTTGGACGCGTCAGATGCGCATCGGCATCACCACGTACTTGAATTCGTCGTTCTCGGGAATCGTGATCAACGCGCTGGAGCTGGCATCACCCAGGCTCACCTGCAGCATGTCGACCTTCAAATTCGCGAGCACGTCGAGCAGATACGTGACGTTGAACCCGATATCGACGCTGTCGCCGTCGTATGCGATTTCCAGTTCTTCCTGCGCCTCTTCCTGATCGGCGTTGGTCGACATGATCTTCAACTGGCCCGGCTCGACGATGCAGCGCACGCCCTTGAACTTATCCGACGTCAGAATCGCCGCGCGTTGCAGCGAACGCTGCAGTTCTTCGCGGCCAATCTGGAATTTGTTCTGGTGCGACTTCGGAATCACGCGCTGGAAGTCGGGGAACTTGCCTTCCACGAGCTTCGACACGAGTTCAACCTGACCGAACGTGAACTTGACCTGCGTCTGCGCGATGTCAATCTTCAGCGTGTCGTCGATGTCTTCGAGCAGGCGCTGCAGTTCGAGAATCGTCTTGCGCGGAATGATCACTTCGTGGCGCGCGAAGGAGCCCTCGATCTTCATCGACGAGAACGCGAGACGGTGACCGTCGGTCGCGACCGCCATCAGCTGATCGCCGTCCACCACCAGCAGCATGCCGTTCAGGTAGTAGCGGATGTCCTGCTGGGCCATCGAGAAATGGACCATGCCGAGCAGCTGGCGGAACGTCTTTTGAGGAACCACCAAGCTCGCGCCGTAGTCTTTGGCCTGAGCGACGGTCGGGAATTCGTCCGCGGCGAGCGTCTGCAGCGCAAAGCGGCTCTTGCCGGATTGCACGGTCAGACGCTTGTCGTTCAGCGTCAGCGTGACCTGGCCGTCAGGCATCGCGCGCAGAATGTCGAGGAGCTTGCGCGCCGCCACCGTGGTCGCGACCGAATCGCCGCCCACGCCGAAATCGGCGCGCGTGGTGATCTGCAACTCCAGGTCGGTCGACAGGAACGATACGTCAGGACCGTTCTTGGTGATCAGCAAATTGGCGAGGATCGGCAACGTATGGCGGCGTTCGACGATGCCGCTCACGGTTTGCAGCGGCCTGAGGAGGTTGTCGCGTTCGGTCTTGACCAGTTGCATAGGGTTCCTTCGTTGATATAACGGCCTGCACGCCTTACGGGACAAGCTTTTCAGCGCGCAGCCACGGCTCCCCGCCGGCGCCCTGAAAAGCGCCCGACACGGCGTGAAATCCGCCCGTCGCCGCCGGGCGGTTAAACCTGTATTGTGCCTGAAAACGGGACCGCCTCACTAAAATGGGGGCGAGTTCGGGAATAAACAGGTCGATTTTGTACGGCGTGGTCCGGGCTGCCGCCGACTTGTCGCGCCGCTGCGCGGCGCTACCGGTTCGCAGGCTCGTTGTTCCGCCACTTCTGGCCGGTTGCGCCGCAAATTCGTCACGGGTTTGCCGCGCTTTTTACATCGCTTCTGCCCGCTTACCGTCGCGTTCCTTGTCATTTCCCGTTCGGACCCGACAGCGCCGCCGGGTTGTGGGGTCCCCTGCCCGTTTCTCGATTTACAGCGTTTTCGCGGCCTCATTCAAACCACTGCGTGGCCGCTTCCAGCGTTTCCTGCCGCCGACGTCCGTTTCACGGTCGCGTGCGGCCAGCCCGTTTAGCCCTTCAGCGTCTGCTCCAGCACGTGCAGTTCGTGATTCAGCTGCGCGTCCTTGCTGCGCTCGTCGGCGATCTTGCGCACCGCGTGCAGCACCGTCGTGTGGTCGCGCCCGCCGAAAAGCTCGCCGATTTCCGGCAGACTCTTCTGCGTCAATTCCTTCGCCAGGTACATCGCGATCTGCCGCGGCCGCGCGATGTTCGCCGGACGCTTCTTCGAATACATGTCCGCGACCTTGATGCTGTAGAAGTCGGCGACCGTTTTCTGGATGTTTTCCACCGAAATCTGCCGGTTCTGCACCGTCAGCAGGTCTTTCAGCGCTTCCTTGGTCAGTTCGATCGTGATTTCGCGGCCGTGGAACTTCGAATACGCGAGGATCTTGCGCAGCGCGCCCTCGAGCTCGCGCACGTTCGAGCGGAGATGCTTCGCGACGAAGAACGCGACGTCCTCATTCAGGCTCACGAACTCCGATTGCGCCTTGCGCATCAGAATCGCGACGCGCATTTCGAGTTCGGGCGGCTCGATCGCCACCGTCAGGCCGGAGTCGAAGCGCGAGATCAGGCGATCGTCGATACCCGAGATTTCCTTCGGATACGTATCGCTCGTGATGATCACTTGCGCCTTGTTGGCGACCAGCGCCTCAAAAGCGTAGAAGAATTCCTCCTGCGTGCGCGACTTGCCCGAAAAGAACTGAATATCGTCGATCAGCAGCAGATCGAGCGAGTGGTAGTAGCGCTTGAAGTCGTCGAACGCCTTGCGCTGGTACGCCTTCACGACATCGGACACGTACTGTTCCGCGTGGATGTAGCGAATCCGCGCGCCGGGTTTGTCCATCAGCAACTGATTTCCGATAGCATGGATCAGGTGTGTCTTGCCGAGGCCCACGCCACCGTACAGGAACAGCGGGTTATACGAAATGCCGGGGTTGTCGGCGACCTGGATCGCCGCGGCGCGCGCGAGCTGATTCGCCTTACCGGTCACGAAGTTGTCGAAGGTCAGCACGGGGTTCAGCTTCGAGCGCTCGTACATCGAGTCGCTCTCGCTGGATGCCGTCGCGCCCACGCCTTGGCCTGGGCGCCACGTGCGACGTCCGGCGGCGGCTTCGTTCGCGTCCAGGCTCGGCAGATCGAGGTCTGCGACGTCTTCGGCGGCGCTGCGCGAATTCGCGTTTTGCGCTGCGAGCGCCGCAGCCGCGGCTGCGGGATTCGCGCGCGCGGCATGCGCGGCGTGCACGGCGCCGACAGCCGCATGGACGGCCGCGACGCCGCCGGCATTACCGCCCTGCGGCGCGGCCGAAGCCGGGCGTGCCGACGACGGAGCCGGCGCCGCGGCCGTTGGGCTACGCATGCCGGCCTTCGGATCCAATACGAATTGCACGTCCACCGGCGCATGCCAGAAATCGCGGGCCATATCCGCGATGCGGCCGGAGAACTGGCTCTTGACCCAGTCGAGCTTGAAGCGGTTCGGCGCGGCAATGCTCAACGTGTTCGCATCGGCGTCGAAGGCGACCGGGGCCAAGGGTTTGATCCACGTCACGTACTGCTGGGGCGTAAGCTCACGCTCCAGCAATGCGGAACAGTGTTGCCAGAATTCGTTCATCAAGTTGCTATCGTTATGGTGTGCACGGCGGTCGCCGCTGCCCCTGTCGCGGACGCGCAACAAGGCCCTGAGCAGCCAGGCGTAACGGCCCCAGGCGCCTGTGCCACAACGGTCTGCGGGACAAGCGTGCCGGAGCGGCGTGCAACATTTTTGGGAAGTAAGGCGAGATTCTAACGCCAAAACGAACCCGAAAGTGAGTTATCCACAGGGACCGATCGCTTGGTCCGGCAACCCCCGGCTGCGCCAGACGACGGCTAAACTATTGACGACCAACGGAAAACCAGTTTAAATAGCGGGTTCCGCGAAAACCAATTTCAGTAAACCACCGGCCATTGCGCTTTCAGCGATGATCGCGCGGTTTTTTTCGATCAAGTGAGAGCAACATGAAACGTACTTACCAACCTTCCGTTACCCGTCGCAAGCGCACCCATGGCTTCCGCGTTCGCATGAAGACCGCTGGCGGCCGCAAGGTCATCAACGCACGTCGCGCGAAGGGCCGCAAGCGCCTCGCGATCTAAGGCAAGCGGATTGCGCGCTGTGACCGAAACCCGCGGCGAAGCGGGAGCGGCCGGGGCGCAGCAACCGGGCTCGGTTCCGTTGCGAGCGCAAGCCGCCTTCCCCAAAGCCGCAAGGCTGCTAAAAACGGATGAATTTTCATCCGTTTTTCGTTTGCGGCCGTGGCGCCGTACCGCACACTTCGTCGTGTACGGCCGGCCCACCGGCAACGAGGCGCGTCTTGGCCTCGTGATCGGTAAGAAGTATGCGCCGCGCGCGGCTACGCGGAATCTGGTGCGCCGGATCGCGCGCGAAGCCTTCCGGCTGCGTCGCGCGGAATTCGGCGGTTGGGATGTGCTGCTGCGTCTACACGCGCGTTTCGACAAAAAAGCTTTGCCGAGCGCGTCGTCGTCGCCGTTGAAGTCGCTGTGCCGCAGCGAAATCGAGGCGCTGCTCGACAAGGCAGCGCGCGAAATTACCCGTCGTCAGGCGCCGCCCGCGGAGGCGCCCAGGACGGAATGACGCAGTGACCGCCCGCACCACGGTCGCCGCAACGGGCGTTGCGCCGGCAGCTTCAGAGCGCGGGCGTCGTCCTGTACTTCACGTTGCGCGGCGCCGTACGGCCGCACCTGCCATGCAAACGGTACTCTTCGCTTTATTGCGCTTTTACAAGCTTGCCGTGAGCCCCATGCTCGGCAACCGGTGCCGTTTTTACCCTTCCTGCTCTGATTACGCGCGCGAGGCAATCCAGTATCATGGCGCCGCGCGCGGGACTTATCTCGCCGTGAGGCGTGTTTGCCGCTGCCACCCGTTTTCCGCGGGCGGCATCGATCTCGTCCCGCCACCCACCTCTGAAAAGCGCTGACGCGCCGTTCCATCGACACTGAGACAACGCATGGATATCAAACGCACCGTCCTATGGGTCATCTTTTTCATGTCAGCTGTCATGCTGTTCGACAACTGGCAACGCGACCACGGACGCCCGTCGATGTTCTTCCCGAGCACGACGCCGACCCAGACCGCCGGCAGCGCCGCGCCGGGCACCACGACACCGGGCACCCAGCCGGCCGATCTGCCGACCACCAACGCGGCCGCGCCGGGCAACGCGCCAGCGGCCGAGCAATCGCAGCCCGTGAAGTTCGGCACCGACGTCTATAGCGGCGAAATCGACACCCGCGGTGCCACATTGTCGCGCCTGTCGCTCGTCAAGCAGGGCGACGGCAAGCAGCCGGATCTCGTGATCACGCTGTTCGACAAAACGAACAATCACACGTATCTGGCGCGCACTGGCCTGCTCGGCGGTGACTTCCCGAATCACAACGACATCTTTACGCTGATGCCGAATCAGCCGACCCATCTGGCCGACGGCCAGAACTCGTTCCAGATGAGCTTCGAGTCACCGGAAAAGGGCGGCCTCCGGGTCATCAAGACGTATACGTTCACGCGCGGCAGCTACGTGATCGGCGTCGAGACGAAGGTCCAGAACGTCGGCACCACGCCGGTGACGCCGCAGCTCTATATGGAACTCGTGCGCGACGACCAGCCGGTCGAAACGCCACGCTTCTCGCACACGTTCATCGGACCGGCTGTCTACACGAACGAGCATCACTTCCAGAAGATGACGTTCAGCGATCTCGACAAGAACAAGCAAAACTTCGCGACGTCGGCCAACGACGGCTGGGTCGCGATGGTCCAGCACTACTTCGCGTCGGCCTGGATTCCGCAGGAAGGCGTGAAGCGCGAGTTCTACGCCGAGAAGATCGATCCGTCGCTGTATCGCGTCGGCATGAAGGAGGCTTTGCCGACCATTCAACCGGGCCAGACCGTCAGCGTGTCCGCGCGTCTGTTCGCCGGTCCGGAAGAAGAAAAGATGCTCGCAGGTATCGCGCCGGGTCTCGATCTGGTGAAGGACTACGGCTGGGTCACGATCATCGCGAAGCCGCTGTTCTGGCTGCTGTCGAAGATCCACAGCTATGTCGGCAACTGGGGCTGGTCGATCGTGCTGCTCACGGTGCTGATCAAGGCGGTGTTCTTCCCGCTGTCGGCCGCGAGCTACAAGTCGATGGCGCGCATGAAGGCGATCACGCCGCGCATGCAGGCGCTGCGCGAGCGTTTCAAGGGCGATCCGCAGAAGATGAACGCGGCGCTGATGGAGCTGTACAAGACCGAGAAGGTCAATCCGTTCGGCGGCTGTCTGCCGGTTGTGATCCAGATCCCCGTGTTCATCTCGCTGTACTGGGTGTTGCTGTCGTCGGTGGAAATGCGCGGCGCGCCGTGGATTCTATGGATTCAGGATCTGTCGCAGCAGGACCCGTACTTCATCCTGCCGATCCTGATGGCCGTGTCGATGTTCCTGCAGACCCGCTTGAACCCGACGCCGCCGGACCCAGTCCAGGCGAAGATGATGATGTTCATGCCGATCGCGTTCTCGGTGATGTTCTTCTTCTTCCCCGCGGGTCTCGTGTTGTACTACGTCGTGAACAACGTGCTGTCGATCGCGCAGCAGTACTACATCACGCGGATGATGGGCAGCTCGAAGGCGAAGCCGGCCTGAGGTTCCGTCCGGTGGTGGCCCGCAGGGCCGCCGTGACGCAAGCTCAAAACGAAAAGCCGCCCGGTGCGAACCGGGCGGCTTTTTTTATGGTGCGGTTGAAGGAAATGCGGCGGGCGGCTGCGCTTGAGTTTCGTCGTTCACTCTTCGTCGGAATCTTCGCCGTAAAAACGCACGATCATTTCCTCGACCAGATTCCGGTCCTTCGGGGTCAACGATGCGATCTTCGAAGCGAGTTCGATCGTTTCGGGTGTCGGCGGATATTTTTCGCCACGTGCCATCGGTCGTGCGCTGGCGCCGGGCGGTGGTCCGTAATGGAGCCAGTGCTCCTTGACGTTCAACCATTCGGCGAGCGTGCGCAACTTGTCCGGCTTCGGGATCGTCGTGCCAGTCAGCCATTTGTGTGCGGTCTGGGGCGTCACGGGCCGCTCGCCGTAATAGCGAAGATTGAATTGCTCGGCGAGTTTGGTCCCGCCGCGGATTTTCAGCGGCTCCAGCAGATCCTTCAGCCTCTTGGCGAAGGCGGCTTTTTCTTTGTCGGTCGGCATGGGCCAGATTGTGCAATTCGGAGTTCAGCCAGTTGACAACCGATCAAGCTTTGTTTTCTCTTATTTGAGATAGTTTTAGCTTGCAGCGCGCGCCCCATAACGCATTGCGCGAATTTGATTTTTTTCATCTCTCGACTGCCAGGCTTGGCTTTGCCTGAACTGCAGTTCCTGCCGAGTCTCAATAATTCCTAAGTAGCGCGGTAATAATCCTAGCTTAATTGGGATAAATCCGAGTTGTTCAACCGATAGGGGCGAACGGGCACGTCATCCGCTTCGCGTCCTTGTCGCCAGCCCTTCCGTGCGAGGCGCGCGCGTTACAATGCCTCGCGCCGGCTCGACCGACGCGGCCCTGCCCTTCCCCTCCCGTTTCGCCCGACTTCACATGCTCACGACCGACTCCGATTCCATCGTTGCCATTGCTACCGCGCCCGGCCGGGGAGGCATCGGCGTCGTGCGGATTTCGTTCGGCCGCGCTGGCGCGGCGGCGGCCCAGCCGTTGATGCAGGCCCTCACCGGCCAGACGCTCGCGGCGCGGCGCGCGAGCTACGTGCCGTTTCTCGACACGAGCGGCAATCCGCTCGATCGCGGCATCGCGCTGTACTTTCCGGCGCCGCACTCGTACACCGGCGAGCACGTGCTTGAACTGCAAGGCCATGGCGGCCCGGTCGTGCTGCAATTGGTCCTGCAGCGCTGCATCGACGCCGGCCGCGCGTTCGGTCTACGGCTCGCCGAGCCCGGCGAATTCACGCGTCGCGCGTTTCTGAACGACAAGCTCGACCTCGCGCAGGCCGAGGCCGTCGCCGATCTGATCGAGGCAAGCACCGAGGCCGCCGCGCGTTCGGCCGGCCGCTCGCTCGACGGCGCGTTCTCGCGTGACATCCACGCGCTGGTCGAAGAGGTGATCACGCTGCGGATGCTGGTCGAAGCGACGCTCGACTTCCCGGAAGAGGAAATCGACTTCCTCGAAGCCGCCGACGCGCGCGGCAAGCTCGTGCGCATACGCGAGCGTCTCGCGCACGTGCTGAGCGAGGCGCGCCAGGGCGCGTTGCTGCGCGAAGGTTTGTCGGTCGTGCTGGCGGGGCAGCCGAACGTCGGCAAGTCGTCGTTGCTGAATGCGCTCGCCGGCGCCGAACTCGCGATCGTCACGCCGATCGCCGGCACCACGCGCGACAAGGTCGCGCAGACGATCCAGATCGAAGGCATCCCCCTGCACGTGATCGACACGGCCGGCCTGCGCGAGACCGAGGACGAGGTCGAGAAGATCGGCATCGAGCGCACGTGGGGCGAGATCGAGCGCGCGGACGTGGTGCTGCATCTGCTCGACGCGCGCGCCGGAATGACGGCCGGCGACGAAACGATCGCCGGACGCTTTCCGCGCGGCGTGCCCGTCGTCCGCGTGCTGAACAAGACCGACCTGACAGGGCTCGCGCCCGCGACGCAGGCGCTCGACGCCGACCTCGAACTTAGCGAGGTGCGGCTGTCGGCGAAGAAGGGTGACGGCGTCGCGCTGCTGCGCGACGAACTGCTGCGGATTGCCGGCTGGCAGGCGGGCGCGGAGAGCGTCTATCTCGCGCGCGAGCGGCACCTGATCGCGTTGCGCGCGGCCGACGAGCATCTGGCGACCGCCGCCGTGCATGCGGAGCAGAACGCGCAGGCGCTCGATCTGTTCGCCGAGGAATTGCGGCTCGCGCAGGATCAACTGAACTCGATCACCGGTGAGTTCAGTTCGGACGATCTGCTCGGCGTGATTTTCAGCCGATTCTGTATCGGTAAGTAACGCCGAACTTGTGCGTCGCCGCAATGCGGCCGTCATATAGGCTCTCGCGGCGGGATCGGCGCCGCTGCCGCACACGCGAAAATCGCACTCCGTCGACCAAAAACCCGCCGGATTTTTGGTACACAACCGGGCAAAGGTTTAGAATCCAGCTGTCCGAGCCTAAACGTACAGCGTCCCCAAAGCATGCCCCGCCTCGCCACCCCGCTCACCGAATCCGAGATCCGCGCGCTCGAACCGCGCGCGACCCGCTACTGCGTCGCCGACGGCAACGGCCTCGTGATCGAGGTCATGACGACCGGCACCAAGGTCTGGCGCTTCCGCTATACGTTGGACGGCAAGCGTCAGCCGCTCGCGACCATCGGCGATTACCGGATGATTTCGCTGCGCGTCGCACGCGCGAAGGCGCAGAGGTACGCAGCGCTCGTCGCGCAGGGCATCTCGCCGGTCGCCACCGCGCGGCGCGATCGCGGTGCCGAGAGCAAGGCCGACGTGCTGCGCGAAGCGGCCGAGCTTTATCTCGCGACGGCGCTGGCCGGCAAGTCGGATGAATATCGCCGCACCACGCGGCGCGCGCTCGACAAGGACGTGCTGCCCGCGATCGGCAACAAGCCGATCGGCGCGGTCACCGCTGACGACGTCGTCGCGATCTGCGAGCGCATCAAAAGCCGCGGCTCGCCGAAAATGGCGCTGCACACGCGCAACGTCGTGAAGCGCCTGTACGCATACCTGATCGCGCGCCAGCTCGCGACCGGCAATCCCGCGGAAGTCGTACCGGCGCGCTCGATCGCGACCTTCGACAGCCGCACCCGCGTGCTGTCCGGCGCCGAGATCGGTGTCATGCTGCGCACGATCGACACATCCAATATCCGCCGTCCGCTGAAGCTCGCGCTGCATCTGCTGGTGCTGACGATGGCACGCAAAGCGGACCTCGTCGAATCGACATGGGTCGAGTTCGATCTCGACGACGCGCTGTGGACGATCCCCGCCGCGCGCCTGAACGCGCGCGAGGACCGCGTCGTCCGTCTGCCGCGTCAGGCGGTTGCGCTGCTGCGCGAGCTGCG
This sequence comes from Paraburkholderia sp. UCT2, assembly GCF_014397665.1. Taxonomy (NCBI): domain Bacteria; kingdom Pseudomonadati; phylum Pseudomonadota; class Betaproteobacteria; order Burkholderiales; family Burkholderiaceae; genus Paraburkholderia; species Paraburkholderia sp. UCT2. The sequence goes on from NZ_VZQO01000001.1 coordinate 180,791, forward strand.
GCGCGGGCGCACCAGCGAGACGTTCGTGTTCCCGAGCGTCAGGGGCGACGATCGGCCGATCGCGAAAAGCACGCTGAACCAGGCAGTCAAGGCATTGGGGCTCGACGTGGAGCATTTCGTGCTCCACGACTTTCGTCGCACCGCGTCGTCGCATCTGCGCGACATGGAACAGCAAACAGCTGCGGGGGGCGACATCGCGAAGCGTGAAGCAACCGACGAAGCGGCGTGGCAGCGTCGCATGCTTCAGAGTTGGGCGGACTTTGTCGATAGCCAGATGGAAGTCGCGCGGTAGACGGCGAACGGGACGGCTTGACGGCATTGTCATGGGTTTTGGCGCCATGTGACGCTTGCCGTCAGGCCGGTAACAGGATGGTACACAGGCTAATGCGACCTCGCCCAGACCCTAAGCAAATAAAGGAAAATTCATCAAAAAAACAGGTTTCCAAACCGGGCGCAAATGCGCCTTTTTTCGCTTCTCTGGACCGTTTGACATCGTCGTTCTTTCCCCGCTTCCTTCGCCTACACTGAGAGATGGATGCAAGCCGATACGGAGGTTCCGATGCCTGAATCAATGCTCGCTTATCTGATGGGGCCCGCCGTCATGCTGGTGGTCGGCCTTGCCATCTGGATGATGTCGCGTCACCGCGACCCGTCCAGGCCGCCCAGGCTCGAGCGCTGGCTCGACACGCATTACGCGGAGTGGCTGCATCACAAGCATTAAGCCGTGCCTCAAATGGAAAAAGGCCGTCGCATTGGGCGACGGCCTTTTTGTCTGCGCGTTGTTCGGCTGAATCATCCGCGCATCAGAGCCTGGCCGCGCTCACCACTGCGGCTCGGGTTGCGGTTGCGCATAGCCGTACTGTCCGGGCGGCGGTGCGCCGCACGCGACATATGCGCGCTGATACTGGTCGTAGCAATATCCGGGCGGCGGTGCCACGTAAGCCGGCGCGGGCTGGTACGCGGGCTCGGCGTAGACCGGCTGCGGATACGCGACCACCGGCGCCGGCGTCAACGCCGAGGTGACCACCGCGCCCAGCACCGCGCCGCCAATCAGCGCACCCACCACATCGCCGCCGTGTCCGTGCGCGGACGCCTGGCCCGCCACCGTCAAACTACCCGCCATTACCAACGCCACTGCGATCTTTTTCATATTGAGCTCCCGCCGTTCAGGCATGGACGAATTGTCGCCGGCGCGCGCGGAAATAGATGCTGCAGTTGGTAACCGGAGATTAACTCTGTAACAGGTGCATAACGTTGGACGCGTTAACCCACCCAAGGCATTGCGCTGCTTTTCATCCAGGCATCGCGGGGAAGATCGCCGCGCTGGCCTTGATGCGCGCGCCGACTATTATCTGACCAATGGCAGTGGTCAACGAGCGCCTCGCCTCCCCGCAAGCTGACGTGCCCTCCCTGAACTTCATCCTGGCCGAACCACATGGATACCTCTAAACCGCCCCAGAACGCCGCAACGCTGCATCCCGCAGACGACGCGAACGCGCAGGCGCACGCGCTCGTCGCGGAGGATGCGCCCAGTCTCGCCAGCGACGACGCGCTCGCTCGCATGCTCGCCGACCCGCCGGCGGCCGAGTGCCCGATCACGGTGCTGCTGGTCGGCGACCAGGCGGTCATCGCCGAGGGGGTGCGCGAGGCGCTCGCCGACGAGCCGGGCATCGACTTTCGCTACTGCGCGTCATGGGAAGACGCGGTGCACTGCGCCGAAGAAACGCGCGCGACGGTGATCCTGCAAGATCTCGTGATGCCGGGCACCGACGGTCTGACGCTGGTGCGGCAATACCGGCTGAATGCCGCCACTCGCGACATCCCGATCGTCGTGCTGTCGACCAACGAAGAGCCGCTCGTCAAAAGCGCGGCGTTCGCGGCCGGTTCGAGCGACTACCTCGTGAAGCTGCCCGACCGCATCGAGCTGATAGCGCGCATCCGCTATCACTCGCGCGCGTATCTACACCTGCTGCAACGCGACGAGGCGTACCGCGCGCTGCGGCAATCTCAGCGGCAACTGCTGGCGACGAATCTGGAGTTGCAGCGGCTCACGCATTCGGACGGTCTGACCGGCCTGTCGAACCGCCGCTACCTCGACCAGTACCTGGCCGCCGAATGGCACCGCGGCACCCGCGACAAGACCGGCCTCGGCCTCCTGATGATCGACGTCGATCACTTCAAGGCCTACAACGACACCTATGGGCACGTCGCCGGCGACGAAGTGCTGAAGAGCGTCGCGCATACGATCGAAGCATGCCTCGGCCATTCACTGGATCTCGCCGCGCGCTTCGGCGGCGAGGAGTTCGCGGTGGTCGTGCCGGACACGTCGGCGGGCGGCTTGCGCCTGCTCGCGGAGAAAATCCGCATCGCGGTCGAAGACCGCGCGATCACCCATGCGGGCTCGGCAGAGGGCGTCGTCACGATCAGCATCGGCGCGGCGATGGTGGTGCCGTCGGCCGCCGAACCGGTCACGACGCTGATCGAGGCCGCCGGCGTCGGCCTGTATCGCGCGAAACACGACGGCAGGAATCAGGTGGCCGTGAGCGGCTGAGTCTGGCGCCGCCCTCCTCAACCTTCGGCTTACGCGGCCACGGCGCGCGTATAGCGCTCGGCCGGCGCGCTGCGCGACAGATTCGGCTGCAGATGCAAACGCGCGCTGTTCAGACGCTCCCAGTCGGCGGCATCGGGCAACGACGGGATCGTCACCAGCTCGCCCTGGTCGAGACCGGCAAGCGCCGCGTCGACCATGTCCTCGGCGCTCATCACGATCTGCGAAGGCAGGTTCTCGACCGCGAGACCCGCGCGATCCCAGAACGCGGTGCTCGTCGCGCCCGGCAGCACCGCCTGCAGCCGCACGCCCTTGCCGCCCACCTCGTGATGCAGCGACTGCGTGAGGTTCAACACGTAGGCCTTGGTGCCGCTATAGGTGCCGTTCAACAATTCCGGCGCCAGCGCGACGATCGACGAGATATTGATCACCGTACCGGCGCCGCGCGCGATAAAGCCCGGCAACACCGCCGCCGTCAGGCGCGTGAGCGAGGTCACGTTCAGCTCGATCATCTGCTCGAGTTCATCGATGTCGGAGTCGAGCAGCGTCGCGGTCGCGCCGACGCCCGCGTTGTTGATCAGCATCGTGATGCCGCGCTCGGCGCGCAACTGGTTCTCGATGCGGCGCACGTCGGCCTTGTCGGTCAGATCGGCGCTGACGGTGCTCACGCGGCGGCCGGTTTCCTTCGTCAGCCGGTCGGCGAGGCTGCTGAGGCGTGCGCCGTCGCGCGCGATCAGCAGCAGGTCGTAGCCGCGTCGCGCGAGCCGGTCCGCGTAGACCGCGCCGATACCCGACGATGCGCCCGTGACCACCGCCGTACCCTTGCCTTCGTTCGAATTGCCTTGTACGCCCTTGTCTGCCTGCGTTGCCATTGAAGCTCTCCTTGCGGGCTGCGCATGATGCGGCCGCCCTGTCCGGTGAATGGGAACATCCGTGAACTCGCCGCCTGGCGGCATTTGCGCTGATACGGCGGGGGTTGACGAGCTGAGTTTAGGCGCGTACTGTTTTGTCTCAAATGTCGTATTTCCCTCGTTTCCGGACATCGCAAATGAAACGCATCGGCGTGGTGGTCTTTCCGGGCTTTCAGATCCTCGACATGGTCGCGGTATCGATTTTCGAACTCGCCAATCAGGACACCGGCGAGCCCGCGTACGACGTCACGGTGATCTCCGAGCACGGCGGCATGGTGCGCAGCTCGGCGGGCGTCGAGGTCGCGACGCGCCCGTTCGGCGATCCCGCCTACGACACGGTGATCGTCACCGGCGCGATGGAGATCGCGCCGTCGTCGCCGGGGCTGCTCGCGTTTCTGAACGACGCCCTCGCCGCCTCGCGCCGCACCGCGAGCATCTGCACCGGCGCGTTCGTGCTCGCCGAAGCGGGCATCCTCGACGGCCGCCACGCGACTACGCACTGGGCGCATGCGCGCGATTTGCAACGGCGCTTTCCGCGCGCGCGGGTCGACGAGGACCGCATCTTCATCGTCGACGGCTCGGTGTGGACGTCGGCCGGCATGACCGCGTGTATCGATCTGTGCCTCGCGCTCGTCGAGAACGACCTCGGTGTCGCGGTTTCGCGCGCGATCGCGAAGAAGCTCGTGGTCTATCACCGGCGCACCGGCGGGCAATCGCAGTACTCCGCGATGCTCGATCTCGAACCGAAATCCGATCGGATCCAGAACGCGCTGTCGTATGCGAAGAGCCATCTGCGCGAGCCGCTGACCGTCGAGCAGCTCGCCGACGTCGCGCATCTGAGCCCGCGCCAGTTCAGCCGCGCGTTTCGCGACGAGACGCGCCAGTCGCCGGCCCGCGCGATCGAGGCGCTGCGTGTCGAAGCGGCTCGCACGATGCTCGAAACCGGCCGTCATTCGATCGAAACCGTCGCAGCCGACACTGGCTTCATCGACCCCGAGCGGATGCGGCGCGCGTTTTTGCGCGCGTTCGGCCAGCCACCTCAAGCGATCCGGCGTGCCGCACGCGTGGCGTAAGCGTTCGGGTAGAGAATAGGAAACCCGCGGAGCGAAGCTACGCGAAAATCAGTACCCCGCTCGACCCGTGAATCGAACCCAGCCCAAATGAAAGGAAACGCGATGAGCTACAACGACAGCAACCCGTTCGCCAAAATCTTGCGCGGCGAACTACCGTGCATCAAGGTGGCCGAAAACGACCAGGCGCTGGCTTTCATGGACTTGATGCCGCAGGCCGACGGCCATCTGCTCGTCGTGCCGAAGGAAGCGGTCGCGGAAATTTTCGATCTGTCGGATGCGGCGCTCGTCGCGTCGACGCGCATGGCGCAAAAGCTCGCGATCGCGGTGCGCGCGGCACTGCGTCCTGACGGCGTGTTCATCGGCCAGTTCAACGGCGCGGCGGCGGGACAGACAGTGCCGCACGTCCATTTCCACGTGATTCCGCGCTGGGAAGGCCAACCGCTGAAGCTGCATGCGCGCGAGATCGCCGATCCGGACACGCTCGAAGCGCTCGCCAAACAGATTCGCGCGCACTGGCGCGCCCACTGAAGCGCGACGCGAGGCCTGCCGACGCAACGTCGCGCCCCGCATTACGGTCACGCCCGGTAACAACTGTAAAAGCCGTTGAAACCACCGATTGGCGCGTCGCGACTAGACTGCTATTGCCTTGTGTTCAAGGCATTGAGTGTGGATCTCTTTTTTCAGCCTGCCCCTGTGGCAGGCTTTTTTTCTTTGGGGACCCGCTTCGCAATCTCAGAGCCGCTCGCGCGAACGGCGTAGCGGATGCCGCCAGTCGATGCGTCGGCGACGCGCTCGCAACGGCCGTCCGTCGTGCAGGTCTCGATGCTCCTGCCACAGTTCGTCGGAAAAAAGAAACATGACGATCAGCAGCGGAACGACCAGAAAAATCCCGAGTATTACGTGCTCGTTCACGATAGCCTCCGGGTGCAGGAGATTCGTTTTCATTGTAGAGCACCGCCTGTACCCGCATATGGGCTCGACGAAGATCCACCTGGATTCAGGCCGCACGCGAAGGGTACATCGCACTGCGATCGCGCCCCCCTCGCCTGTCCACGCGGCTTTGCGCCGCGCGGCTTTTTTTCATGCCTTTTCGGCAATGGCGCGTTGCAAGCGTTTCACCAAAGCCCGTGAGAGACGGCTGGCACTGTTTATTTTCTGCACTTGCCCCGTTATTGCGCATCGCAGCTTTTGCCTGTGGAATGACTTTGTGTGCGATGCACAAACCCATTGATTAAATTGTATTAAATCGCTTAATTGACGCTACGCGTTTACGTGAATGCGTGCACAAAGCTTTACCAGCTAAGCCGTGTGCGGGAGTGGATTTTTAGTTATTCATTTCATTGCCATTCAGTCGGGCGTGTGCTCAAGCTTTAATCAGCTTCGACAGCAGGTGCGACAATTCGCCACTGTTGCGATCGCACACAAGATGTGCTTGTCGTTCTCATCGGTTCTCCTAAAGTGCGAGATGCGGGTCCACCGTTAAAGTTAAATACATAGCTAACCGAGATTTTTTTCGGCCCGCCCCGGAGGAACGAATGAAAACTCGAATTGCCGTTGTTTTCGCCATCGCGGGTTTGGCTGCCGCTAGCGTTCAGGCGCAAGACGTCGTGATCAAGCCGCAGCAAACGATCCAGTTCAAGGCCAATGCCTATGGCTGCGTATCGAAGGACAAGCTCGATGCCGCCGATCACCACGCGCAAGCCGGTGAACAGCAGCAGATGCAGGAATTCTTCTCCGGATATCAATGCGTGTCGACTCCGACCGACTCGAGTTTCCGCGTGGTGCGCGTAGTCGGCCACGACGTCGAGTTCGTGAATTCAGCCAATAGCGATACCGAGGGGCTCTGGGCGAACGACCGATTCATCAAGCAATAAGTACAACACCGGTATTCCGGCAAAAGCCGGAATACGGTCGCATGCGTATCCGCTGCGGCTTTAAAAGTCGCAGGCGTGAGCGCGTGAGCTAAAAGAGACGGCTTGGGCATTCCGATGCCAAGCCGTTTTTTATTGCTTTTGATACTTGCCAGGCTTCACCTGCAATAAAAAAGCCGATGCGGGTTTTATCGACCCGCATCGGCAGTACGCCTTCTCGCAAAGCGCAGGAAACCGGCCACGAGCAACGGCGCGTCAGTGCACGCGCTTGCTGCGACGGAACTGGTCGAACAGAACCGCGAGCAGCAGGATGCCGCCGCGAATCAGATACTGATAGAACGTCGGTACGTTCAGCAGGCTCATGGCGTCCTGCACCGAGCCCATGATCAGCACGCCGACCAGCACGCCGGAGATCGTCGCGACACCGCCCGTCAGCGACACACCTCCGAGCACGCACGCGGAAATCACGCCGAGTTCGAGCCCGACCGACGTCTTCGGATCGCCGAGGCTCATGCGCGACGCGAGCATCACGCCCGCGAAGCCGGTCACGAGGCCTTGCAGCACGAACACGGTGATCTTGATCCGCGTGACGGGCAGCCCCGCGAGCACAGCCGCTTCGCTATTGCCGCCGACGGCCAGCACGTTCTTGCCGAACACGGTCTTTTTCAGCAGGAAGCCGAACAGAACGAAGCCGACGATGTTGCTCCAGATCGGATAAGAAATGCCGAGGAACGAGCCGCCGCCGAGGTCGAAGAAGCGCTCCTCGGAGATCATCACCGCGTCGCCGTTCGACGTGATGTACGCGAGGCCGCGCACGACCTCCATCATCGCGAGCGTGACGATCAGCGAGTTGATCTTGTAGCGCGCCACCAGCGTGCCGTTGACGAGCCCGACCGCGCCGCCCGCGAGCACGCCGGCCGTGATGCCGACTAACACGCTGTGCGTCGCGGTGATCAGCACGGAAGCCACCACGCCCGAAAACGCGACGATCGACGCCACCGACAGGTCCACCTCGCCGAGCGCGAGCACGAACATCATCGTGACGGAGATCGAGCCGATCAGCGTGACCGACAGCAGCAGGCCCTGGATATTGCGCGTGCTCAGAAAGTCTGGGACCGTGAGCGACAGCACCGCGAACAGGATGACGAACACCATCACGATGCCGGATTTGTTGATCAGGTCCCAGGTGCGCGCGGCGCGCGCGGTCAAGCCCACGGAGGCGACGGCGGGGGTCGAGGAATCGGTGGAAGGTGTATTCATGATGTCTGTTCCATTCAATGCCGTTTTCGTTGCGGTATTCGGTAGGGGGTCTGGTTGGTGGCGCGATCCGTTGGGCGATCAGCGCGGCAATGCCAGCTTGATCAGCGCATCCGGCGTGGCCTGCGCCTTCGGCAGATCGCCGACGATGCGGCCTTCCTTCATCACGATCACGCGATCGGTCACGCCGATCACCTCGGCGAGATCGCTCGACACGACGATGACCGTGCGGCCCGCCTCGGCGAGCCCATACAGCAGCGCATAGATCTCGCTGCGCGCCCCGACGTCGATGCCGCGCGTCGGCTCGTCCATCAGGAACACGTCGATCTCTTCGGCGAGCCAGCGCGACAGGATCACCTTCTGCTGATTGCCGCCGGACAGCGTGCCGATCGGCGTGTCGCCGTTGCGCGTCTTGATCGCGAGCTTGCCGATGAATTCACGCGTGGTCTGCGCTTCCTTGCGGCCGTTGAGCACGTTGAAGCGGCTGAAGTGGCGGCGGCAGCTGATGTTCAGGTTGTCCGACACCGACGCGATCGACACGATGCCTTCCTGCTTGCGATCCTCGGGACACAGCGCGACACCGGCGCGCACCGCGTCGCGCGGCGTGGCGAACTGCACGCGCTTGCCCTTCAGCGCGACCTCGCCGGCGCTCGGCTTGACCGCGCCGTAGATCAGCTTCATCAGCTCGGAGCGGCCCGCGCCGACGAGCCCGAAGAAGCCGACGATCTCGCCCTTGCGCGCCGAAAACGATGCCGGTTCGCGCAGGCCCGGTCCCATCAGGCCGTCGACCTGAAGCTGCACGTCGCCGTGCTCGCGCGCGCGATAGCCGTACACATCGGTGATCGAGCGGCCCACCATGCAGCTGATCAGCCGATCGCGGTCGAGTCCCGCGCCGGCCTCGAAGGTGTCGATGCGGCGGCCGTCGCGAAACACGGTGACGCGATCGCACAGTTCGTAGACTTCATCCATCCGGTGCGTGACGTAGATGATTGCGCGGCCTTCGGCCTTCAGCGCGCGGATGATGCGGAACAGTTGCGTGGTTTCGCGCGACGACAGCGAGCTGGTCGGTTCGTCAAACGCGATCACGCGCGCGTCGCGCATCAGCGCCTTGCCGATTTCGATCATCTGCCGCTGACCGATCGACAGATGCTTGACCTGCTGCGACGGATCGAGCTTTTCGCCGAGCCGTTCGAGCTCGCGCATCGCACGCGCGACCAAAGCCTTTTCGTCCAGTACGCCGAAGCGATTCGGCAGGGCGCCGAGCATCAGATTCTCGGCGACCGTCAGCTCCGGCACCAGATGCAGTTCCTGATAGATGATCGCGATGCCCGCGGCGATCGCCGCCTTGGTCGTCGCGAACTGCTGCTCGACGCCGTCGAGCGACAACGTGCCCGAGACAGGATGATTGACGCCGGACAGCACCTTCAGCAGCGTCGATTTGCCGGCGCCGTTTTCGCCCATCAGGCCGTGCACCTCGCCGCGGCGCACTTCTAGCGAGACCTGGTCGAGCGCGAGCACGCCCGGAAAGCGCACGGTGATGCCGTCGAGCCGGAGATAGGGGGCGTCGGATGCGGGCGTCGATGCAGGCGAGGGCGCGAGCGCCGCCTCGCTGGCATCAGACCCGGTGAATAAGGACGTCATCGAAAAACCTCGAACGGATGAACCTGAGCGGGCCGCGCTCGCGCTAAACGCGAGGCACGAGGCGGCCCGCCGTCTGCTGCGAGAACCTCGCTTAAATACCCAGTTCCTTGCGCACGTCCAGCCAGTTGCCGCGCACCATCAGCTTGCCGGTGGTCTGCGTGTCGGCGGGCGGCTGCTTGCCGTCCTTGATCCACTCGATGAGGTTCTCGGTGCTTTCCTTGCCGTGGTTCGTCGAGCTGACCGCGATCGTGCCGTAGAAGCCCGTCGGTTCCTTCTTCTGGAACTCGGCGAACGCCTCGCCCGCGCCGTTGATGCCGACGCCGATCACGTCCGCGGCCGGAATATGCAGCTGTTCGGTCGCGCGCACGCCGCCAAGCACGCTTTCCTCGTTGAGCGCGAAGATCACCCACTTCTTGATGTTCGGATGCTGCGCGAGCACCGGCGACACCGCGTTGAAGCCGCCTTCGTCGTCGGTGGTTTTCTGCGGCGCGTCGAAGACGTTTTCCTTCTTGAAGCCGCCGGCGAGCAGCGACTGCGTCGCGCCGTCGGTGCGCAGCTTCGCGGTCGGCAGCTCATAGTCCGTGATACGCAGCGCGCCGACTTCCTCAGGCTTCCAGCCGCGGCGCTTCATTTCGTCGGTGATCGCCTGGCCCACCTGGTTGCCGATCTTGAAGGCCGACATGCCGAGGTGCGGCACGTTCGCCAGCGGCTTGCCGGTCGAATCGACCAGCTGGTCGTCGACGGTCACGAACTTCATGTTGTAGCGCTTCGCGCGCGCCTGAATCGCCGGTCCGAGACGCACGTCGGGCGCGCAGATCACGAAGCCCTTCGCGCCTTGCGCGCCGAGGTTGTCGATCGCGGCCAGCACTTTTTCGCCATCGGGCGTGCCGATGTTGACGACCGAGAAGCCGTCCTTCTTGCCGAGCGCGCTCGCGGCTTTCTGTTCGTTGATGAACCACGCCTGTTCGGGCATCTTCACGAGGAAGCCGACTTTGAGCGGCTCATCCGCGTGGGCGGACAGTTGTGCGGCGAACGGGGCGGCGAGGGCGGCGGCGGCCATCGCGGTCAGGGTCAAACGGCGAAGCTTGCTGGTCATCTACTGTCTCCTGGGGGTGAAAAGCTGCGTTGATGTCGTGTAGTTGCAGCGGGGTAACGCGGGCGGCGTCAGCCGTCGCGCGAATCGGGGCGGATCTGCGCGCGGCACGCCGGGCGGTTCGCTCGAGTCGCGGTGAAAACGGTGGCGCGGCTCATTGCTTCTAGCTCGCCAGGTACGCCGTTTTCACGGCGGTCCAGAACGCGGCATCGCTCGCGCCATAGGCCGACGCCTTGCGCCCGCCGCCGGGTCCGTGATGCTCGACGGCCGTGGTCGGCAGATTGATCGTGACGAGACCGCTCTGCACGTGGCGGCGAAAATGCCGCGCGCGTTCGAGCGAGCGCGTGCAGATGCCGGCGCACAGTCCGTAGGCGGTGTCGTCCGCGAGATGTAGCGCGTGTTCGTAATCGTCCGCGCGCAGCACGACCGCGAGCGGCCCGAAAATCTCTTCACGCGCGATGCGATGCTCCGATTCGCCGATAAACAGCGCCGGCTCGAAAAAATAGCCGCGCGTCGCGCGCTCCAGTTGCCGCCCGCCGCGCAGCAACTGCGCGCCTTCCTGCTCGCCGACGCGCACGTAGTCGAGATTGCGTTCGAGCTGCGCGGCGTTCGCCACCGGGCCGATATCGGTACCGTGCTTCAACGCGTGATCGACGGTGAGTTTCGCGAGCTTTGCCTGCAACGCGTCGACGAACGGCGCGAACACCGCGCGTTCGACGATCAGCCGCGCGGCAGCCGTGCTGCGCTGGCCGGTCGCGCTGAAGGCACCGGTGAGCGCCGCGTCGACCGCGCCGTCGAGATCGGCGTCGGCCAGCACGACGAACGGATTCTTGCCACCCATCTCGAGCTGCACGCGCGCCTGGCGCGTCGCGGCGGCCTGCAGCACGCGCGTGCCGGTGTCGGACGAACCTGAGAAGCTGATCGCCGCGACGAGCGGATGTGCGACGATGCGCGCACCGACCTTGCGTCCGCTGCCCATCACGAGGTTGAACACGCCGGCCGGCAAGCCCGCGCGACTGACGATCGACGCGAGCGCCGCCGCGCAGGCCGGCGCCGATTCGGCCGGCTTGTAGACGACGCAGTTGCCGTGCGCGAGCGCGGCGCCGATCTTCGCCGCGGCGATCGCGAGCGGCGCGCTCCACGGCGCGATGATGCCGACCACCCCGAGCGGCTCGCGCGTCATGTCGATTTCGACGCCGGCACGCGCCGACGCGAGCGGCTCGACGAACGCGCGCAGCGCCTCGGCCGCGAACAGCTTGAACAGTTGCCCTGCGCGCGTCGCTTCGGCGAGCGCCTCGGGCAGCACCTTGCCGACTTCACGCGCGAGCAGCCGGGCCAGCTCCTCGCGGCGCGCGAGCATTTCGCTGCCGATCGCGTCGAGCGCGTCGGCGCGGCGCTGTGCGGAGGCGAGCGACCAGTCGCGAAACGCCGCGTGCGCAGCCTCGATCGCGCTGTCGGTCTGCCGCACGTCGGCGCGCACGTATTCGCCGACCGGCTCGTCGAGATCCGACGGATTGAGCGACAGGCCCGTGGTCGCGCCGGTCTCCCATCCGCCATTGATGTAATGGCGAAACGGGCTGGCAACGAGGGGGACGAGCGGATCGCGGTTCATCGGCGAAAAAAGGCGCACCGTAAGTTCACAAAGTCCACGAATGGTATGAGCCGGCCCAATAACTTTCCAATCCCTTTTTAGGCTTCTCCGATATCAGTTTCGGTATGGCATCATGGAGCTTCAGAGGAAGAACGTACAAACATCGCTCGTAAAAACCCAGGAGACCCTGCGATGACGCGTAGCTATTCGAACTGGTTCGTGCGCGCGCGGCTGAAGACGCGCCAGTTACTGCTGCTTGCCGCGATGGAGGAGGAGGGCAACGTGCGCCGCGCGGCCGACGTGCTCGGCATGACGCAACCGGCCGCGTCGCGCCTGTTGAAAGAGCTCGAGGACATGCTCGGCGTGAGCCTGTTCGACCGCACGCCGCACGGTATGCATGCGACGCTGTACGGCGAGGTGATGATCCGCCACGCGCGCATGGTGCTGTCGAACCTGAGCCAGGCGCACGACGAAATCTCGGCGCTGCGCTCGGGGCTCGCGGGTCAGGTGCGTATCGGCGTGATCGCCGCGGCCGCCGCGACGATGGTGCCGCGCGCGATCGCGAGCGTGAAGGAGCGTTATCCGCAGTTGCAGATCTGGGCCGAGGTCGAGACCTCCGACGTGATGCTGCCGCGGCTCGCCGAAGGGGATCTCGACATCATGATCGGCCGCGTGCTCGAACGGCAGAACCAGTTCAAGACCGACGTGCGCTACGAACCGCTCGCCGACGAACCGCTGTGCGTGGTCGCGCGTCCCGGCCATCCGCTCGAAAATGAAACGGGATTGACGCTGCGCGGTATCGTCAACGCAGCGTGGGTGCTGCATCCGCCGGGCAGCGTGCTGCGCCATCGCTTCGATCTGGTGTTTTCGCAGATCGGCCTGAATCCGCCGCAGAACGTCGTCAATACGAACAACTTCCTCGCGATTTCGAGCCTGCTGCTGCAAAGCGACATGTTGGCGGTATTGCCCGATGAAGTGGCGCGTCAGTACCAACAGTACGGGGTATTGAAGCGCGTCCCGATCGATTTGCCTTGCAGGATGGATACATTCGGTATCATCACGCGCCAGTCGCATCTGTTGTCGCCGGCGGCCGCCGTCGTGCTCGACGCGCTGCGAGATGCGGCTCGCGACGTGTACGGCACGACCACGGAACCGGCAGTGGCCCGGTAAATGCTTCCTTCTGTGTCATAGGCACCGGCTGACGGCGCGGGAGGAACATACGATGTACAGCAAACACAAGAAACGGCAACGCGCCGTCGACGATTCATTTTCGCTGCGCTCCGGTGGAGCGAGCGCCTGGTTTAGCAACGGCATGGCTCTCAAATCGACGATATACAAGGCGGAACTGCAGATCGCTGACATGGACCGGCACTATTACGCCGACCATTCGCTGACGATCGCCCGTCACCCCTCCGAAACCGACGACAGGATGATGGTCCGCGTCGCCGCGTTCGCGCTGTTCGCGCAGGAACGGCTGGAGTTCTGCAAAGGTTTGTCGGATGTCGACGAACCGGATCTGTGGGCGAAGGATCTGACCGGCGCGATCGACACGTGGATCGAGGTCGGCCAGCCCGATGAGCGCCGCATCGCCAAGGCGAGCGGGCGGGCGAATCACGTGGTCGTGATCGCGTATGGCGGGCGTACTTCGGAAATCTGGTGGCAGGGCGTGCGCAACAAGGTCGAGCGCCTGCGCAACGTGACGGTCTGGACGCTCGGCGAAGACGTCGCGGCATCGCTCGGCTCGCTTGCCGAACGCACGATGCGGCTGCAATGCACGGTGCAGGACGGCGAAGCATGGCTCGGCAGCGCCGAAGCCGATGCGGTGAAGATCGACTGGACCATACTGAAGGCGCCCGCCGATGCGTGACGGCTCAGGTCTGAACCAGTTTTTGCGCCGCTTCGTTCTCGCATTCAGAGCGACGTGACCCGCGCCGCTTCCGGCGCCCCCTTCAGCTCGACCATATTGCCCTCCGGGTCGAACAGATACAGCGACGGCCCGAACCCGTCCGCGCCATAACGCACTCCCTGTTCGCCGAGCCGCGCGCCATGCGCGCTCAGATGCGCCTTCAGCGCGTCGGCGTCGAACGACTCGACGCGCAGACACAGGTGGTCCATGTTGCGCCCCGTGCCCGCCGCGCCGTTTTCCGCGCGATCGAGCTTCGCGCCGACCTGCAGCAGATCGATCAGTGATCGGCCCGCGCGCAGTTGCGTGAGGCCGAGTTCGCGCTGCTCCTTTTCAACGCTGCAACCGAGTACGTCGCAGTAAAAGCGCGCGAGAGTTTCGACGTGCGTCGCCCGGATCACGACGTGGTCGATCTCGCGAATGTGGATTTTCATGTCGAACGCCCTTTCGCTAGTTCGGAGAACCGATTAGGAAGTGTAGGAGAAAGGAAAGGGCGGAGTGGATCGGCGGGAAGTCGTGGGCGAACCGGACCAAATGCGGACCAGGCGCGGACAGAAAACGCAGGCAAAAAAAAGCCCGCTCAAGTGGAGCGGGCTGAATCCATATCAGGAGGAGACATGGAGGAGACAAGGACTAATATACACATCGGCTTGGTGCGACGCAATAACTTTTTAAGGGAAAACCCGATATCGTGCGAAATTGCCGCACTTTGAGGCAAAACGTCCGGCCGCAGGGCATTCCAAGGCGTTTCGGATCGCGATTTGCCGGGTTTGACCCCACTATGGGTACGGACAAGCGCGTCCGAATGACAGAGCAAGATCCGGCGCGTACTGTGTAGCGTTCGGGCCTAGATTGATGAGCATCGACACTGCCTGCCCATCCGGGCCCCAGGACATCATGAACCCCACCACTCGCCATTCCGCCCCCATGCGCGCCGCCGCCGACGTCGACACCACCCAGTGGCGCACCGACGACGAACGCTGGGACGCCGTCACCCACCGCGACCGCGATGCCGACGGCGCATTCTTCTACGCGGTCAGGACGACCGGCGTGTTCTGCCGGCCGTCGTGCGCGTCGCGCCAGCCGCGCCGCGAAAACGTCGCTTTCTTCACCGATGCCGCCGCCGCGCGCGCCGCGGGCTTTCGCGATTGCAAGCGCTGCCAGCCCGGCGGTCTGCCGCGCGAGCTCGACATCGTCGCCAGGGCGTGCGCCGCGCTCGACGCCGATCCGCAGCAGCGCCTCACGCTCGCGCAACTGAGCGATGCCGTGCACGTGAGCCCGTTCCATTTGCAGCGCCTGTTCAAGCGCGTGGTCGGCGTCTCGCCGCGTCAGTACCAGGCCGCGCAGCGCGGCGCCGCGTTGCGCGATGCGCTGCAGGGCGGCGCCGACGTCACGCGCGCGACGCTCGACGCCGGTTTCGGCTCGCCGTCGCGAATGTACGACAGCGCGCCGGCCGAGCTCGGCATGGCGCCGTCCGCGTATCGCCGCAAGGGCGCAGGCCTGACGGTGCGCTATGCGAGCGCGCCGACCTCGCTCGGCTTCGTGCTGGTCGCCGCGACTGACAAGGGCATCTGCAAGATCGGTTTCGGCGACGACACCGCGCTGCTGATCGACGAATTGCGCGGCGAGTTCGCGAATGCCGAGCTGCGCGAAGACGCCGGCCGGCTCGCGCCGTTCATCGCACAGATTGACGCGTATCTGCGCGGCACGCGCCAGGACTTCGAGTTGCCGCTCGATATCGCGTCGACCGCATTCAAGCAGCGCGTATGGGATGCGCTGCGGCGAATCCCGTACGGCGAGACACGCAGCTATTCGCAGATCGCCGAGGCGGTCGGCTCGCCGCGGGCGGTGCGCGCCGTCGCGAGCGCATGCACGACCAACCCGGTCGCGCTCGCGATTCCTTGCCATCGCGTCGTGCAGAAGGGCGGGGCGCTCGCCGGCTATCGCTGGGGGCTGCCGCGCAAGGCCGCGTTGCTCGACAATGAGGCGCAGCACGCAGGCGGCGTTTCAGCCAGCGACGCGCCCCGCCGCGACGCAAGCCGCACAGATGCCGACTCCCACAACTCCCAACTGGATCACGCCGCTTGAGCACGCTTCACGAGGTTGCAACTCTCGAATTGCCGTTCAAGGCACCGTTCGACTGGCCGCGGCTGCTGCGCTTTTTCAGCGGCCGCGCGACGCCTGGCGTCGAAGCCGTCGAGGACGGCGCGTATCGTCGCGCGATCGACTGGAACGGCGACAGCGGCACACTCAGCGTGCGGCTGCATCCGCGCAAGCGCTGCATCGTCGCGAGCATCGAAGGGCCGGCGAGCCGCCACGCCGATGCACTCGCCGCGCCAATCGCAAGAATGTTCGATCTGCGCGCCGATCCGAAGAAGATCGCCGCCGGACTCGCGGCGGACCTCTGGCTCGCGCCGCTCGTCGCCGCGGTGCCCGGCCTGCGCGTGCCGGGCGCGTGGTCCGGCTTCGAACTGGTGGTGCGCGCGATCGTCGGTCAGCAGGTCAGCGTGAAGGCCGCGACGACCATCATCGGACGGCTCGTGCAGCGAGCGGGCGAACGCATCGACGGGCATCCGCACGAAAACACCGCGTGGCGTTTTCCGACGCCGGCCGCGCTCGCCGAAGTCGATCTCGCGCAGATCGGCATGCCGGGCAAACGCGTCGCCGCGTTGCAGGGCTTCGCGCGTGCGGTCGCGAGCGGCGACGTGCCGCTCGACAGCAGCGACACCGTCGACGCCGCGAGCCTGCGCGCCGCATTGCTCGCGCTCGCGGGCATCGGCCCATGGACCGTCGAATACGTCGCGATGCGTGCATGGCGCGATCCCGATGCATGGCCCGAGGCGGATCTCGTGCTGATGCAATCGATCTGCGCGCGCGATCCTTCGCTCGTACGGCCCGCGCAACAGCGCAGCCGCACCGACGCGTGGCGGCCGTATCGCGCGTATGCCGCGATGCATCTGTGGAACGAGGTGGCGGATCGGGCGGGCGCTGCGCGCGGGGGATGAGCTGAGCGTCGTCGCGACGTGCCGATGCCGATGGCGTAGTTCAGCGCGACCTCGACGTGCCCGCTGAAACTCCGCCGAAGCGGCCGCAAGCAGCGGTTCTGGCGAGATGTTAAAGTGCCCGCTACTGAAAATTCCGCCGAACGTTGTCAGCCGCTATACCGTCTATGGATCGTCTGGCGATACACGGCGACCGGCAACGCCCGACTTGCATCAATGCCAAACACCACACCTTCCTGCACGACCGACGCGCTTTCGCACCGCCTGTCCGTGCTCGACTCGAGCCCGCAGCGCGATGTGCTGATACGCGGCCTGCGCGGCATCGAAAGGGAAAGCCTGCGCGTGACGCGCAACGGCCAGCTCGCGATGACGCCGCATCCGCGCGGGCTCGGCTCGGCGCTCACGCACCCGTCGCTGACGACCGACTACTCCGAGGCGCTGCTCGAGCTGATCACGCCGGCTGAGCAGGACGCCGCCGAAACCCTCGCGCAACTCGACGTGCTGCATCGTTTCGTCTACGCGGAGCTCGGCGACGAGATCCTGTGGAACAACTCGATGCCGGGACTGTTGCCCGCCACCGACGATGGCATTCCGATCGCGCACTATGGCACCTCGAACATCGGCAAGCTGAAGTACGTGTACCGCGTCGGCCTCGCGCTGCGCTATGGCCGCACGATGCAGTGCATCGCGGGCATCCACTACAACTATTCGCTGAGCGAAGACGTGTGGCGCCTGCTGCACGCCGATCAGCAATCCACCGCGAACGCCGTCGACTTCCAGTCCGACCGCTACCTCGCGCTGATCCGCAATTTCCGCCGCACGAATTGGCTGCTGATGTATCTGTTCGGCGCGTCGCCAGCGCTCGATCGGCGCTTTCTCCGCGATCGCAAACACACGCTCGAGACGTTCGACGCCGACACGCTGTACCGCCCGTACGCGACCAGCCTGCGCATGAGCGATCTCGGCTATTCGAACACGACCGCGCAAGCCGCGCTGCACGCCGACTACGACACGCTGCCCGGCTATCTCGACGCGCTCGCGAAAGCCGTGAGCCAGCCGTATCCCGCCTACGAGCAGATCGGCACGCAACGCGACGGCGAGTGGGTGCAGATCAACACCAACGTGCTGCAGATCGAAAACGAGTTCTATTCGACGATTCGTCCGAAGCGCGTCACGTATCCGGGTGAGCGGCCGTTGCATGCGCTCGCCGCGCGCGGCGTGCAATACGTCGAAGTGCGTTGCATGGACATCGATCCGTTCGAGCCGGCCGGCATTTCGCTCGAAACGTCGCGCTTTCTCGACGCGTACCTGCTCGTATGCGCGCTCGACGACAGCGCGTCCCTGCCTCCGCCCGCGTACACCGAAGCGAACCAGAACTTCGGCCGCGTGACGATGGAAGGCCGCAAGCCAGGCCTCGAACTGGTTCGCGACGGCAAGCCGGTCGCGATGATCGACTGGGCCGACGAACTGCTCGTGAAAATCGACGCCGCGGCGGCCGTGCTCGACAGCCTGAAGGGCGGCGACGAACACGCGCGCGCGGTCGCCGCGCAACGCGCGAAGCTCGCGGACGTGTCGCTGACGCCATCGGCGCGCGTGCTGCAAACGATGCGCGACCAGCAGCAAAGCTTCCTCGCGTTCGGCCTCGCGCAAAGCGAAGCGCACGCCGCGTACTTCCGTGCGCGTCCGCTCGATGCCGCGCAGTCCAAGGCGTTTGCCGACCTCGCGGTGCGATCGCTCGACGAACAGACGAAGCTCGAACGCGACGAGGTTGGTTCGTTCGATGCGTTCGTCGCTGCGTATCGGGCCTATACGCTCAATCGCTTCAGCGTCTGAGCGTTCGGACCACAGCATCCTGGAAGTGCTTCAAGCGGCCCACGTGGCCGCTTTTTCTTTGCCCCGAGTAACGCGCAGGTAACCTCTACGGATTGCGCTCTTCAGGCGTCCCCGGAATCGGCAAATACTCCGCGCGACGTCGCGATTCTCTGATCTGGGTGAAACACCGCTTCGATGGGGTGGTCCAAAATCTTATGACATGCTCCACAGGGGAGGTATCGACGTGAGGAACAAAGCTCTGTTGGCCGCGCTGTGTTTCTTGGCGACGACGGCATGCTCGACCCAGGGTCAGGTCGATCCCGATGTCATGCAGATCGCGACCAGGCCGTTGACGTGTTCGAACAAGGCCGAATGCGACCTCTGGTGGCAACGGGCGCAAACGTGGGTCGCGAGTCATTCGAAGTACAAGATCGAGACCGCTAACGACTCGCTGATCCAGACCGCCGGCCCGGACGGCGGCAAGCGCGCGCTCGCGTTTCAGATCACGCGCGCCGCAGGTCCCGATGGCACTACCACGATCGGCTTTTCGGCGCATTGCGACAGCTCGCTCGGCTGCAAGCCGAATCCGTGGGAAGCCGGTGCGGATTTCAAGCAGTATGTGAGAGGCACCACGGGCACAGCCGCCAGCGCGCCGCAAGGCAGCGCGACGCCATCGCAGAACGCGCCCGATGCGACGCATCCGGAGACGATGCCCCGTAACACGACCAGGCTGCCGAATGGCGAGGCGATGTCGCAATAGATCGAGCGGTGGCCGCAGCGGCGATGCGTTCGCCGCTGCCGCGCGTTTGCTTCAGTGTCCTAATGAAGGCCCGGTGCCTTTGCGCGGCTTCGTGATCCACACGAGCACCGCCAGCACGATAAACGCCGCGCCCGAGATGCGGAAGAAGTCGTTGGTGGCCATCATGTACGCCTGACTCGTCACCACCTGGTTCAGCTGCGCGGTCAGGCTGTCGCCGGAGAGCCCGGCGCCCGCCAGCGCATTCGTATAGGCGTTGGTGTTCGCCGAATACGTGTTGACCGTATCTGCAAGCATCGCGTGGTGATAGATCGTGTCGTTTTCCCAGAACGTCGTGCTGATCGCGGTGCCGATCGCGCCCGACAACGTGCGGAAAAAGTTCGACAAACCCGACGCGCTTGCAAGACGCTCGTCGGACACGCTCGACAGCGTGATCGTCGTCATCGGCACGAAGAAGCAGGCGACGCCGATCCCCTGCACGAGCCGCGGCAGGATCACGTGGCCGAACGGCACGTCGAGCGTGAACGTCGAGTTCCAGAACGATACGAGCGCGAACACGATGAACGCGAAGCTCGCGACCATGCGCAGATTGAGCCGATGCATGTTCTTGCCGATCATCGGCGACAGAAACAGCGCGAGCAATCCGACCGGTGCCGTGGCGAGACCCGCGAGGCCGGCCGTATAGCCCATCACCGTTTGCAGCCATAGCGGGAAGATCACCACCGAGCCGAAGAACGCCATGAAGCCGAACGAGACGATCACGACGCCGAGCGCGAAGTTGCGATCCTTGAACAGCGACAGGTCGACGATCGGCTCCTTCTCGGTCAACTCCCACACGAGCAGGAACGCGATCGACACGAGCGCGATCACGGCGAGCGCCACGATGAACGTCGAGTTGAACCAGTCGCGGTCCTTGCCGAGGTCGAGCATCATCTGCAGACACGACACGCCGGTCACGAGCAGCACGAGGCCCACCGCGTCGATGCGCTGGCGCGTCGTCTGCGTCTCGCGGCCACGCAGCAGCAGATACGCGCAGAACGCCGAGAACAGGCCGATCGGCACGTTGATGTAGAAGATCCACGGCCACGTGAAGTTATCGGTGATGTAGCCGCCCATCACCGGGCCGAAGATCGGCGCGCAGATCACAGTCATCGCCCATAAGCCGAGCGCGAGTCCACGTTTGGCGGGCGGGTAGGAGCGCATCAGGATCGTCTGCGACAGCGGCACCATCGGCCCGGACACGAGCCCTTGCACGAGCCGGAAGGCGATCAGCGATTCGAAGTTGTGCGCGAAACCGCAGGCCGCCGACGCGATCGTGAACAGCAGCACGGACAGCGTGAAAAGTCGTACCTCGCCGACGCGTCGCGCGAGCCAGCCGGTCAGCGGCACGGCGATCGCCGAGGCGACCGAGTACGACGAGATCACCCAGGTGCCCTGGCTTGCGGCGACGCCGAGGCTGCCGGAAATGGTCGGCACCGCGACGTTCGCGATCGAGGTGTCGAGCACCTCCATGAAGGTGCCGAGCGCAAGGCCGACGGTCAGCAGCGCGAGCGTGCCGCCCTGGAGCGGGGCGAGTTCTGCTGCGGGCAGCGTGGCGTTGGAAGCCGTGGCATCCATAGGTTTGTTCTCCTCAGGCGGCGAAAGCTTGTCGCGGCAGCCTTATCGCGTGTTTCAGATACCATGCTTGCATGCCGCATCATCCTCTGCCCAGACAGATATCTGATGACAATGACGCCTTGCAAAAGCGCCTCGTGATTGTCCTGCTAGTACTTCGTGATGACGCGCCGCCGCCATCCGACGACGACCATTGTTTGACGCATGCTTCGGCTCATCCCGGCGGCTCGTCCGGCGGTGGCGCCGGTCCGCAACCCACGTCGGCGTCTCCCTCGGGACCGTTTGCGATGAAACGGGCGAGCAGGTGAATCAGCGTCGCGTGCTCCTCCGCGGTAAAACCGCGCAACTGGTCGTTCAGCACAGTTGCGCCGAGGTTCGGCAACTGGCGCGCGGCCTCGTGGCCCTGCTGCGTCAGCTCAAGTTTCACCATGCGTCGGTCGTCGCTGCTGCGGGTGCGCACGACGAAGCCCTTCTTTTCCAGCCGGTCGAGCAGACGCGTCATCGAGCCGCTGTCGTACGACATCGCGCGCGACAACTCGAATGGCGTGCTCGCGCGCCGCGACGACAGCATCAGAATCACGCCGATCTGCTGCGCGGTGAGCCCGAGCGGCTTGACCGCACGGTCCGTGCGCTCGACCAGCACGTTGCGCGCTTTCGTCAGGTAGTAGCCGAGACTGCTCGTGAGCTCGACCTCGTCCGCTTTGTAGGGGCCATCAGTCATGGGGTATCCGCAACATCCAGGCAAGACGAAGTTTAGCTGCCTAAGCAGACAAGTCAAATCGCATTTTGCGGTGCGCAACGAGGCCAACCGAAATACAACAGTCGAATCAATTGCGCCGCACAGTATCTTGAAATTTGATTGCATAGTCAATATTATGACAAGCAATGAGTTTCGCGCATCCTGCGCCATTCGAGACCATGTTCTGACCGATCGATCGCACGCCGCCCGCCTCGCGACGCGCGCCAAAGGATTTCCCCGATGCTGTACCTCAAAAACACGCTTGGCGGCCTCAGCCGCTCACTGACCGATTCCGCACTCCATACCTTCCAGGGCCGACACCGCTGGTGGAAGCTCGCGCTGTTTGCGGGACTGTTCGTGCTGCCGGGTGGGTCGGTGGGTGTCGCGTTGCTCGCGTGGGCCGAGCATCGAAGGGGGACGAAGCGGGCGAGGAAAGGCAGCGTTGTGGGCGCGGAATCCAGCGAGATCGTGCTGCCGAAGGAAAGCTTCGTGATAAAGGCGGGAAACCTCGTCCCCGCGACGGCCAACAGCGGTAACGCTTGCCTCGCGCCTGGCGGTGCGTCGTGCCGGGCCTCCGCTGGCAAGCTCGCGTGTCAGCGTCAACGCCAGCAGACCCAATCCACGGAATCGCGGCTCTGAAGGTGCACCGATTCGCAGCGCACTTTTCGGCACACAGTTTCGCTTCGTCTAGCCATCTGAACGACCGCGAACCCGCAACCCCTCGCGCCGCCGGTAACAACGCGTAACCAGCGCGTCACCGCAAGTAACACACCTGCGCACCGCATCGCATTAACCTTTCGGCTTTCAGTTTCCCGCGCTCGCCCGGGCTCATACGCTAACATTCCGGCAGACCACGATCTCGCCCGGCCGGTGGCGCCATTCCCGGCCGCATTGCGGCGTCCAGAAGGAATTCATTGCATGCAGTCTGATCGAATGTCGCGAGCGCTTGCGCCGCGCGTCCTGTCCCTTGCCGTGAGCGCGGCCTGCGCGACGCTCCTGGCCGCCTGCGCGGTCGGTCCGAACTATCAGCGGCCGGCCACCGAGATCCCCGCGTCGTTCAAGGAAGCCGCGCCCGGCTGGAAAGTCGCCGAACCCGCCGATCAACACGACCGCGGCGACTGGTGGGCGATCTATGAAGACCCGAAGCTCAACGAACTCGAAGCCAAGCTCAACACCGCGAACCAGACCATCGCGCAATTCGCCGCGAGCTACCGGCAGGCGCGCGCGCTCGTCGGCGAAGCGCGGGCAGCGTACTTCCCGACGATCGGTGCGTCGGCGGGCGCGACGCGCTCGGGCAACGGCACGCAATCCAGTGGCAATGCGACTACGGCGACCAGTCGCGAGGGCATCACCAACAGCTTCAACGTGCAGATGACGGCGAGCTGGGAGCCCGACCTGTGGGGCTCGGTCACGCGCTCGGTCAACGCGCAGAAAGCCGGCCAGCAGGGCGCGGCCGCCGACCTCGCGAACGCGCGCCTGTCCGCCCAGGCCACGCTCGCGCAGACCTACTTCCTGCTGCGCGCGCTCGACTCCACGCAGAAGCTGCTCGACGACACCGTGATCGCCTATCAGCGCTCGCTGCAACTCACGCAGAATCAGTACGCGGCCGGCGTCGCCGCGCGCTCGGACGTGATCCAGGCGCAAACGCAGCTGCAATCGGCGCAGGCCGCCGCGATCGACAACGGCATCCAGCGCGCGCAGGACGAGCACGCGATCGCGGTGCTGGTCGGCGTGCCCGCGTCGATGTTCTCCCTGCCGCCGATGCCGCTCACCGCGACGCCGCCCGCCGTCCCTGCGCAGATGCCCTCCGCGCTGCTCGAACGCAGGCCGGATATCGCATCGGCGGAACGCAAGGCCGCGGCGGCGAACGAGCAGATCGGCGTGGCGATCGCCGCCTTCTTCCCGTCGCTGACGCTGTCGGCGACCGGCGGCTTCGAGAACTCGGTGTTCTCGCAATTGTTGACGTTGCCGTCGCGCTTCTGGACGCTCGGCCCGCAACTGGCCGGGACGATCTTCGACGCCGGCCTGCGCAAAGCGCAAACCGAGGCCGCGCGTGCCACTTATGACGCGGATGTCGCGACCTATCGGCAGACGGTGCTCGCCGCGTTCCAGGACGTCGAGGACAACCTCGTGTCGCTGCGCATCCTCGAACAGGAAATCGTCGTGCAGCGGCAGGCGGTCGACTCGGCGCGCCAGGCGCTCGCCATCGTGACGAACGAGTACAAGGCGGGTACGGTCGGCTTCGTCAATGTGCTGACCGCGCAGACCACGGCTTTCACGGCCGAACAGAAGCTCGAGAATATCGCCGGGCAGCGGATGGTGTCGTCGGTGGGGCTCGTGAAGGCGCTCGGCGGCGGCTGGGACGCGTCGCAGATGAATCGCGAGACCGGCGATGTCGCGGCGCCCGCGCCGCTGCCGGCATCGGCGCCGACGGCTGCGGCCACCTCAGTCGGCGCGCCGTCCATCGCACAGAGCACCGCGTCGGGCACAGACGCGCCGCAAGCGCGGGTGCAGAGCAAATAATGTCCGCTGCGCTCGCCGCGCAGCAACGCCACAAAACAGAAGAGGCATGGTCGCAACTCGCGGCCATGCCTCTTTTTTCATCGCGCCACGCGCGCGAACCACGCGCCTCGGCACACATCAGCGCACGTCAGCCCCAACTCAGTGCACGAACGTCAGCGCCACCGTATCCGGCCCGCTAGGCCGGCCAAGCAGATTCAGCAGGCCGGCGAGGTTATCGTGCTGTTCCGGCGCGGCGCTCGCCGTGCCATGAAACGACATCGATGCGGCCGACACCGTGCCGCTGCCGGTCAGCGTCAACGGACCCTTGATCGTGCTCAGATCGAGCACCGACGACGTGCCCTGCGCCTGAAACCTGACCCGGTACGACCCGAGCGGCTTCACGAGCGACACCCGGGAGCTGACGTCGTCGAGCGTCATCGTCAGTTGGCCGAACGCTTCGCCGTTGAAACTGCGCCACCCGGACCACGACAGTTGCACGTTGCCCTGCAGATCGAGCGTGTTGAATGGCGCGCCAAGCCCCGCGAGCAGCGACGCCGGCACCGCGAGCACGCCCGGCGTGACGGTTGCGCCGCGCGGCGTCGCTTCGACCGTGACCGGGTCGGGCATCGCCTCGCTATGGCGCATGACCATGCGCACGCGTCCGGTGAAAAGCGGCCAGAACGCCGTGCGCCATTCGATCCGACCAGGCAGCAGCGTCGCCGCGCTCATATCGGCGCCGGCGGCCAGCATCAGGGTCGCCGAGCCGTGCCACAGCGAGCCCTCGGCGTCGACGAGATTGACGTGCCCGTGCGTTTGCCGCGCGAACTGCGGCGTAATCCAGGCGGCCGGCAGTAACGCGAGCGTCACGGCCGCCACCGACAAAACGGCGACCACCAGCCACGGCAGCGCCGCACGCAGGCGCCACATCCAGTAATTCATGCGAGATCCTGTAGCGAGCGGCGCGTTTGTTATTTCGCGGTCGACGGTTGCAGCGCGACCGTCAGATCGACCTGGCCGTCGTCTTTCAACGCGGTGATGTGCGCCTCGGAGACCTGCACCTTGAACTGCTTGCGCACGTCATCGACCCACGCGGTCCAGGCCGGAAACGCCACGTTTTTCATTTGCACCTGCACCGCGTTGCCGACGAACTGCACCTGCGTCGCGGCGAGGCCATGTTCGCCGAGCGATGCGGAAAGCGCGTCCTTCAGCGCCGCGCCGGTCGGCGCGACACCTTGCGCGGCCGCCGACAGCGAGCGCGCCTCGTTCGACTGCGCGGTCATCTGCGCAAGCTGCCGCTGCAGGCTGGGCAGCGATTCACGCAGGTGCGCGCGGCCATCCTGCGCGGGCGCCCACAGCACCGACCACGCAATCGCCACGGCGAGCGCGGCGCCGCCCCACGTCAGCAGCGCCTTTTCACGATCGGTGCGCTGGTCCCAGAAGCCAGCCCATGTTTGAGCGAGTTCAGCTTTCATTGTCCGTTCCTGATGGTCCACTTGCCGGTACTGCTGTCGATCGCGCCGGTAAGGCCGTTGCGCGCGAGGCGCTTGGCGAAGTCGGGGTCGACCTTGACCGCGGGTTTGAAGGTCACGTCGAGGCGGTGCTCGTGATAGTCGAGCGCGGCAATGCCGTTGACCGGCAGCGGCGACAGCGAGCGCGCGAGGCCGTCGGCGAGCGACAGGAAATCCTCCGGCGACAGCTCGCCCGCCGCCACGCGCAGCTGTTGCACCTGACGCGCCATCTGATCGGGCGCGTCGAGTACGACGGTCGTCTTCGGGAACGTATTGAGCAGCAGCTCCGTCATCTGCGTGTTGATCGCGTCACGCTGACGCGCAAGCATCAGCCACTGCACGTTCGCGCCGATGATCGCGACGACGAGCGCGGCGAGCGCGAGCACGATCGGCAGACGCAGACGCCGCAGCGTCGCGCGATCGAGGCGCCACGGCTGCGACGCGAATTCGAACTGGCACAGGTCGAAGCGGCATTCGAGCGCGCGCCGCGCGAGCTGCTCGAACGGCAGCGGACTCGCGCCGTGAATATGCGAGGCGAGCCGCGCGGGACTCGTCGTGGATTGGTTCGGCTCGTTGCCGGGCACCTCAGTCAGCATGTACAGCGACACCGGCGCCGCACCCGCTAGCGCGGACAGCGTCGCGTTCACCGCATCGGCCGGCGCCGCGAAACCCTCGCCCTGGACACCGCGTGCAATCGCCAGTTCGACGCGCGGCACGCCGCTGTCGAGCGCGCCTTCGACGAGCAGCGCGGGTGCGGTCTGCACGACCGCACCGAGCACCGCGGCCACCATCGGCACGATGGACGGCGCTTCGGGCGCGACCACCGGCGCGATGCCCGGTAGCGACGTCGCGACGCTCGCCCCGCCGGCCATCGCCGGCTCGCGCACTTCGGCTGTTTCATCGTCGTTCGCGGCAACTTCGGTCACCGGTGCCAGCGGCAGGCAACGCGTGACCGGCACCGCGCGCAGACTGCGATGACCGGCCGCCGTGAACGCCTCACAGATGAAACGGAACCAGCCGCGATCAATGATCGCGAGCAGGTGCCGACCTTCACCAAGCCCCTGCGGATCGACCGCGATATGGCAGGTCTGCGGGTCCTGGATCAGTTGATCCTCGACGATATTGGGCAGCGCCTGGCGCAGCTTCGGGCCACGCAGCGGCGGCAGCGTCGCGGGCATCAGCAGCAGGTCGCGCGCGGCGAGCATCAGCACCGTCGTGCCGGCGCGCGGCAGCAGCGCGAGTGCCGAGCGGCCGGCGCGCTGCGTGCGCCCCGTCTTGTCGAGCAGCACGAACGGCAGCTCGGGCAGTTGCCATTCCTGCGAGGGCACCGCCGGATCACGCGGTGGCAATAGGACGATCAGCGTGCTCAAAGGCCACTCTCTCTGTGGATTGCGTTGTTCATAGTTGGTCTTGTACCCGCACGATACGCGTGGTGTGAGTTAGCGGATCGCGATAGACGAGCGTCGTGCGATCCACTTCGGCGCGCTCGTGCTGCACACTGCCGTGGACTAAAAAGTAGCTCGAATTGACGTCGAACTGGTTCGGATCGATCGACACCGATTGCACACCGGCGGCGGTCAGCGCGAGCTGCACGTCGCCGGCGTTGCGGAAAAACACGGTCTGGCGCCGCGCGACGAGTGCTTGCGCCTGCGACACGGTCATGCCCGGCACCACCGCCGCGATCACTTCGGCCGACGCGGTGTTCATGTTGATCGCGGTGGTCGTAGGCAGCACGGTGACGAACGGCCGCAGCTTCGCGACGATCTCCGGCGTGTAGCCCGGAATGTCGAGCAGCGAATCGACGCTCGTCATCAGCAGCGGCGCGACCGCCACGTTGTCGTCGCCGTCCTCGATGCCGGGCTGGTTCGTGAAGTTGCCGCCCGTCATACCGCCGCCGCCACCCACCTGCGGCGTGCTGCTGATCGACGTGCCGGTCTGAAAGCGCGTCGCCGATTGCGACAGCCCCGCGCGCACGTGCAGCGCGGTCACTTTGGCGAGCTGCCCGCTCAGGCCGAGCGACACCAGCAGGCGCTGATACGCGGCCATCTGCTCGGCGCTGATTTGCGTCACGCCGGGCGCCGGAGTTGCGACCAGATTGCGCAGATTGAATCGGGACTGCGCGTCCTCGATCGAGCCCGACAGGTAGGTGGCCGCGCCTTGCTCAGCGCGTACCTCGCCAATCTGGCCGAGAAAATCCGACAGCCGGGTTTTCGCGATCGGCACGCCCCACAAGCCGCCCAGATACGTGATGCCAGCCGACGTATCGCCTTCGGAGCGCAGAATCAGCCGGGTCCAGTCGAGCGCGCCGCGCGCGACCCATTGCGCCTGCGACAACAGCCGCTGATTCTCGATGCGCCGGATTTGCACCTGCTGGCGCCACAACATGCCGGACACGAGGATCGCCGACAGCGCGACCACGAGCAGCGCGCTGATGATGGCCACGCCGCGCTCGCGCGCGCCGGCCACGCGCGAACCAGATGCCGACTTTTTCGACGACGACGAGGAGAACGTCATGTCATTCTCCGACCAGAAAAACGCGCGTGACCGGCCGCGCGAGCGATGTTGCGCCGATGCTGACCTCGAGCCCCGTCACCGAGCGCGGCATCGGCGCGTTGCCGAGCTGCGGCACCTTCAGGTTGTTGACGGCCTCGGTCATCGCGGTCTGTACGTCGTTCATCCGTATTGTCCAGCCGAGCTTCGGCACGTACATGCGCGCCGAGATCGAGCCGACGCCACCCATCAGCGGCACCGCGCTCCAGCCTTCGTCGCTGCCGTGCAACGCGCGCCGCAATTCGCCGACGTTGCCGAGCGGCGGCGACGCGTAGCGCACCACGCGGCCGTTCGAGATCTGATAGCGCACCACCTGCAGACGCGGCGCGGTGGCCGGCAGCACCATGTGCCGCACGATCTTCAGCGCGTTGCCGGACACCGAGACCGCGGCCTGGCCCGATTCGTCGTCGCTGGCGGCCTGGCGTGCGTCGATGCGCATCTGGTCGAACAGCTGCGCGAACACGCGTTCGTCTTCCATCGCGTTCGTGATCGTCGTGCGGCCGCGGATGATCTGATCGAGCCCCCGCCATGACAGCACGGCGATCACCGCGAGGATCGCGATCGCGACCAGCAGTTCGATCAGCGTGAAGCCGCGCGCGCCATAACGGCGGCGGCGCTCACAGCGAGCGGTTGTTTTCATTCGCGACCACCGTGACCATCTGCGCGAGATTGCCGGACTGCCCAGGCATCGTCACCATCACTTCGACACGGCGAAACACCGGATTCGGCGTCGCCGTCACATGCTCGGTACAGCGCAGTTGCAGATTGCCTTGCGAGCAATCGAAGCTCGTTGAGCCGATGTTGGGCCATGCATGCTTCAGATGAAGGTCCGCGAGCGCGTTGTCCGCGCTCCAGCCGGCGAGCAGACGCCGGTGCAGATCGGCTTCGCCGCTCGCGAGACTGCCGACCGCGCGCAGCGACGCGGCAAGCGCGATCGCGATGATGGCGAGCGCGACCAGCACCTCGATCATCGTGAAGCCACGCTCCTCGCGGCACCCGACATCGCGCATCATGAAGAGGGAAGGGGCACGGACCGACCTGCCATAGCGAAGCATCCGCATCTCAGCGCACCTCGTAGCGGCCATTGCCGGTACCGACGATCGTCGCCTGGCCGGCCGCCGAAAACAGCGTGACCTGGACCGGCACGTCGATCGCCTCGGTACCGAACACGATGCGATCGGCGTGCGAATCCGAGCCCGGGTAACTGATCGCGACACTGGTCACGCCGCCTTCCCACTGACGCGGTCCGAGCAGTTCGTCGCGCAGCGGACGCCAGCCGTCCTGGGTGCGTTGATCGAAACGGAAGCCGCCCTCGAACGGCTGCCACGCGATCGGCCGCGCGCGCACCTGCGCTTCATCGCCAGCCGATTCGAACAGCAACGCGAGACGCTGCGCTTCCTCGTTCAGATCGGTGCGCGGATTGCGGGTCATCGTGACCGCGGTCAGCGACACGAGCAGGCCCGCGATCACGAGCACGACCATCATTTCGAGCAGCGTGAAGCCTGCCGCGCGGCGGCGGCGCAGGCGGGAGCGCGGCCGCGAAGGCGTACACGGAGTGTCCACACGGGACTTGCAAGCGGACGTGCGCATAGTGCCGGCCATCGACGATCAACGGAAATTCATACAGCAATGCATCGGTGAAGCACGCACGCTTGCACGCGCCGCGAACATAACGGCGTGGCGGGCAGGGCGCCTGGCGAAACAAGCGGCCGAACCGGTGGCAAGGAGGGCGCGTGCATGAACATCATCGAGTCTGCCGGGATGCCGGGTTCAGCCTGTTCATTGCCAGGACCCGACGTCGGAGTCGTTGCCTTCGCCGCCCGGTTTGCCATCGGCGCCGTAGCTGAACACATCGACCTCGCCGTGCACGCCGGGATTCAGGTACTGGTACGCATTGCCCCACGGATCGTTCGGCAGACGCTCGAGATAGCCGCCGTCCTTCCAGTTGTTCGGCACCGGGTCGGTGGACGGCTTTTCGATCAGTGCGTGCAGGCCTTGCTCCTGGGTCGGATAGCGGCCGTTGTCGAGGCGATAGAGCTTCAACGCCTGCATCACGGTGCCGATGTCCTGCTTCGCGGCAACGCGCCGCGCTTCGTCCGGACGGCTCATGATCTTCGGCACGATCAGCGCGGCGAGAATGCCGAGAATGGCGATCACGACCATGATTTCGATCAGCGTGAAACCGCGTTGACGACGGCCGCGCGAACCCGCGTTGTCAGCGCGGCGAATGGTCGACAGTTGCATAGGTTGCTACCTCTTTTCAGGTGAAATTTTCGGCCCGGCTTATCAGATTGAACACGCCGGGCCGTCATTTTAATGTCATGCAGTTGAAGGGCTTCAACCCACCGCAATTTTCACAATAGTCCGTACAATGTGCGCATGAACGCCATCCAAATCCGCCTCCTGTCGCTCGCGCTGTTCGCCGCTTTCTGCGCGACGCTGACCTACTGGGTCATCACGCTCATCACGTTGTCCGGCGCGCCGTTGCCGGCTGCGGCGGCGCATGCGCAGGTCTCGACCGATCAGGCCGCGACGCTGTTCGGCGGACAGCTCACGCGCAACGTCAATCAGGACATCCATCTCTTCGGCATCCTCGCGTTGAGCAAAGGCGCCGCGGCAATCGTCAGCGTCGGTGGCGAGCCGCCGCGTGCGGTGTCGCTCGGCAGCACGCTGATGCAAGGCACCAGGCTCTCCGAAGTCCGCGCCCGCTCGATCATCATCGACCGCAATGGCGCCCACTCGGAAATCTTCCTCCCCGCCTACTCCAGCGGTCCCACCATTTACGTGCGCTGAAACCCGAAGCGGTTGCGCGGCTGATACCGCATGCCGCGCAAATCCTTTCTCTTCCTTCCTCGCGCTACGACGACTACTACTGCACGAGGTTGTTCAGTTCGATGATCGGCAGCATCACCGCGAGCACGATCACCAGCACCACGCCCCCCATCGCCAGGATCAGCAGCGGCTCCAGCAGGCTCGTCAGGAACATCGTGCGACGCTCCAGCTCGCGCGCTTCGCCATCGGCCGCGCGATCGAGCATCGTCGTCACGTCGCCGGTCGCTTCGCCCGAGCGGATCAGGTGCACGAGCACCGGCGGAAACGTCTTCGTGTTGCCGAGCGCGCGCGACAGCGACGTACCTTCGCGCACTCGCACGATCGCGTCGTCGATGTTCTCGCGCATCGCATTGTTGCTGAGCGTTTCGGCCGCGGCTTGCAGCGCGCGCAGAATCGGCACGCCCGCCGCGGTCAGAATGCCGAGCGTGCTGGCGAAGCGGACCGTGTTATAGCCGCGCACGAGCTTGCCGATCAGCGGCGCGGTCAGCAGCCAGCGGTCGAAGGCGAGCCGCGGGCCCGGTTGCCTGAGCGTCGCGCGAACCAGATAGACGATTACGATCACGCCGATCAGCATCGCCCACCACCAGTGCCGCACGAAGCCGGACAGCGCCATCATCACGATCGTCAGAAACGGCAATTGCTGCTTGGTGCTCGCGAACACGTTGACGACCTGCGGCACCACATAGCTGAGCAGGAACGTGACGATGCCGAACGCGATGATCGTGACGATCGTCGGATACGTGAACGCCAGCACGATCTTCTGCTTCAGTGCATTGCGCTGCTCGATGTAGTCGGCGAGCCGCGACAGCACCAGGCCGAGCTTGCCCGTATGTTCGCCGGCCGCGACGAGCGCCCGGTAGATCTCGGGGAAGTCCTTCGGATGCTGCTGCAGCGCATTCGCGAGCGAATGACCGCCGAGCACTTCGGCGCGAATCGCCGCCATCAGCTCGCGGATGTAGTCGCGCTCCGACTGCTCGGTGAGCACCGCGAGCGCTTCGTCGAGCGGCAGGCCCGCGATCAGCAGACTCGCGAGTTGCCGCGTCAGAATGGCCTGCTCGCGCTGCGACAGACGACGCCCGAGCGCGAGCCGCTGATTGCGCTCGCCGCGCGTACGCGACGCCGCCGGTTCGACGACGAGCGGAGTGAGTCCCTGCGAGCGCAGGTTGGTGCGCGCGCCGCGTGCACTGTCGGCGTCGAGCACGCCCTTTTGTGCCTTGCCCGCCGCGTCGATCGCTTCGAAACGGAATGCCGGCATGCGCTTATGCTCCGCCCGTCACGCGAATCACTTCTTCGAGCGACGTCAGTCCCGATGCGAGCCAGCGCTCTGAATCCTCGCGCAGCGTGCGCATGCCGTGCGCGCGGCCCGCTTCGAGAATTTCGGCGTCCGCCGCGTTGCGGTGGATCAGCGAACGGATCGTCTCATCGATCAGCAGCAGCTCGTAGACGCCGCGCCGTCCCGCGTAACCGGATTGGCCACAACGGTCGCAGCCGACCGGATGCCAGCGCTTGCTGCCGTCCTCTTCCGTGCGCTCTTCGCGACACACCGGGCACAGCCGCCGCACGAGCCGCTGCGCGAGCACGCCGAGCAGCGACGACGCGAGCAGATACGGCTCGACGCCCATGTCGGTCAGACGCGTGACGGCGGATGCCGCGTCGTTCGTGTGCAGCGTCGCGAGCACCAGGTGGCCGGTCAGCGAGGCCTGCACCGCGATCTGCGCGGTTTCGAGGTCGCGGATTTCACCGATCATGATGATGTCCGGATCCTGACGCAGAATCGAGCGCAACGCGCGCGCAAAGCTCATGCCGATCCGCTCGTTGACCTGGGTCTGGCCGATGCCGGACAGGTCGTATTCGATCGGGTCTTCCACCGTCATGATGTTGGTGGTCGCCGTCTCCAGTCGCGACATCGACGCATACAGCGTCGTGGTCTTGCCGGAGCCGGTCGGGCCCGTCACGAGCACGATGCCGTGCGGCTTGCCGATCAGCTTGTCGAACTTGCCGAGCGTGTCGGATGCCATGCCCAGCGCTTCGAGATTCAGTCGCGCCGCGTCTTTTTCAAGCAGCCGCAGCACCGCGCGCTCGCCGTGGCCGGTCGGCAGCGTCGATACGCGCACGTCGACCGGACGACCGCCGACGCGCAGCGTAATGCGGCCGTCCTGCGGCAGACGTTTCTCCGCGATGTCGAGCTGCGCCATGATCTTGATCCGCGAGATCAGCGCGCCGTGCAGCGCTTTTTTCGGCCGCACCACGTCGCGCAGCGTGCCGTCGACGCGAAAGCGCACCACGGACGCATTCTCGAACGGCTCGATATGAATATCCGATGCCTGTTCGCGCGCCGCTTGCGTGAGCAGCGCGTTGATCATGCGGATGATCGGCGCGTCGTCTTCCGATTCGAGCAGATCCTCGACCTCGGGAATGTCCTGCATCAGACGCGACAGATCGACTTCGCCTTCCACTTCACCGACCACCTGCGCGGCGCTGCCGTCCTGGCGCGCGTAGGCCTGGTTGATCGCCTGCGCGAGATCGTCGGCGGGCACGCGCACCACCGATACCGTGCCGTAGTTGCGCGCGATTTCGGCAAGCGCGGCTTCGCTCGTGCGCTCGCTGATCCAGACTTCGAGGCTATCGGCATACTGATGCGCGACCAGGACCTGGCCGCTGCGCGCGAAACCGTACGGCACGAGCCGGGCGGCGAGCGGCGAGGGCGCCGCGCGCTCGCCGACGGCGTCGCCGTTCAACAGACCTTGCGATGGCGCGGTTTGCGCGGGCGTCTGCGTCACGGACGCGCTCCCGGCGATACCGTACTCGGCACCACGCCGCTGGCCGGATCGACGACCGCCGGTTGCGGCACGGTTTGCGGCATCGATTGCGGCACGGGTTGCGTGGTGGGCCGCGCGCTGGCTTGCGGCACGGCCTGCGGCGGTACCTGTTGAGGCACCTGTTGCGGTGCCTGCTGCGGCATCATCTGCTGGCGGCGCATCTGGTTCAGATCGAACAGGTTCAGCGCCGGCGCACCGCCCTGGCTCGGGCCGAGCGGCATCGGCGGCACGACCGGATCGTCGCGATCCCTCATGATGTTGTTGTCCGAACGGTACGCACCCTGCACGCCCTGGATGTAGTCGTAGCGGTTCGCCGTGACGGCCTGGGTGGTGTCGCGATCGGCGAGAATGACCGGGCGCAGGAATACCATCAGGTTAGTCTTGTCGCGCGTCTTTTGCTCGGAGCGGAACAGCTGGCCCAGCCACGGAATGTCGCCGAGCAGCGGCACCTTGCTGTTGCTGACCTGGTAGTTGTCCTGCATCAGGCCGCCGAGCACGATGATCTCGCCGTTATCGCACAGCACGGTCGACTGAATCGAACGCTTCGTGAATTCCGGGCCCGCCGGGTTCGTCGCCGCGTTGTTCGTACCGTTCACGATCGCCGAATCTTCCGTGTAGAGCTGCAGCTTCAGGATGCCGCCGTCGGTAATCTGCGGCTTCACGTGCAGCGTCAGACCGACGTCGACACGGTCGAACGTGTTGAACGCCGCGCTCGTCGTGCCGCTCGTCAGGTTCGAGTACGAACCGGTCTGGATCGGCACGTTGGTACCGACGATAATCTTCGCTTCTTCGTTATCGAGCGTGATCAGGTTCGGCGTGGACAGCACGTTCGCGTCGGCGGTCTGCGACAGCGCCTGCAGCAGCGCGCCGAGACCCTGCACGCCGAAAATGTTGTGGATCCAGCCGACGTTCAGGCCCTGTTGCAAGTTCTGGGCGCCCAGTGCCGTAGCGAGACCGCCGGTCGAGCCGGCAGCGGCCGCGGCCGCCGTCAGGTTGATGATGCTGTTGCCCGAGCCAGTCGACAGGTTGGTACCGGCAAACAGGTTACCGTTCGCGACCTGCCACTGAATCCCGAGGTTGCCGCTCGTATTCGAGTTCAGCTCGACGATCAGCGCCTCGATATACACCTGCGCGCGACGTGCATCGAGCTGGTCGATCACCGCGCGCAAGTTGCGGTACGTCGCTTCGGGCGCCGTGAT
Organism: Paraburkholderia sp. UCT2; assembly: GCF_014397665.1. Taxonomy (NCBI): domain Bacteria; kingdom Pseudomonadati; phylum Pseudomonadota; class Betaproteobacteria; order Burkholderiales; family Burkholderiaceae; genus Paraburkholderia; species Paraburkholderia sp. UCT2. The sequence goes on from NZ_VZQO01000001.1 coordinate 216,013, forward strand.
GATCAGCGAGTTGGTTGCGGGATCGGCCGTGATCATGCCGCCGCCCTGGTCTTCGCTCTTCTCCTTGTCTCCGCCGAGAAAGCCGCCACTATTACTATTCGAGCCCGAGGCGCCGCCGCCCAACGGCGAGTTCATCGAGCTGCCGCCGAGTCCGCCTGACGGCAACGGTGGCGTGCCCGACGTGCCCGTCGAATTGCTGGCGTTCGACAGACCGCCGCCGCCACCGCCACTGCTGTTCTGGTTGAACGAGTTCGCCTCGTTCGCGCCGCCCGACGAGCCTTCGCCGCCGCCCTTGCCGAGCATGTTGCGCAGCGTGCGCGCGAGCTTCGTCGCGTCCGCGTTGCGCAGCGGCACGACGTGAATGTTGCCCGGCATCGTGGTCGGCACGTCGAGCTGTTTCGCGAGCTCCTTTGCCGCCGCGAGACGTGCGGTGTTCGACGCGCGCATCAGTAGCGAGTTGGTGCGCGGATCCGACGCGATCGACACCTTCAGCGTCGCGTCCGTACTGCCTATCGCGCCCGGATCGAGCATCTTGTTCATCTGCTGCGCGATGTCGATCGCATTCGCATTCTTCAGCGGCACGACCGCCACCGACTGGCCTGCCGCGTTATCGATGCCCGCGATGATCTGCGCGATGCGTCGCACGTTGTCGGCGTAGTCGGTGACGACGATCGTATTGTTGGCGGGGTAGGCCGCGACGGTGTTGTTCGGCGAAATCAGCGGACGCAGTACCGGCAGCAGGTTGTTGGCCGATTCGTTCCTCAGCGTGAAGACCTGCGTGACGACCTGGTCGCCGCGCGCCGTCGGCGCGTTGCCGACGTAGGTCGGCACGCCTTGCAGCTTGGCGTCGGCCTCGGGCACCACTTTCAGCACGCCGTGATCCTGCACGAGCGCGAAGCCCTGCATGCGCAGCGCGGACTGCAGGGTTTTGAGCGCCTGATCCTCGGGTACCGCGTTTTCGGACACGAGGTTCAGTTGCCCCTTCACCCGCGGATCGACGATGATCGTCTTGCCGGTCGCCGCGCCGATCGCCTTGGCGACCTGGTCGATGTCGGCGTTGACGAAGTTGAGTGTCACCTCTGCCTGTGCTGTCTGCGCGGTGATCAGTCCAGCCACCAGCAGCGCCGTTGCCACGCGACGCAAAGCCATACAATTTCTTCTCATGGAATGTGATATCGATGCCGGCAGCCTCTGCCACCGACGGTCATGCGATGCGGACCTGGCAGCAAGCTACCGCCCGGTCGGTCTGTGAGCCGGCCCCAAAAGCGAGTTTCGCTTCGAGCTCCAGCGTCCCGACGTCCGAAAAAAACGAACAGTAACAGCTTTTCATGTCGGATTTGAAACAAAACAAGGAGCCTCATGCGAATCCTTACGGAATCGCAGGGTGGTTATTAAATTGAAAGCTAACCGGCACCGTACCTGGACGCCATTACCCGGCTTTGTACGGTCTTATGTCGGTTAGCCAACTTGACGAAGGTCGGACTGCCGGTATGATACGAGCCGTTCGACTCACTGCTATGTGTTTGCTGACGCGGGTTTTCCCCGATGCTCGACAAATGCCCGGCCAGCTTGCCGTTGCGGCCGAAAATGCGGCCGGCAAACTGCCTTACCGATTCTTACCTCGGGTTTATCCAATCCTGTTGACCGATGAAAAGTCCGCTCGTCACCGTCGCCGCCACGCTCGCGCTGCTCGTCGCAGCCGGCTCCGCGCGCGCCGACTGCTTCGACGAAGCGGCTAAGTATCAGAAGGTCAACCCATTGATTTTACGGGCTATCGCGTGGCAGGAGTCGCACAACCGGCCGGATGCGCAGCACAAGAACGCGAACGGCTCGACCGATTACGGTGTGATGCAGATCAATTCGGTGCATCTGCCGGTGCTCGCCCAGTACGGGATCTCGCAGGGCACGCTGATGGAGCCGTGCAAGAACGTTTATATCGCGGCGTGGCATCTGCGCCGCCAGATGAACAAGTACGGCAATACCTGGCAGGCGGTCGGAGCATACCACTCTGAGACGCCGGCGTTGCGGGACAAATACTCGCAACAGATCGCCGCGATTCTGCGCAGCTGGAAGTTGATGCCCGCGCGGTAGGCTTCCCCAGCGCTGTCGCTCGCGCAGGCTGCGCCCGTTTTAATGCACAATGCGGCTTCATGCTGCTGTCGCGCCGTCGCAGCGACGCCGACCATTTGGCCCCGCCCCCGGCACGCCTTTCAATCCTCCCGTATTCCGTACCGCGATGAACCAGCCGCTATTGCCCATCACCGTGCTCTCCGGTTTTCTGGGCGCCGGCAAGACCACGCTCCTGAATCACATCCTCGCAAATCGCGCCGGGTTGCGCGTCGCCGCGATCGTCGACGATCTCGCCGCGGTCAATATCGACCCGACGCTCATGCGCCAGGCGGCCGACCTGTCGAGCGTCGACGAGCAGGTTCTTGAACTCGAGAACGGCTGTATCTGCTGCACGCTGCGCGACGAGCTGCAAAACGAAATCCGTCGCCTCGCCGGCGAAAATCGCTTCGACGCGCTCGTGATCGAATCGAGCGGCATCGCCGAGCCAATGTCGAGTGCCGACACCATTACATTCGAGGGCCACGAAGGCGCGTCGCTCGGCGACGTCGCGCGGCTCGATACGATGGTCACGATCGTCGATGCGTTCAACTTCCTGCGCGATTACGCGTCGGCCGATGCACTCGCCGAACGCGGCATCACGGTCGACGAAGACGACGACCGTACGATCGTCGAATTGCTGATCGAGCAGATCGAGTTTTGTGACGTGCTCGTCGTGAACAAGATCGATCTCGTCAGCGCCGACGAGCTCGCGCGTTTGCAGCGCATCCTCGCACGCCTGAACCCGCGCGCGGTGCAGCTCGTGAGTCGCTTCGCCGACGTGCCGCTCGACCAGATCGTGAACACCGGACGCTTCGATTTCGACGAAGCGTCGAATGCGCCGGGCTGGCTCGCGGCACTCGAGCACGAGCACGGCGGTCAACACGGCCACATGCATCGCAGCGAAGCCGACGAATACGGCGTCGGCCATTTCGTCTATCGCGCACGCCGGCCGTTTCATCCGCAGCGGCTGTGGGAGCTGCTGCATCGGGAGTGGAAGGGCGTACTGCGTAGCAAGGGATTCTTCTGGCTCGCGACGCGCAACGATATCGGCGGTTCGCTATCGCAGGCCGGTGGCGCTTGCCGGCACGGTCCGGCGGGCATGTGGTGGGCCGCGCAGGATCGCAGCGAATGGCCGGCAGGCGACGACGAGCTGGCCGCCGAAATCGCCGCCGACTGGTACGGCGCGCCGGACGATACCAGCATCGGCGATCGTCGTCAGGAGTTCGTGCTGATCGGCGTGGATATCGACCCCGCCATCTGGCGCGCAAAGTTCGACGCCTGTCTGCTCACCGACGACGAATACGCGCTCGGGCCGCAAGCCTGGCAGCAGTTCCCTGATCCGTTTCCGGCGTGGGAGTTCGACGACCACGATCATGATGATGATCGCGGCCATCATCATCACGGGCACGGCGACGACTGCGAACATGGCGGACATGACCACGGCGAGAACGCGCATCGTCATGACTGAACGAAGCACGTCCCGCGCTTGAACCATATGCATGGACGAAAAAAAACCCGCCACTGGCGGGTTTTTCTCGCGGGTGTCAACTGCCCGGCAGGAATCTGCCTAGCGCTTGTTGACCGAGTCCTTGAACGCCTTGCCTGCCGTGAATTTGACGGTCTTGGCAGCCGGGATCTTGATAGTTTCGCCGGTCTTCGGATTACGACCCGTACGCGCTGCGCGCTTGCCCGAACCAAAGCTGCCGAAGCCAATCAACTGGACCGCCTCACCCTTCGACACAGACTTCTTGATCACTTCAAGCAACGTGTCCAGCGTTTCACCGGTTTGAGCCTTGCTGGCGCCCGTCTGTCCTGCGACAGCGTCGATCAGTTCCTGTTTGTTCATTAAGGTTCCTTTCTGAGTTAGGTTGATACGAACAGCGCGACCGCGCCGATTATACGTGCGCGCACCGCGCCGTCGAGCAGCTGCGGCCCTGATCCTGACGATCTCCCGCGCCGGACAAAACCCTGTTCGGCGGCCGTGCTGCCGCTCCCTTCGCGGCGCTTGCTATGATAGCGCAGCGCAAACCCAATCAGGATAAGGGTTTCGAGGAATTGCACGGTTTTCGGGCCGTTCTTGCAAGGAAATCGAAATTTTGCCCCTCTGCACCCCCTAAACGAGGGCTGAAACCCAGTCCTGGCGGGGGTTAGCGTTGGTTTTTGCCAACGCAGCAAAGCGTCTAAATGCGTCCTGATGGGTCTTTTACGGCGACTCGCGCGCAGCGCGCGCCGGCTCGAACCATCGAACCCGCTCTTTCGAGCGACCTTTTGAGCGTGTTTTCCCGTCGCGCATGACCGATCCGCTGATCCCCGCCGTCCTCGCTTTCCGCGACAACGGCAGCCCCTTTTCACCACACTACGACGACATCTATCACAGCGCCGTCGGCGCGCTCGAGCAGGCTCACTACGTCTTTCTGCGCGGCAACGAATTGCCCGAAAGATGGCAGAGCCGCCGTACGTTCACCGTGCTCGAAACCGGCTTTGGCATCGGCATCAACTTTCTCGTCACGTGGGCCGCATGGCGCGCCGATCCGGCTCGCTGCGAGCGGCTGCATTTCGTGTCGACCGAAAAACATCCGTTTAGCGCCGCCGATCTGCGCCGCGTTCACGCAACGACGATCTCCGATCCGCTGATCGCCGGGCTCGCGAACACGCTCGCGAACGCTTGGCCGATGCTCGTGCCCGGCACGCACCGGCTCGAATTCGAAGGCGGCCGCGTCGTGTTGACGTTGATCTTCGCCGATGCGCTCGACAGCCTGCCCACCTTGCGGCTGCGTGCCGATGCGTTCTATCTGGATGGCTTTGCGCCCGCGAAAAATCCCGAGCTGTGGAGCCCGGCGATCTTCAAGGCGCTCGCGCGCGTCGCGGGCGATGACGCGACCTTCTCCACCTATAGCAGCGCGGGCGACGTCAAACGCGCATTGACGCAATGCGGCTTCGAGTATCGGAAGGTCGACGGCTTCGGCTGGAAACGCGCGATGCTGGTCGGCCGCTTCGCGCCGCGCTGGCGTGTGCGCCGTTATGAGCCGCCCGCGCCGTTCGGGCACGACGAACGACACGCGGTCGTGATCGGTGCGGGACTGGCCGGCTGCGCGGTGATCGAGCGGCTTGCGGCGCGCGGCTGGCGCGTGACTTCGCTCGAGCGGCATGCGTCGGTTGCACAAGATGCGTCTGGCAATCCAGCCGGCGTATTCCACCCAATGATTTCGCGCGACGACAGCGTCGCGTCGCGCGTCACGCGGGCGGGCTTTCTGTACGCGCTCAATCGTTGGGCCGCGCTCGAAAGTGCAGGGCATCGGCTCGCGCGCGGCGATCGCGGTCTGCTGCAGATCGCCGCGGACGACGACGAGGCACGCGCAATCGGCGAGGCCATCGGCGCGTTCCGCTATCCGTCCGACTACGTGACGCCGGTGTGCGCGTCCGATGCCGAGCGACTCGCCGGCGTGCCGCTCGCGCGTGGCGGCTGGTTCTTTCCGCGCGGCGGCTGGATCGATCCGGCTTCGCTGTGCGCGGCGCAATTCGCATCGGCAGGCGGCTTGCTCGAACGACGCTTCGGTGTCGACGTCGCGCGGCTCGAACGTTCCGGCGATCAGTGGACCGTCTTCGATACCGCGGGAAAGGTAGTCGCGCGAGCGCCAGTCGTGATCGTCGCCGGTGCGCATGAAGCTGCGCGCATCGCTGGCTTGCGTCATGCGCCGACACGCAGCATTCGTGGTCAGTTGAGCTTGCTGCCGGCGGGTACCGTCGCGCCGCTTGCGCTGCCGGTGATCGGCGAGGGCTACGCCGTGCCGCTCGCGAACGATGTCACGCTGACAGGCGCGACCTATGAACTCGACGACCCCGACCCGTCGCTGCGCGCGGACGGTCATCGCGAGAATATCGAGCGCGTCGCGCAGATGTTGCCGTCGTTCGCAAGCGCACTCGATGCCGCGCCGCTGACCTCGCTCGCCGGACGCGTTGCGTTTCGCTGCGTGACCTCGGATCGCATGCCGATGATCGGTCAGCTCGCCGACGAAGCCGCTGCCGCCCGCGATGCTGCCCGCCTGCGCGGCGCATGGCCGCTCGATCTGCCGCGTCTCGACGGTCTGTACGGCGCATTCGCTTATGGTTCTCGCGGGCTGGTGTGGGCCGCGCTCGGCGCTGAACTGATCGCCTCGCAGATCGAAGGCGAGCCGTGGCCGCTCGAACGCGATCTCGCGGAAGACATCGACCCTGGGCGTTTTCTGCTGCGGTCCTTGCGACAGGGAACGATCGGTTAACCGGCTTCGACCATTGCGAAGTTATCTCCGCGCCCGGCACGTTAACTCCGCCCGCCCTGTAAACAAGGTTAACCAGGACTCCGGCTTATCCACTGCGACCTGTGGATAACCGCGCGGTTAACCGGCGCAAGTCGTGTGGAACCGTTGTGGACGTAAACGGGGTAACTGGGACATCGCGAAAAAGTGCGAAAAGTTGCTCGCGTATACCGGCAGCCGCCGCACATGCTGTGCATCCGGTTATGCGGCCGGGAACTCGATGATTTGTTTCGGTAAACATAGGTTATCCACAGAAACCGAGGCAGCTTGTTAACTGTTACTACGTATACATACGGTAAACCAGTAAACAGCAAAGACGGGGCTAACGCCCTGCCTATCGGGCTAGCTGAATTTCGTTCGAGTTCGCGTAAAACGGATCGCTCGACGCGCTGCGTTAACGACAAATCCGCGCATCGAAATCACCGAAGTAGCGGTAACGCCCGGGAGCCGATTCGCCGTTCGCGACGTGGTCGAAACTGATGCGATACCTCGAAAAAAGGTCGCTTTTTCCGTTCACTGGAAAAATAACGTTCTTTTTTACCGTTTTGCCTGCGAGTTAACGTCTTTTCGGTTAACCCGGAAAAAGCTATGGCACAATCCCCGTTTTTCCGCGTCGTGCCACAGCAACTGACGGCACGCGCAGCAATGGAACGGTGCCGGTCAAACAGAATCTGATTCAAGGTCGACGGCGTTCCTTCAGCGCGCCTGTTGCTACTGCCGCATCCCGTGTATGTGCCCGACTCCGTGCGGTTCTTCGCGGCCGTGGCGCATTCCGATCATCCGATCATTGAAACCTCGCAACGCTGATTTCGCGAAGCGCTTGCGACAACGTGCGCTCCCGATGCGCTCGTGACGGCGTGCGTGTGCGCCGGTTCGTGTCGTCTGCCGTTGCTGCCAAGGAGAACCCATTACGATGAATTCGGCGTTTTCGTTTTTGCCAGCGTGGCCGCTTTCGCCCGACGCCATTTTCTGGGCGGGTCTTGCATTGCTTGCCGCCGGTCTGTGCGGCGAGCTTTGCTATCGCGCGTGGCGTTTACCGCGCATTTCCGGCTATGCGGTGATCGGACTCGTGGCCGGCGCGGCAGGCTTTGGCGTGATCGATGCGGATTCCGCGAGCGCCGCGCGGCCGCTGCTGGACGTCGCGCTCGGCCTGTTGCTGTTCGAACTCGGCAGCCGGCTCGATCTGCGCTGGATCCGCCGCAATCCGTGGCTGATTCTGTCGAGCGTCGCCGAAGCCACGCTGACTTTCGTGCTGGTGCTGCCCGTGTTGCTGTTTCTGCACGTGCCGCTGATGGTCGCGACCGTACTCGCCGCGATTGCGATGGCGACATCGCCCGCGATGGTGATCCAGCTCAAAACCGAACTACGCGCGGAAGGCCAGGTCACGCAGCGTCTTCTGACCTTGACCGCGCTGAACAGCATGTACGCGGTCGTGATCGAAAAGCTCGTGTCGAGCTGGCTGCATCAGGAGGTTTACGGCAACGTGTTCGCGACCATCCTGCAGCCGTTGTACCTGCTGGTCGGCTCGCTCGTGCTCGCGTATCTGCTCGCGCGCACCTGCACGTTCTTCTATCGGCGCCTGAACATGCAGGACGAGCATTCGTTCGTGGCGCTGTTCGGTCTCGTGCTGCTCGCGATCGCGATCGCGCATCTGTTCAAGCTGTCGACGATTCTCGCGCTGCTCGCCGCGGGCATCATCGTGAAGAATCACGAAGTGCGTCCGCAGTTGTGGCCAGAGCATTTCGGCACCGCGGGCTGGCTGCTGACGGTGATCCTGTTCGTGCTGACGCTGACGTCGTTCGAATGGAAGCACATCGCGTTGGGCGGAGTCGCCGCGCTGGGTCTGATCGTTGCTCGCCTCGTCGCGAAGCTGGTCGGCGTGCTGGCGTTCGCGAAGCCGAGCGGGCTGAACTTGAAGCAGGGCATCGCGCTCGGCCTGTCCTTGTCACCGATGTCGGCGCTCGCGTATCTGCTCGTCGACGACACGTACAACCTGTATCCGAACTTCGATCCGCAGCTGCGCGCAATCGCTATGTGTTCGATTTTCGTGCTGCAGATTCTCGGGCCGTGGCTCGTCTATCGCAGCCTCGCGCTCGTCGCCGAGCGGCGCGAGGGGTAAGCGTGAAACGCGCATGGGCTGCCATGCGCGTTTCACGAACCCGTCTTTCAATTCCTTCGCCTCAAACGACCTGACTCAGGGGACGCCATGTCACTCGAACCCTTCATCGACTCGAAACCGTTCACGTTCGGTATCGAGCTCGAAATGCAGATCGTCAATACGCACGACTATGATCTGACCAAAGCCGGCACGGATCTGCTGCGCCTCATCAAGGACGAAAAAATCCCCGGCAATATCACGCCGGAAATCACCGAAAGCATGATCGAGCTGTCGACCGGCATCTGCACGTCGCACGAACAGGCGGTCACCGATCTGCGCAAGATTCGCGACACGCTGGTGTCCGCGGCCGATCATCTGAACGTCGGTCTGTGCGGTGGCGGCACCCATGCTTTCCAGCAATGGAGCGAGCGGCAGATCGTCGATACGCCGCGCTTTCAGTATATTTCCGAGCTATACGGCTATCTCGCGAAGCAATTCACCGTGTTCGGCCAGCACGTGCACATCGGTTGCCCGAATCCGAACAGCGCGCTGTATCTGCTGCATTCGATGTCGCGCTTCATCCCGCATTTCATTGCGTTGTCCGCGTCGTCGCCTTTCGTACAGGGCGTCGATACCGGATTTCATTCGGCACGTCTGAATTCCGTGTTCGCGTTTCCGCTGTCGGGCCGCGCGCCGTTCGTGCTGACGTGGGACAGCTTCGAGGAGTATTTCTCGAAGATGGTCCACACGGGCGTGGTCAACAGCATGAAGGATTTCTACTGGGATATCCGTCCGAAGCCGGGCTTCGGCACGATTGAGGTCCGCGTGATGGATACGCCGTTTTCGGTGGATCGCGCCGCGGCGATCGCCTGCTACATCCAGACGCTCGCGCGTCATTTGTTGCTCGATAAGCCGATCATGCCGCAGGAAGACGACTATCTGGTCTACACGTTCAACCGTTTCGAAGCCTGCCGCTTCGGACTCGGTGGTACCTGCATCAATCCGCAAACCGGTGAACGCAAGACGATTTCCGAAGATATTCTGGAAACGCTCGAACAGATCGGACCGCATGCGGAAGCGCTCGGCTCGGTGAATGCGCTGGCCGAAGTCGGCGCGATCGCGCGCGGTCAGGTCAACGACGCGACGTGGCTGCGCAGTGTGTTTGCGCAGGAAAAGTCCTTGCACGAAGCGGTACGCCAGCAGTGTCTGCAGTGGCGCGCCTAGTCGCGAAGACTTCATGAAACCGTTTGCGTGCGCCAGCTACGCGACGTTCCGACGAAACCCGCCGCGTGCGGGTTTTTTTTCGTAAGAAAATTTTTATGGTTTTTCGCGCGCGCAACCCTTCAGGTTTTTCGAAAGTTTACGTATACCAGCCTAGTAGTCGTAAGCAGGCATTGCCAAAGGCTGTGGACAACTGAATAATTTCCTGCAAAGTCAATGCGCTGGGGAAATGATAACTGTGCTCGTAAAACGGGCTCCGGCCACGCCTGGCAAGCGCAACCGAGGAAACGTTCAACACGCTGCAAGTGCTTGTTGCAAAACGGTACACAGGCTGTCCAAACGTTTTCCCCTGCTTATCCACAGCTCGCGTTGGATAAGTTAGCTGTACGATTAGCCGCTGTCGCATAGAATGTCGTTTTTCGCCGCCTTCGGCTTCCAAGACGGTGTATTTTTGAGATAGTACAAACGGTTTCATCCGCGGTTGGACGAAGCTACCCCACACACGCAACGGGTGTACTCCGGCAGGCAGCCGCCGGCATTGCACCAAAGCGGTAAATAAACGAATCGAAGATTATGAGCGAAGGCGTATACGGAGAACAGGCAGCCGGGCGAGTGACCCACAGCCTCTTGCGATTGAGCACGGCGATGCGAAGCCAGGCTTGGGAATGGGCGGAAGGCGCGGGCCTTACGCCGACCCAGGGCGAGATCCTCGTGCTGTTGATGCAACGAAAGGGGCCGATGCGTCTCGGCGAAATCGCGCGTGAAACGGCGCTGACTGCCGCGACCACCAGCGATGCGGTCAGCACGCTCGAGACCAAGGGCCTCGTCGAAAAGCGTCGCGCACTCGACGACGGTCGCGCGCTCGCGGTACGTCTGACCTCGCGTGGCCGCACCGCTGCCAAACGCGCCGCGCAATGGCCGGACTTCCTCTCGAAGGCGGTCGGCACGCTGGGCGAGGACGAGCAGTCCGTGTTCTATCGCACGCTGCTCAAGACCATCTATCAGCTCGAAGCGCAAAACACGATTCCGTCGCATCGTATGTGCCTGAGCTGCACGCATTTCCAGCCGAGCAAGAATCCGAAGAAGACGCCGCATCACTGCGCGCTGCTCGACCTGAACATGTTGGACACCGATGTGCGTCTCGACTGCTCCGTGCATGAAACGGCGGACGTCGCCACCCAGAAGAAGACCTGGAAGATCTTCGCCCAATAACCGGCGTCTTGCTGGGCAATCCGCTAACATGGCCTGGCCGGCGACGGCGGGCGGTATGCGCCGCCTGCTTGCCGGCTGGTGCCGTGCAAGGATAAAGTCGTTGGCGGCAGGTCGTTAGTCAACCTGAAGATAGGGCAGGCCGATGAATCGGGAAGTACTCGCCATCCGCCATGTGCACTTCGAGGATCTGGGCAGTCTCGAGCTCGTGCTCGGCGAGCGCGGGCGTCCGGTCCGTTATCTCGATGTGGGCGTTGCCCGTATCGAGGCGCCCAATCCGGTTGCCGCGTCGCTGATGGTCGTGCTGGGCGGCCCCATCAGCGCTACCGACGACGCGCTGTACCCCACGCTCGCGCCGCTGCTGTCGTTGATCGAAAAACGCATCGCGGCCGGCCTGCCGACACTCGGTATCTGCCTTGGCGCACAACTGATCGCGCGGGCGCTCGGTGCGCGCGTCCACCCCGCGGCTCAGGCCGAACTCGGCTGGACGCCGCTCACGCTGACCGATGCCGGCCGCGCCTCGCCGCTGCGTCATCTCGATGGCGCTCATACCTCGATGCTGCATTGGCACGGCGACACCTTCGATCTGCCGGCCAACGCGACCCGTCTGGCATCGACCCCGGCTTGCGAGAATCAGGCCTTCGCATGGGGCGATCACGTACTGGGCTTGCAGTGTCATCCCGAGATCCGCACCGATCGGTTCGAACCTTGGCTGATAGGGAATGCGAACGAACTCTCGGGCCACGGCATCGACGCGCGTCAGTTGCGCGCCGACACCGGTCGATACGGTCCCGTGCTCGAAGCCGCCGCGTGCCGCATGTTTGGCGAATGGCTCGATCACGTCGAGACGCAAGTCTGAATGGCTAGCCGAATGGCGACGTAAGCGGCCAGCCAGGTGCCACGTTCATGCAGTAAACCGCGTGCGGTGCTATCCTCGATCGCTCTCGGGCTTTCACTGGGCGTAATCCATGAGCGCGCTTTTCTCTCCGCTCACGCTGCGTAGCGTGACGCTTCCCAATCGTATCGTCGTCTCCCCAATGTGCCAGTACTCCGCCGAACGCGGCGAAGCGACCGCATGGCACATGATTCACCTCGGCGGTCTCGCGCTGTCCGGCGCGGGCATGCTGTGCATCGAAGCAACCGCCGTCGAGCCGGACGGGCGCATCACCCCCGGCGATCTCGGCTTGTGGGACGACGCGACCGAAGAGGCGCTCGTGCCGGTGCTGGCCGCGATCCGCAAGCATTCGCACGTCTACGTGACGATGCAACTGGCGCACGCGGGCCGCAAGGCATCGAGCCACGTGCCGTGGGAAGGCGGCCAGCTGATTTCGGTGTCGCAAGGCGGGTGGCTGCCGCATGCGCCGTCGGCGCTGCCGCACAAGCCGGGCGAGGAGCCGCCGCTCGCGCTCGATGTCGTCGGCCTGAACCGGATTCGCGAGGCGTTCGCCGCGTCCGCACGGCGCGCCGCGCGTCTTGGCATCGATGCGCTCGAAGTGCATGCCGCCCATGGCTATCTGCTGCATCAGTTCCTGTCGCCGATCGCCAATCAGCGCACCGACGACTACGGCGGCTCGGTCGAAAACCGCATGCGTTTTCCGCTCGAAATCTTCGACATCGTGCGTGCCGCATTTCCTGCCGACAAACCGGTCGGCGTGCGCGTGTCGGCGACGGACTGGGTCGAAGGCGGCTGGACGCTCGAAGACACGATCGCGTTTGCACACGAGCTGGAAAAGCGCGGCTGCGACTGGATCGACGTGTCGTCGGGCGGTGTCTCGCCGCTGCAGCGAATTCCGCTCGAGCCGGGCTATCAGATTCCGTTCGCGAAGGCGGTCAAGCACGCAACCGGTCTGACGACGATCGGCGTCGGACTCATCACTGATCCGCTGCACGCCGAGCAGCTGATCGAAGCGGGCGATGCCGATCTGATCGCGCTGGCTCGCGCGCTGCTCTATAACCCGCGCTGGCCGTGGCACGCCGCCGCTAACCTCGGTGCGACCGTCGAAGCGCCGCCGCAGTACTGGCGTTCACAACCGCGTGAGCAGAAGGCGCTGTTCGGCGACATTTCGTTTGGTCAACGATGACGCCCGTCGCACGTTGAACGAACGCATCGGCTGACGGTTGAAGGAAGCCGTGGACAACGTGTAGGATGCCGGTTGTGGCGCGGTGCGCGTCGCAAGTCGACGCGGCGCTTTCAGGGCGCCGCGTTTGCTATTCGCGTCAGAAAAAAGCCGCGTGCACGACGTGCCTGACGATTGCCAGATTTGATTCCCCAGTTCTTCACAAGGATTCATTCAATGAATTCACGCAGGATCGCCGTGCGCCGTTCGGGTGTGCACGGCAAAGGCGTGTTTGCCCTCGAACCGATCGCGGCCGGCGAGCGACTGATCGAATACAAGGGCGAGCGGATTACCTGGAAAGAAGCGTTGCGCCGCCATCCGCATAATCCGGCTGAACCGAATCACACGTTTTATTTCGCGCTGGATAACGGCAAGGTCATCGACGGCAAGGTGAACGGCAATAGCGCGCGCTGGATCAATCATTCATGCGCGCCGAACTGCGAAGCCGAGGAAATCGACGGACACGTGTACGTGCATGCGCTGCGCGATATCGCGGAGGGCGAGGAAGTCTTTTACGACTACGGCCTCGTGATCGACGCGCGTCAGACGAAAAAGCTGAAAAAAGAATACGAATGCCGCTGCGGCGCGCGCAAGTGCCGCGGCACGATGCTGGCACCGCCGCAGAAGGGCAAGGGCGGCGGCAAGTCGGGTAAAGGCGCCGACAAGGGCGAAAAGTCGAGCAAATCGGCGAAGAAATCGAAGAAGAAATGAGCCGCGGGTCGGTGCGCGGCGGTAGCTGTCTGCGCTGATCGAAGCGCTGAGGCGAACGCCGCCGCGGCAGCCGGGCAAACCTTCTACAAATCGACCGGCGCCGAGTGCGCCGGTTTTTTCGTGGCGCGCCGTGCGTTGGCATCATTGGCGGTGGCAGCGCCTGCGGACGCACCGGGCGGCAGCAACGGAATCCTCACGATAAAGCGTGCGCCGCCCTCCGGTGCGTCCTCGTAATGCACGCTGCCATGATGCAGCACCATGATGTCGTGGACGATCGCGAGGCCCAGACCCGCGCCGCTGTCGACGCCCGCCTCGGTCTGCCCGTCGCCGCGGAAGAATCGCTTGAACAGATCCGCCTGCTGCGAACGCGGCACGCCCGGCCCGTTGTCTTCGACGACGATCTCGGCCATGCGCAGATCGTCGATCAGCGTCTGCGAAACTGTGACCGTGATACGCCCGCCGTCGACCCGCGAAGGCGGCACATACTTCAGCGCGTTATCGAGCAGATTCGCGATCACTTCATGGAGCAGCACAGGGTTGCCGCGCGCCATCAGCGGGTCATCGTTGGACGGATCGTCGAGGCGCTGGAAGCCGAGGTCCACGTGTACCGGTAGGGCGCGCGGCACCCATTCGGCGCCGGTGTCGAACGCGAGCGCGGCCATGTCGACATTGACGAAGCGGGCCGCCTGTTCGCCCGGCTCGGCGCGCGCGAGCGACAGCAATTGATTCGACAGCCGCACGGCGCGATCGGCCGCGGCGCGCAGTTCGCGCACGGCGGCGAGCGTCTGCTGCGGATCGCGTGCGACGACCGCCTGCTCCGCATGCAGCTTCACGGCGGTGAGCGGCGTGCGCAGCTGATGCGCGGCATCGGCGATGAATTTACGTTGCGCATCGAGGGCGGCTTTCAGACGATCGAGCAACGCGTTCAGCGCGCCCGTCAGCGGACGGATCTCGTCCGGCACATAGGTTTCGTCGACCGGCTCGAGCGACGTGTGCGTTTGCCGGTTCAGCGAATCGGCGAGCGCCGTCAGCGGATTGAGCTGCTGATTGACGACGCGCCACACGATCACCCAGCCGGCTAGCAGCAGCAGCAATAACGGCATCATGATCGCGATGAGGAACTCGGCGGCGATGCGGAAGCGGTGATGCACGGGCTGGCCGACTTCGACGACGATCGGATTACCGCTCGGCTGATCGACGCGCACCTGAGCGACCCGCACGGTCACGCCTTCGTGCTGCGTCTCGAACACGTACGCGTAATGCATGCGGCGCACGTTGGTGCCTTGCAGCGGCAGATTGTGATCGCCGGCGATTTCGGTGTCGCCGGTGCTGATCCGGTAGACCAGATGTTCGACCGGGTCGGAGAACATCGCCTGCGCGAGCGGCGGCACCGTGATCGGCGCTTCCGGTCCGGCAATCTGGATCTGTTTGGAGATCGCGGTCGCGAGGTCCGCGAGCGAACGGTCGACCACGTGCTGCGTGTACTGCCATGCGAGCCAGTAAGCGATCAGGCCGCTCATCAGCGCGAGCAGCGACAGGGGAGCAGCGAGGCGCCGCAGCAGCGTGCGGCGCAGACTATTGGCGGCCGGCTGGTGCATGATCGAACGCGCGGGAAAGTTGTGACTGCGGTGGCAACTGCGGTAGTAATGGCGCGAGGCGCCTTGAAACGGCCCGGGGCCCGGCACAAGGCGCCGCGGGCACAGCCGGTGCGCGGCGCAGCTCCAGGGCCGTCAGGCCGCGACGCAATGCGCGGCCTTCACGACGATTATGCGGCCTGGCGAATTTCCTGCAACAGGTAGCCAAAGCCACGCACGGTGACGATTTCGACACGGCAGTTCTCGAGCTTCTTGCGCACGCGGTGCACGTAAACTTCGATCGCGGTATCGCCGAGGTCGCCGCCGAAGTGTGTCAGATGATCCTGTAGTTGCGCCTTGCTGACGACGCGCCCATGACGCAGCAGCAGCATTTCGAGCACCGCGAATTCGCGCGGCGACAGTTCGAGCGGTTTGTCGTCGTTGAAGATGCGGCGGTCGACACCCGACAGCCGCACGCCGCCCAACGACACTTCCGGACGCGGCATGTCACCGTGCGGACCGCTGCGGCGCATCACCGCGCGAATACGCGCTTCGAGCTCGGCCGGCTCGAACGGCTTCAGCATGTAGTCGTCCGCGCCCGAGTTCAGGCCTTGCACGCGGTCGTTCAGTTCGTCGCGCGCGGTCAGGATGATCACCGGCGTGTGACGGTTGCTCTGGCGGAAACGCGACAGCAGCGTCATGCCGTCGATGCCCGGCAGACCCAGATCGAGGATCACGAGTTCGTGGCGATTTTGCGTGAGGGCCTGCTCGGCAAAGATGCCGTCATGGACCATGTCGACGGTGAAGCCGGCTTGTTCGAGACTGCTTTGGATGCCGCGTGCGATGGGGCGGTCATCTTCGATCAGAAGGAGTCGCATGGATTTCGCTCAATTACAATGGGTTTAGGCGTTTGGGCAAGTGGTTCGCCGGGGCGCCTGCTACACAGCCAGCGTGCGAAGCGGCGGCAGACGCGCCACGAAGCAGCTGTCGAGCCGAATCGAAGCACCGTGCCAGCCATCACGAAGTCATGTCCGAGATCAGCATTCACGAACTGGAAGCCGCGATCAACTTCTGGCGCACCCGCTCACCTTCAAGCGGCGACGAACACGTTCTGTGCAAGGAGGCAAGCGCGCTCTCCAAGCCGTATGCGCTGCTGATTGTACAGCGTCAGCAGTCGCTATCACTCGATCGTTTCGACCCGATTGCAAGGCAGGCCTGGGAAGCTTACGTTCAACTTAAGAATAGCCTGTCGAACTGAAGGTTTGCCTAGGGAATTGCCTGCATTGTCCTTTCATGGTCACCTGATTACGCGGCGAGTTATGCATAAACACGCATAAAGGCCCGTAATTATTTGTATTACATAGTAATCCCGTCGATGAATGCGGCAAGCGCGATGTCGCGTTCGGTCACGCCGTTCGCTTCATGGGTGGACAGCGTGATGTCGACCTTGTTGTACACGTTGAACCACTCGGGATGGTGGTCCATCTCCTGCGCCTTGATCGCGACGCGCGTCATGAAGCCGAAGGCCTCGTTGAAGTCGGCGAACTCGAACGCGCGGCGAATCGCATCACGCTCAGCCACGCTTTGCCAGCGATTCAGTTTCGCCAGTTGCTGGGTTCGCTCGTCGGACGTCAGTTTCTGAATCATGGTGTTACCTCGCTCGTCGAACTCGCTCGCCGGCAGGCGGACGAATCCGTCATTTTTTCATGGTTGCGCAACGCTCGCCCGCACGCTGGGCCGGATCGGTTTGCGATGGCTTTTCGTTCAAACGTCGCCGCCGGTGTTCCAACCCTCGCGGGTTCCGCGCGCAATCACGCAGTCGCCGTCGAACAGGTCGCCCGCCGCGTAGGCAGGTGCGTTGGCGAGCTTCGTCAGCCGCGGCGTGAAGTCGGTTTGCGCGACGTGGAAAAGTTGCGCGAAGTCATCGATGACGAAATAGGTTTGTTGGAACGTATCGATGCGATAACGCGTGCGCATCACGCGTTCCAGCGCGAAGCACGTGCGGAAGGGGCGCAAGTTTCGCGTATAAGCTGGTTGATATGCGATAATCGTACGCTAAATGACCAATTAATGCGGGATTTCGCCATGCTTGAACTCGACCACTTCGATCTCGCGCTGCTCGACGTGCTGCAGCGCTTCGGCCGCGCCACGCATCAGCAGTTGGCGGAGCAGGTGCCGCTGTCGCCGTCGCAGATCGGGCGACGCCTGCAACGGCTGGAACAGGTCGGCGTGGTGGATGGCTATCGCGTCGTGCTGCGGCCCGAAAAGCTTGGGCTTGGCGTCACCGCTTTCACGAGCCTGAAGCTGAAGCATCACGGCGATTCGATCATCGAGCAGTTTCAGCAGCAGATCGACTTGCTGCCCGAAGTGCTCGAATGTCACGCGGTCGTCGGCGATGCCGACTATCTGCTGCGCATCGTCGCGCCGGATCTGAATTACCTGTCGACCTTCGTGATGAAGAAGCTGATGCGCGTGCCGGGTGTCGATAGCGTGCGCTCGAATATCGTGCTGACCACGTTCAAGCGCAATGGGCCGTTGCCGCTCGGGCATCTGGCGCCGGGGGCGGCGGCGGTTTGAGGGTTCGAAGCCGTTGCCGGCAGTGCCGACTGACAGGAAGAGGGAGCCGCGCATGCCTTGCCGCGGCCCTGCGGTGACGGGATCTCTATGCCGCCCGCTGCGGCTCGTCGCCGGCATTCAGCAGATCGACATACGCGACCGGCACCAGATCCGCTTCCGATACGCCAAGGCTCTTGAACATCGCTTGTGCTTCCGCGTGGCCGCCTTCTTCGTCGTCGTCCTGCGCGAGCACCACTTCGAGTTCGACGAAATCGCCGAGACCGTCGACGCGATCCAGATGAATCCGCGTGCGCCCGCTCAGATATACGTGCCGCTCTTTCGAGACGATGCCGCGCGTGGTCAGCGCGGTCGCGAGCAGCGCATGCATCGCTTCGGGATTCGTCACCGGACTGCGCGTGTAGTACGACGCCTTCGGGCCGTCGCGGTCGTCGCGCTGATAGAAGATCAGCTCGGCCGGCGTGCCGTCGTCGAACTGGCGCAGCTTCAGGCGGCCGCGCGGCACGTCGTAGAAAAAGTCCTGCTGGCGGAAGATCAGCGGCGCGTCCGTCGCGAGCTGTGCGGCGCGCTCGCGCAGTTGGTCGAAATGCTGGGCGCGGGCTTTGATTTCGATGTTGCGTGCCATGTCAGGCTCCTGTGGATGGGGGAAGTGACCGGCGGCTCCGGAGTTGCTGGTGTTGCCGGGCGGAGCCCGCCGGGAAGGACGAAGCCAGGCGGAACGGAAAGTTGCGAGGGCGTTGCGCGAGCGCAAACCGACAATCTAGCAAAAACTTCGTGACGGAGCGGTTTCAGCTCGGCGGACAAGTGGTAGAGGGCGGGCATTAGCGAGGCTCATATCGCAACGCGTCAGACCGTCCCCGCTCAAATCGCCCACTGCTGTTCGATCAGCTTCAACGCCGCCGCGATCGCTGGCTCGTCCTTGCGCTCGTCGAGCGTGATGAAGCTCAGCTGCGTCGGCACGGTTATGCCATCGACGATCGTCAGCGCGTGCGCATGCGCCTCCGCGATCGCGGTTGCGTCGCGCGCAAGCGTGAGACCGACGCCCGATTTGACCAGATCGAGCATCGACGGCTCCTGGTCCACCTCGGCCACCTTGACCGGCTTCACACCCGCTTCGCCGAAACAGCGCGACAGCAGCCGGTTGTGCGCGGACGCCGGCGGCGTCCAGATCCACGGCAGCGCCGCGAGCGAGCGCCAGTCTCGCGCACCCTTCACGCGATCTTTCCAGCCCGCCGGCGCGAGCACGCGATACTGGAAATGCGTGAGGGTGACCGCGTGAAACGTGGCGCCGTCGCGCGTGTCGTCGTCGGCGGGCAGGCCAATGTAATAGCCGACGTCGAGCTCGCCCGCGCGAATCTGTTCGCGCACCCAGCCCGACATGCCGTGGCGCAGCGCGGTTTCGATCAGCGGCCAGGTCTCGACGAGCTGCTTCAGGAAACCGCCGAGGCGCAAAAACTCGGGGTCGAGAATGGTGCCGATGCGCAGGCGCCCGCGTACTTCCTGGCGCAGCGTCTGCGCCGCCCGCTGCACGTCGGCTGCCGCGCCGAGCGCGCGTTCGGCATGCGGCAGCAGCGCCTGGCCGTCGCGTGTCAGCGCGAGCCCGTGCGAATTCCGCGTGAACAGCGTCACGCCGAGCGTCTCCTGCAAGTGCTTGATTTGCAGGCTGACGGCAGGTTGGGTCAGATGCAGTTGCACCGCGGCACGCGTAAGGTTGCCCTCGCGTGCGACCGTGACGAAGGCCCTAAGGAGAGTCAGATCCATATGCTGATATTAGCGCGGCTTATGGCGCAGTTGAGCATTACTCATTGGATTTGTCGCTCGTAGGGGCCGTACGCTTGGTGTTCAGCACGCTTGTGCGCGCGGCATCGAGCGCGAAGCGGAAGATTTCACAGGAAAGAGGAACGAGATGAGCGAGACATATTCCGACGCAACCGCGCAGGACGAAGCCGCACGCAGCGCGGCGAGTGCACCCGCGCTGAGCCATTTCATCAACGGCAAGACGGTCGAAGGCACGAGCGGGCGCTTCGGCGACGTCTTCAATCCGGCGCTCGGCAGCGTCAGCGCGCGCGTGCCGCTCGCGAGCGTCGCCGAGGTGGACGCCGCGGTCGCTGCCGCCAAAGCCGCGTTTCCCGCCTGGAGCGAAACCGCGCCGATCAAACGCGCGCGGGTGCTGTTCAAGTTCAAGGAACTGCTCGACCGTCATCACGATGAGCTCGCGGAGCTGATCACGCGCGAACACGGCAAGGTGTTTTCCGACGCCAAGGGCGAGGTGATGCGCGGCATCGAGATCGTCGAATTCGCGTGCGGCATCCCGAATCTCCTGAAGACCGATTTCACCGATCAGATTGGCGGCGGCATCGACAACTGGAATCTGCGGCAGCCGCTCGGCGTGGTCGCGGGCATCACGCCGTTCAATTTCCCGATGATGGTGCCGTGCTGGATGTTCCCCGTCGCGCTCGCGTGCGGCAACACCTTCGTGCTGAAGCCGTCCGAACGCGATCCGTCCGCGTCGAACCGGCTCGCCGAACTGCTGAAGGAAGCCGGCCTGCCGGACGGCGTGTTCAACGTCGTGCACGGCGACAAGGTCGCGGTCGACGCGCTGCTCGTGCATCCGGAAGTCAGCGCGCTGTCGTTCGTCGGCTCCACGCCAATCGCCGAATACATCTACACCGAAGGCACGAAGCGCGGCAAGCGCGTGCAGGCGTTGGGCGGTGCCAAGAATCACCTCGTCGTAATGCCCGACGCCGATCTCGACCAGGCCGTCGACGCCCTGATCGGCGCCGCCTACGGCTCGGCCGGCGAGCGCTGCATGGCGATTTCGGTGGCGGTCGCGGTGGGGCATATCGCCGATGAGCTGATCGAGCGTCTGACGCCGCGCGTGAATAGCCTGAAGATCCTCAACGGCATGGAAGCGGCGGCCGAGATGGGGCCGCTCGTCACCGGCGCGCATCGCGACAAGGTGCTCGGCTATATCGACGCTGGCGTCGCCGCGGGCGCGAAGCTCGTCGTCGATGGGCGCGGTCATCAGGTCGCGGGGCACGAGAAGGGTTTCTTCCTCGGCGGCACGCTGTTCGACGACGTGTTACCCGACATGAAGATCTACCGCGAGGAGATTTTCGGACCGGTGCTATGCGTCGTGCGCGTGCCCGACTTCGCCTCCGCAGTCGAACTGATCAACGCGAATCAGTTTGCGAACGGCGTGTCGCTGTTCACGTCCGACGGCGGCATTGCACGCGCGTTTTCCCGGCAGATCGAGATCGGCATGGTCGGCATCAACGTGCCGATTCCGGTGCCGATGGCCTGGCATTCGTTCGGCGGCTGGAAGAAGTCGCTGTTCGGCGATCATCATGCGTACGGCGAGGAAGGCGTGCGGTTTTACACGCGCTACAAGAGCATCATGCAGCGCTGGCCTGACAGCATCGCGAAGGGCGCCGAATTCACGATGCCGGTCGCCAAATAAGCTGGCGGCTTTGCGCGGCATCAAGTCGGCAAGCGCGCCAGGAAAACGATAAAAGCGCAATAAAAGCGCTTCGCGGCGCACGCGTGGAAGCGATCGAGCAGCCACGCGTGCGCCGCGAAAATGCTTAGGAGGCTGAACGATGAGTCATACCGACAGTACGCCTCGCGCCGCGCGGCGACTCGAAGGCGAGTTCGACTACGTCATCGTCGGCGCGGGTACCGCCGGCTGCGTGCTGGCGAACCGGCTCACCGAAGATCCCGACATCCACGTGCTGCTACTCGAAGCCGGAGGGAAGGACGACTATCACTGGATTCACGTGCCGGTCGGCTACCTGTATTGCATCGGCAATCCGCGCACGGACTGGCTGTACAAGACCCAGGCCGAGCCGGGTCTGAACGGCCGCACGCTGTCGTATCCGCGCGGGCGTGTGCTCGGCGGCAGTTCGTCGATCAACGGCATGATCTACATGCGCGGTCAGCGGGAAGACTACGACGAGTGGGCGCGTGTGACGAACGACAGGACGTGGTCCTGGAACGCGGTGCTGCCGGTCTTCAGGCGCAGCGAGGATCACCACGGCGGCGCCAACGAAGCGCACGGCGCGGGCGGACCGTGGCGCGTCGAGAAGCAGCGCCTCAAATGGAAGATTCTCGAAGAGTTCGCGCAAGCCGCGCAGCAAACCGGCATCCCCGCCACCGACGATTTCAATCGCGGCGATAACACTGGTGTCGGCTACTTCGACGTCAACCAGAAGCGTGGCATTCGCTGGAATGCGTCGAAGGCATTTTTGCGGCCCGCGTTGAAGCGGGAGAACCTCACGGTCATCACCGGTGCCTACACGCAGCGTGTCGTGTTCGATGGCCGCCGCTGCACCGGAGTCGAATATCGTGGCGGCGAGGTCGACTATCTCGCCAAAGCGCGTTGCGAAGTGATCCTTTCCGCCGGCGCGGTCAACTCGCCGCAACTGCTCGAATTGTCCGGTGTCGGCAATGGCGCGCGTCTGCAGAATCTCGGCATCGAGGTCGTTCAGGATCTGCGCGGTGTCGGTGAAAATCTGCAGGACCATCTGCAACTGCGCATGGCGTATCAGGTGCAGGGCGTGCGCACGCTGAATACGATGTCCGCGCA
Organism: Paraburkholderia sp. UCT2; assembly: GCF_014397665.1. Taxonomy (NCBI): domain Bacteria; kingdom Pseudomonadati; phylum Pseudomonadota; class Betaproteobacteria; order Burkholderiales; family Burkholderiaceae; genus Paraburkholderia; species Paraburkholderia sp. UCT2. The sequence continues at coordinate 238,506 of NZ_VZQO01000001.1, forward strand.
CTGGTGGGGCAAGCTGATGATCGGCATGCGGTACGCGTTGTTTCAGAGCGGACCGATGTCGATGTCGCCGTCGCAACTCGGCGCGTTCGCGAAGTCCGACGCCGACGATCGCTCGCTGTCGCGACCCGATCTCGAGTATCACGTGCAGCCTTTGTCGCTTGATCGCTTCGGGGAACCGCTGCATCGCTTCAATGCGTTCACGGCTTCGGTGTGTCAGCTGCGCCCCACGTCGCGCGGCAGCATTCATATTGCGTCGGCCGATGCTTGCGCGCCACCGTTGATCGCGCCGAACTATCTGTCGACCGACTACGACCGCCACGTCGCCGCGAACGCGCTACGTCTGACGCGTCGCATCGTCGCGGCGCCCGCGCTCGCGCGCTATCAGCCACGGGAGATCCTGCCGGGCCTCCAGTATCAAAGTGAAGAAGAATTGCAGCAGGCCGCGGGCGCGGTCGGCACGACGATCTTCCATCCGGTCGGCACCTGCCGCATGGGCACGACCGACGATCCCGCCGCGGTCGTCGACAACCGGCTACGAGTTATCGGAGTCGAGGGCTTGCGTGTCGTCGATGCGTCGGTGATGCCCAACATCACGTCAGGTAACACCAATTCGCCGACGCTGATGATCGCCGAGCGCGCCAGCGACATGATCCGCGAGGATCGCCGCGCGCGCGTGAGCGGCAGCATGGCCGCGCATACCGGTGTTGACGCGTCGATGTCAGTTGTGTGACATGACTCGGTGAGCGCATCGGTCAGGTTTTTCGCCGCGTACGTGAAGCGTGTGAACCGCGCGCCACATACGCACGGCGCGGGCCTCGTTCCCTAAGTGCAAATCCCAATGATTGCGCTGCATCATTGGCGCGACAATGGCAGCCATGCTGCGTGCCACGCCATGGATTACCGTACGGATTGGTGCAGCACGCCAAGGAGCGGCAAGGGGTGCCGCAAAAACAACAAGTCGCGCAGAGCTTCGCGCGGAAAGATCGTAGTGCTTCGCCTTACTCCGTATGGAAGGGAACATGATTCTCGGCGATACGATTCTCGAAACGCGCGGCCTCACCCGCGAGTTCAAAGGCTTTGTCGCCGTGAACGGTGTGAACCTGCGCGTGCGCCGTGGCTCGATCCATGCGCTGATCGGCCCCAATGGAGCGGGCAAGACCACCTGCTTCAATCTGCTCACCAAATTTCTCGAACCCACCGCGGGCCAGATCGTTTTCAACGGTGTCGATATCACCGGCGAACGGCCAGCTCAGATCGCGCGGCGCGGCATCATCCGTTCGTTCCAGATTTCCGCGGTATTTCCGCATCTGACGGCATTGCAGAACGTGCGCATCGGGTTGCAGCGCTCGCTCGGCACCGCGTTTCACTTCTGGAAGAGCGAGCGTACGTTGCGCCGTCTGAACGATCGCGCGATGGATCTGCTGACCCAGGTCGGCCTGACCGATTTCGCCGATGTATTGACGGTCGAGCTCGCCTACGGCCGCAAGCGCGCGCTTGAAATCGCGACCACGCTCGCGATGGAGCCGGAACTGATGCTTCTCGACGAGCCCACGCAAGGCATGGGTCATGAGGACGTCGATCGCGTGACCGCGCTGATCAAGAAAGTGTCGGCCGGACGCACGATCCTGATGGTCGAACACAATATGAATGTGATCGCCGGTATCTCCGACACGATCACCGTGCTGCAACGGGGTGAAGTGCTCGCCGAGGGCAGCTACGCGGAAGTGTCGAAGAATCCGCTCGTGATGCAAGCCTACATGGGCAGCGCTGACGCGGCGCTCGCCGGAGCCCACGCATGAATACGACGGTCGAGCGCGAAGGCCTCGAAGCGAACGAAACGAAAAGCGGCGCACCCGCGCTGGAAATCGCGGGACTGCAAGCCTGGTACGGGGAATCCCACATTCTGCACGGCGTCGATCTGTCGGTCGGCCGCGGCGAGGTCGTGACGCTGCTCGGACGCAATGGCGCGGGCCGCACCACGACGCTACGCGCGATCATGGGCCTCACGGGTCGCCGTACCGGCTCGATCCGTATCGACGGCCGCGAAACCGTCGGCTTGCCCACGCATCGCATCGCGCATTGCGGCATCGGTTATTGCCCGGAAGAGCGCGGCATTTTTTCGAGCCTGTCGTGCGAGGAAAATCTGCTGCTGCCGCCGCCCGTCGGCGACAAGGCGCACATGATGTCGCTCGAGGAAATCTACGCGATGTTCCCGAATCTGCACGAGCGGCGCATGAGTCAGGGCACGCGGCTCTCGGGCGGCGAACAACAGATGCTCGCGGTCGCGCGGATTCTGCGCACCGGCGCGAATCTGCTGCTGCTCGACGAAATCTCGGAAGGGCTCGCGCCCGTGATCGTGCAGGCGCTCGCGCGCATGATCGTTACGCTGAAGGCGCGCGGCTACACGATCGTGATGGTTGAGCAGAACTTCCGCTTCGCCGCGCCGCTCGCGGATCGTTTCTATGTGATGGAGCACGGCATGATCGTCGAGCATTTCGGGGCTAGCGAGCTCGAAGGCAAGATGCCGGTGCTGCACGATTTACTGGGCGTATAGACGCGGACACACGCGCGCCCGACTGCCTCTGATAACCACAAGCGAAGAACCAGGAGACATGCATGAAAAAGAACCCACTCGCGCGAATTGCCTCACTCTGTTTCGCAGTCGCCGCCGGCACCGCACTGACGCTGGGCAGCGCGCAAGCGGCCGACGATGCCGTGAAGATCGGCTTCATCACGGACATGTCGGGGCTGTACGCGGATATCGACGGGCAGGGCGGTCTTGAAGCGATCCGGATGGCGGTCGCCGACTTCGGCGGCAAGGTCAACGGCAAGCCGATCACGGTGCTGTACGCGGATCACCAGAACAAGGCGGACATCGCGGCATCGCGCGCTCGTGAGTGGTTCGACCGCGACGGCGTGGACATGGTGATCGGCGGCACGAACTCGGCGACCGCGCTGTCGACTAACACCGTCGCGGGCGAGAAGCACAAGGTCTATATCAGCGTCGGCGCCGGCGCCGATACGTTGACCAACGAGCAATGCACGCCGTACACGATCCACTACGCATACGACACGACCGCGCTCGCGAACGGCACGGGCTCGGCCGTGACGAAGCAGGGCGGCAAGACCTGGTACTTCCTGACGGCAGACTACGCATTCGGCAAGGCGCTCGAAAAAGCGACCGCGGAGGTCGTGAAGGCGAACGGCGGCCAGGTGCTCGGCGAGGTGCGTCATCCGCTGTCGGCGTCGGACTTCTCGTCGTTCCTGCTGCAGGCGCAGGCGTCGAAGGCACAGATCCTCGGCCTCGCGAACGCGGGCGGCGACACGATCAACGCGATCAAGGCCGCGAAGGAATTCGGCATCACCAAGACGATGAAGCTCGCCGCGCTGCTGATGTTCATCAACGACGTGCACAGCCTCGGTCTCGAAACGACGCAAGGTCTCGTGTTGACGGACAGCTGGTACTGGAACAAGGATGCCGACACGCGTAAGTGGTCGCAGCGCTACTTCGACAAGATGAAGAAGATGCCGTCGAGCCTGCAGGCTGCCGACTACTCGGCGGCGATGAACTATCTGAAGGCGGTGCAGGCGGTGGGCTCGACGGATCCGGACAAGGTGATGGCGCAGTTGCACAAGACGAAGATCGACGACTTCTACGCGAAGGGCTACATCCGTCAGGACGGCAGCATGATCCACGACATGTACCTGATGCAGGTGAAGACGCCGGCGGAATCCAAGGAGCCGTGGGATTACTACAAGATCACTGCGACGATTCCGGGCGATCAGGTCTTCACGACCAAGGCGCAAACCCGCTGCGCGCTGTGGAAGTAAGCGCGGGCGCAGTAAGCGGTCGAGGACCGCGCAGACCTGAGAGAACCGCCGGCGCTGCAGGGGCACGCGCTGGCGGATAACCGTTTCAGATGCCGCACGCGATGGGCAGCGTCGCCGCTCGTCGCGTGCCGGCCGGATCGTGCGTCACCGATCTCACCTTGACGATGGCTTGAAGGGCTAAGGGCTTCAATGGACATCTTTGGCGTTCCGCTACCGGCGATGCTGAGCCAGCTTCTGCTCGGGCTCGTGAACGGCTCGTTCTACGCGATTCTGAGCCTCGGGCTGGCGATTATTTTCGGCCTGCTCAACGTGATCAACTTCGCGCATGGCGCGCTGTTCATGCTCGGGGCGATGCTCGCGTGGATGGGGCTGTCGTATTTCAATCTGCCGTACTGGGTGATGCTCGTGCTCGCGCCGCTGATCGTCGGGCTGGTCGGCGTCGCGATCGAGCGCTCGATGCTGCGCTGGCTTTACAAGCTCGATCATCTGTATGGCCTGTTGCTGACGTTTGGCCTCACACTCGTGATCGAGGGCGTGTTCCATTCGATCTACGGCTCGTCGGGCCAGCCGTACGATGTGCCGTCGGCGCTGTCGGGCGCGACCAATCTCGGCTTCATGTATCTGCCGAACTATCGCGCATGGGTGGTGGTCGCGTCGCTGGTCGTGTGCTTTGCGACATGGTTCGTGATCGAGAAGACGCGGCTTGGCGCGTATCTGCGCGCGGGCACCGAAAACCCGAAGCTCGTCGAGGCGTTCGGCGTCAACGTGCCGCTGATGATCACGCTGACCTACGGCTTCGGCGTCGCGCTCGCGGCGTTTGCCGGCGTGCTCGCCGCGCCGGTGATTCAGGTCTCGCCGCTGATGGGCCAGTCGATGATCATCACCGTGTTTGCGGTGGTCGTGATCGGCGGCATGGGCTCGATCATGGGCTCGATCCTGACCGGCCTGATGCTCGGCGTAGTCGAAGGACTCACGCGTGTGTTCTACCCCGAGGCGTCGGCGACCGTCGTCTTCGTGATCATGGCGCTCGTATTGCTCGTGCGTCCGGCGGGTCTTTTCGGCAGGGAAAAATGATGCAGAGAAAGGTGCTCTACGGTCTGCTGCTGATCGTGCTGCTCGCGGTGCCGGTGCTCGGCATCTATCCGCTCTTCGTGATGAAGGTGCTGTGCTTCGCGCTGTTCGCGGCCGCCTTCAATCTGCTGATCGGCTATACGGGCCTGCTGTCCTTTGGTCATGCGATGTTTCTCGCGTCGGCCGGTTACGTGACCGGCTATGCGATTCAGACGCTCGGCTTTTCGCCGGAGCTCGGCGTGCTGAGCGGCACCGCGGCGGCGACGCTGCTTGGGCTCGTCGTCGGCTTCTTCGCGATTCGCCGTCAGGGTATCTACTTCGCGATGGTGACGCTCGCGCTCGCGCAGATGGTCTACTTCGTGTTCCTGCAGGCGCCGTTCACGCACGGGGAAGACGGTCTGCAAGGCGTGCCGCGGGGCAAGCTGTTCGGCGTGCTCGATCTCTCTTCGGACGTCGCGCTATATTTCGTCGTGCTCGCGGTGATCGTCGCGGCTTTCCTGCTGATCGTGCGGATCGTGCATTCGCCGTTCGGGCAAGTGCTCGTCGCGATCAAGGAAAACGAGCCGCGCGCGGTGTCGCTCGGCTACGACACCGACCGTTTCAAGCTGCTCGCATTCATCCTGTCGGCCGGCATTGCGGGTCTCGCGGGTTCGCTGAAGGTGCTGGTGCAAGGCTTCGAAACGCTGAGCGATGCCTATTGGACGATGTCCGGCCTCGTGATCCTGATGACGCTGGTGGGCGGCATGGGCACGCTGTTCGGGCCGTTGCTCGGCGCCGCGTTGATCGTGTCGCTCGAAGACAGGCTCGGCGATATCGGCTCGGCACTCGCGTCGATGACCGGCATCGACTGGTTCCGCTCGCTCGGCGAATCGGTGACGATCGTCACCGGGCTGATTTTCATCGCGTGTGTGCTGGCGTTTCGGCGCGGCATCGTCGGTGAGATCGTCGCGCGAGTGCGACCGTTGCGGGCTTGAGAGTGGCTGTTTGATCCCGCCCGCGTGGTCGCTCGCTTGATGCAGTGCGGTACGAAATTGCTTCGACGTCCGATCTAATTGCGGCTCGTGCTGAAGGTCCGCTGGATCAGGGACTCGGGTGAACCTGTGGCAAACCGTGCGACGAAAAGCGCCCTACGCGCCCCAATCCGGTGCCGCAGTGCACCACTAGGGTAATTGCTAGTTGTGACTGTTGGGGTGGTCGTTTAATCTTCATGCAGTTCTGATGCACCACGAATTTGCAGGTGGAGAACGAGGAGACAAGTGAGGCACTCAGTGCCCAGAAGAAAGCGCTGTTGGATTGATATCCAACAGCGCTTTTTTATTTGTGTTTATCAAATTTTTTGACGCGATCTCCCGGCTATTTCACGCGCCATTTTTTACTCTCCGTTAGCCGCTGAGGTAAACATCACAAGCCTGCGAAACGCTTGCAGCACGGCGCTTGCGTCCGCTACACTCGCTATTCACCGACCATTGGGTTGGCAATTAAATCCGCGGATTTAATTGCAATTGAATAACGGGGTTAATAGAGGAGCAGGATGAAGTCGGCATTGCGTTGGATCAGCGCGGCATTGGTCGCCACAGGGGTCTCGGCTGCTTGGAGCGGCCATGCATTCGCGGACGTGAAAATCGGCGTCACCGTGTCGGCAACAGGACCGGCCGCATCGCTCGGCATTCCGGAAAAGAACACGATCGCGCTGCTGCCGAAAGAAGTGGCGGGCCAGAAGATCGACTACATCGTCCTCGACGACGCAACCGATTCCACCCAGGCGGTCAAGAACGCCCGCAAGCTCACTAGCGAAGACCACGTCGATGCACTGATCGGCTCGACCGTCGTGCCGAACTCGCTCGCCATGATCGACGTCGCTGCCGAAACCTCGACGCCGATGATCTCTCTGGCCGCGTCCGCAGGCATCGTCGAGCCCATGGACGCGAAGCGTGGATGGGTCTTCAAAACGCCGCAAAACGACATTCTGATGGCCACGGCGATTGCGCAGCACATGGCCAATCACGGCGTGAAGACGGTCGCGTTCATCGGCTTTTCCGACGCGTACGGCGAGAGCTGGTTCAAGGAATTCAGCAAAGCCGCTGATCTCGCGAAGATCAAGATCGTCGCGAACGAGCGCTTCGCGCGCAACGATGCATCGGTCACGGGCCAGGTGCTGAAGATGATGTCGCAGAACCCGGACGCGGTGCTGATCGCCGGTGCGGGCACGCCGGCCGCGCTGCCACAGAAAACGCTGAAGGAGCGCGGCTACAAGGGCAAGTACTATCAGACGCACGGCGTCGCGAACAACGACTTCCTGCGCGTGTGCGGCAAGGATTGCGAAGGCACGTGGCTGCCCGCTGGCCCACTGCTGGTCGCCGAGCAACTGCCTGAGGCGAATCCGGTGAAGAACAGCGCGCTCGCGTACAAGCATGCGTATGAAACGGCATATGGCTCGGGGTCGGTGTCGACGTTCGGCGGTCACGCATGGGACGCGGGTCTGCTGCTGCAGCATGCGATCCCGCTCGCGTTGAAGAAGGGGCAGCCAGGCACGCCGGCATTCCGCGAGGCGCTGCGTGCCGCGCTCGAAGGCACGAAAGATCTGCCCGCGTCGCACGGCATCTTCAACATGAACGGGCACGACCATGCCGGCCTCGATCAGCAGGCGCGCGTGATGGTGCAGATCGTCGACGGCACGTGGAAGCTCTCCGGCGACTGAGCGAAGGCTCTGCGCCACGGGACCTCATCGAAAAAGACGCGTGCAGTTGACGCGTCTTTTTTATTACCCGGGCCAGGTGTCCGCATCGCGCAAAAGTGTGGTTTCGCTGCTTCAGGACAAACCCGCATTTGGCGCACGCTCTCTTGACCGTCGATAATGCAGAACGCAAACTACTAACATATTAGTGGTTTGTGAGATGCCTGGTTGGAATAAAGCCGCGGCACAGAAACGCGGTGTATGACGCGAATGCGCACTCGCGCGACGCGAGAGGAGCGGTACCCAACGCAGCTGGGGAAGGTATGCGTGCCGAGCAGGGAAAACCATGCTTGGCACACCTGAACCCGCTCACTAGATTCAAACACCCGGCCCAGCAAGCCGGTTTACAGATAGGCGCTTTTCAAAGCGTTTGGAGACTCGCAATGAAAAAGACAAGGCATTGGGTACGCACCGGCATCGCGATGGCGCTGATGTGCGGCGCGGGGGCTGCATTCGCGCAGGTGAAGATCGGCGTCACGTTGTCGACGACGGGGCCGGCCGCGTCGCTCGGGATTCCTGAAAAGAACACGATCGCGTTGCTGCCGAAGGAGATCGGCGGCAAGAGCGTGCAGTACATCATCCTCGACGACGGGTCGGACACCAGCAAGGCCGTGCAGAACACGCGCAAGCTGATCGACGAAGACCACGTCGACGCGATCATCGGCTCGACCGTCACGCCGAATTCGCTCGCGATGCTCGATCCGGCCGCTGAGGGCAAGACGCCGGTGATCTCGCTCGCGGCATCGGCCGCGATCATTCAGCCGATGGATGCGAAGCGCGCATGGGCATTCAAACCACCTCAGAACGACAGCCTGATGGCCGAAGCGATCGCCGATTACATGCAGCATCACGGCGTGAAGACGGTCGGCTTCATCGGATTCTCGGACGCATACGGCGACAGCTGGAACACGACGTTCGACGCCGCCGCGAAAGCGCACAACCTGAAGATCGTGTCGAACGAGCGCTTCAACCGCACTGATGCATCGGTGACGGGCCAGGTGCTGAAGACGATGGGCGCGAATCCCGACGCGGTGCTGATCGCGGGCTCGGGCACGCCGTCGGCGCTGCCGGCCAGGACGCTGAAGGAGCGTGGCTACAAGGGCAAGATCTATCAGACTCACGGGGTCGCGAACAACGACTTCCTGCGCGTGTGCGGCAAGGATTGCGAAGGCGAACTGCTGCCGGCCGGTCCGATTCTCGTCGTCGATCAATTGCCGGATTCGAACCCGGTGAAGAAGTCGTCGGAAGCCTATAAGAACGCCTATGAGAAGGCTTATGGCGCGGGTTCGGTCGCGACCTTCGGCGGCCACGCATGGGATGCCGGCCAGATGTTGCAGGCTGCGATTCCGGTCGCGCTGAAGACCGCCCAGCCGGGCACGCCGGAGTTCCGCGCGGCGCTGCGCAACGCGCTCGAAAACATCAAGGAGCTGCCAGTGTCGCACGGCATCATGAACACCACCGCGAACGACCACAACGGCCTCGACCAGCGCGCACGCGTGATCGTGCAGATCGTCGACGGCAAGTGGAAGTTGCAGAACAACTAAGACGATTTACAAAAACAAGTAGCGGTACGCGCCTCTCGCGCAATCTGCGGTGCATGACGCCGCATTGCCATTGTGTTCGACGACAATGGCATCGACCGCCGCGCCGCGTCCCGGCGCGGCGGTTGTCTTTTCAGACATGCAGATCGATGGCCGGCTTCGCACCGCGCCGTCGCGACTGTTTCCCGGTTGTTCGATTTCGACGCTTCAGGACGAGGAAGTATGGATCTATCAATTGCGGCGATCCTCGCGCAGGACGGCATCACGACCGGCGCGATCTACGCGCTGCTCGCGCTTGCGCTGGTGCTGGTGTTCTCCGTCACGCGGGTGATCTTCATCCCGCAAGGGGAGTTCGTTTCGTACGGTGCGTTGACGCTCGCCGCACTGCAAACGCAGAAGTTTCCGGCCACCTGCTGGCTGTTGATGGCGATGGGCGCGGCATGCTTCGTCGTCGAGACGGTGGCCGTGTTGCGGCATGCTGAGCGGCGTCGTCATGCGGCGCGCACGCTGCCCGTGCTGGCGGGGAAGTACCTGCTGTTTCCGATCGCGGTCTACGCACTCACGCGCGGCATCTTCCTGCAGCCGCTGCCGATGATCGTGCAGATCGCGCTGACGCTGCTGATCGTGATTCCGATGGGTCCGTTCGTGTATCGCCTTGCCTACGAGCCGATCGCGGAGGCGACCACGCTGCTGCTGTTGATCGTCGCGGTGGCCGTGCATTTCGTGATGGTCGGTCTCGGCCTCGTGATGTTCGGCGCCGAAGGCTCGCGCACCAACGCGTTTTCCGATGCGACGTTCAACATCGGCACGTTGTCGATCTCCGGACAGAGCCTGTGGGTGATCGGCACCGCGGCCGTGCTGATCGGCGCGCTGTATTTGTACTTCGATCGCTCGATCTCGGGCAAGGCGTTGCGCGCGACGTCGGTGAACCGGCTCGGCGCGCGGCTCGTCGGCATCGGCACCACGCAGGCGGGACGCCTTGCATTCACGCTTGCGGCGGGGCTCGGCGCACTGTGCGGCATCCTCGTCGCGCCGCTCACGACGATCTACTACGACTCGGGCTTCCTGATCGGTTTGAAGGGCTTCGTGGGCGCGATCATCGGCGGTCTGGTCAGCTATCCGCTGGCGGCGGCCGGCTCGATTCTGGTTGGTCTGCTGGAGTCGTATTCGTCGTTCTGGGCTAGTGCTTATAAGGAAGTGATCGTGTTCACGTTAATCATCCCGGTGCTGCTGTGGCGCAGTCTTGCGAGTCCGCACGCCGAAGAGGAAGAGGAGTGACACGATGAAACGAATCATGCAAAAGAAGTTCTTCTGGTTGTTCCTCGTGGTGCTGTTCGCTTTGCCGGTTCTGCCGTATCCGATCCATGTACCCGAGTACTGGGTCACGCTGCTGAACTACATCGGTCTCTATTCGATCGTCGCGATCGGCCTCGTGCTGTTGACCGGCATCGGCGGGATGACGAGCTTCGGGCAGGCCGCGTTCGTTGGCATCGGCGCGTATGCAACCGCGTATCTGACGACGAACTTCGGCGTGTCGCCGTGGCTCGCACTGATCGCGGGCGTGATCGTCACTGCCCTGGTTGCGCTGATGCTCGGTCTCGTGACGATGCGCCTATCCGGCCACTTTCTGCCGCTCGGCACGATTGCGTGGGGGCTCGCGCTGTTCTACCTGTTCGGCAATCTCGACATGCTCGGCAAGTACGACGGCATCAACGGCATCCCGGTGTTGAATGTTTTCGGGATCAATCTCGAGTCCGGCCGCCATATCTATTACCTGATCTGGGTGGTCGTGCTCGGTGCTGTCGTCTCTGTTCAGAATCTGCTTAATAGCCGGCCGGGTCGCGCAATCCGCGCGTTGCGCGGCGGTGGTCTGATGGCCGAGGCAATGGGCGTCAACACCGGCTGGATGCGCGTCGTGATTTTCGTCTATGCGGCGGTGCTTGCGTCGGTCTCGGGTTTTCTGTACGCGCACTTGCAGCGCGCCGTGAATCCGACGCCGTTTGGACTGAATCACGGCATCGAGTTCCTGTTCATGGCGGTGGTGGGCGGCGTCTCGCACGTCTGGGGCGCGGTGCTCGGCGCGGCGATCCTGACCGTGCTGCAGGATTATTTGCAGACGCTGCTGCCAAAACTGCTCGGCGAGAACGGCAACTTCGAAGTGATCGTGTTCGGCATCATCATGGTGCTGCTTCTGCAGTACGCGCGGCAGGGCGTCTGGCCGTTCGTCGCGCGCTTTTTCCCGCGTGGCCCGCGGGCGCATCTCGCCGATCACGCGGATCCTCTGCCGCAGCGCAACAAGCCACAGACCGGCGAAGACCTGCTGACGGTGAACAAGGCGCGCAAGCAGTTCGGCGGTCTCGTCGCGGTGAACGACGTCAGCTTCGAGGTCAAAGCAGGGCAGATCATCGGGCTGATCGGACCGAACGGCGCGGGCAAGTCGACGACCTTCAATCTCGTGACCGGTGTGCTGCAGGCGACAAGCGGCGAGATCACGTTCCGCGGCGAGCGCATCGATGCGCTGAGTTCGCGTGAAATCGTCAAGCGCGGCATCGGCCGGACGTTCCAGCACGTGAAGCTGCTGCCGGGTATGACCGTGCTCGAGAACGTCGCGATCGGTGCGCATCTACGTGGCCATGCGGGCGTGTGGCGCAGTGTCGTGCGGCTGAACAGCTCCGAAGAGCAGCGGTTGATGGCCGAAGCCGCTCGGCAGATTCGCCGCGTCGGCCTCGAACAGCACATGTATGACGAAGCGGGCAGCCTGGCGCTTGGTCAACAGCGGATTCTCGAAATTGCGCGCGCCCTGTGCTGCGACCCGACTCTGCTATTGCTCGATGAACCGGCCGCTGGTCTGCGGTATCAGGAAAAGCTTCAGCTCGCCGAACTGCTGCGCAGACTGAAGACAGAAGGGATGAGCGTGCTGCTCGTCGAGCACGACATGGATTTCGTGATGAATTTGACGGACCGGCTCGTGGTGATGGAGTTCGGCACGCGGATCGCTGAGGGCCTGCCGCAGGAAGTCCAGCAGGATCCGGCGGTGCTCGAAGCGTATCTGGGTGGGGTGGAATGATGGACGACATGACAACGACCGGCGTGGCGGCGGCGGGACCGATTCTCGAAGTGAGCCAATTGTCCGTCCGCTACGGCAAGGTTGAAGCGCTGCACAATGCGGCGATCAAGGTGCGGGCGGGGCAGATCGTCTCCGTGATCGGCCCGAACGGCGCGGGAAAGTCGACGCTGCTGAATGCGATCATGGGCGCGTTGCCGACGTCCGGTCATGCGAAAGGCGCGGTTTCCTATCAGGGCGACGACGTCAGCGCGATGCCGGTCGAAAAACGCGTTGCGCTTGGGATGTGCCTGGTGCCGGAAAAGCGCGAGCTTTTCGCTTCGATGACCGTCGAGGACAATCTGCTGCTTGGCGCCTACCGGCGCAAGCGAGCAGGGGAGCGCAACTTTCTCGATCAGCTGGAACCGGTGTTCGAACTGTTTCCGCGGCTCAAGGAGCGGCGCAAGCAGGCGGCCGGCACGCTTTCCGGCGGCGAGCGGCAGATGCTCGCGGTCGGCCGCGCCCTGATGGGCAAGCCCGATCTGCTGATGCTGGACGAGCCGAGCCTCGGTCTCGCGCCGCTGATCGTGAAGGAAATCTTTCACATCATCAGCGCGTTGCGGCAGACGGGCGTCGCGACGCTGCTGATCGAGCAGAATGCGCGCGCTGCATTGCAGATCTCGGACTACGGCTACGTGCTGGAAACCGGCGAGTTGGCACTGGAAGGACCGGCAACCGACCTCGCGCAAAATCCCCGGGTGATCGAAACCTATCTCGGTCTTGCCAAAAAGATCGCATAAGCCCGCACTTATTTCGCTGATCGCTGTCTCTGGAAGCGGTGTGTTTCACGTGAAACACACCGCTTTTTTATTGTTTCACCATTCGGACGAAATTCGGGCCGAAACTGAACCCGTTATAATTCGCCCATACATTTCTTTTGAAGGCTCACGCGACGATCTGGCGTGAGATCCCGCGATGCTTTTTCCCACAGAATTTGACGTAATCGTCGTCGGCGGCGGTCATGCCGGCACCGAAGCTGCTTTGGCGTCGGCGCGCATGGGCAACAAAACGCTGCTTTTGACCCATAACATCGAGACCCTTGGTCAGATGAGCTGCAATCCGTCGATTGGCGGCATTGGCAAAGGCCATCTGGTCAAGGAGGTCGACGCGCTGGGTGGCGCCATGGCGGCCGCTACCGACGAAAGCGGCATCCAGTTTCGGATCCTGAATTCGTCGAAAGGACCGGCGGTCCGCGCGACGCGCGCTCAGGCTGACCGCGTGCTGTACAAAGCGGCGATCCGCCATCGTCTAGAGAATCAGCTGAACCTCTGGCTATTTCAGCAGGCCGTCGACGATCTGATGGTCGAGAGCGACCGCGTGGTCGGCGCCATCACGCAAGTGGGTATTCGTTTCCGGTCGCGCGCGGTGGTGCTGACGGCGGGCACGTTCCTCGACGGCAAGATTCACGTGGGGTTGAACAACTACACCGGCGGACGCGCGGGCGACCCGGCTGCGGTTTCGCTGTCGGCGCGGTTGAAAGAGCTGAAGCTCCCGCAGGGCCGGCTTAAGACCGGTACGCCACCGCGAATCGACGGTCGCACGATCGACTATTCGCAGCTCGAAGAGCAGCCCGGCGATCTGGACCCGGTGCCGGTGTTCTCGTTCCTCGGGCGTGTCGAGCAGCACCCGCGCCAGGTGCCGTGCTGGGTCACGCATACGAATCAACGGACACATGACATCATTCGCGGCGGTCTCGATCGTTCGCCAATGTACACCGGCGTGATCGAGGGGGTGGGGCCACGCTATTGCCCGTCGATCGAGGACAAGATTCACCGGTTTGCGTCGAAGGAATCGCATCAGATCTACCTCGAGCCGGAAGGTCTGACCACCAACGAGTTCTATCCGAACGGGATCTCGACGAGCCTGCCCTTCGACGTGCAGCTCGAGCTGGTGCGTTCGATGCGCGGCCTCGAGCATGCGCATATCCTGCGCCCGGGCTACGCGATCGAGTACGACTATTTCGATCCGCGTGGCCTGAAGGCATCCCTAGAAACGAAGGTGATCAGTGGCCTGTTCTTCGCCGGACAGATCAACGGGACGACCGGCTACGAAGAGGCAGCTGCGCAGGGCACGCTGGCCGGCATCAACGCCGGTCTGTTCGTGCAAGGCAAGGAAGCATGGTGTCCGCGTCGCGACCAGGCTTATCTCGGCGTGCTCGTGGACGATCTAGTCACGCGCGGGGTGTCCGAGCCGTACCGGATGTTCACGAGCCGCGCGGAATACCGTCTGAGCTTGCGCGAAGACAACGCCGATATGCGGCTGACGGAGATCGGGCGCGAACTCGGCGTGGTCGATGACGGCCGCTGGGACGCCTTCAGTCGCAAGCGTGACGCTGTTTCACGTGAAACACAGCGCTTGCGTTCAACCTGGGTCAATCCTAAGACCTTATCGGCAGAAGAGGCGACCGCCTTGCTTGGCAAGTCAATCGACCACGAATATAGTCTCGCGGACCTGCTGCGTCGTCCGGGCGTCAGCTACGATGGCGTCTGCGGGCTGCGTGACGGCACTTGTGGCGCACCCGAAGCACTTGCGGAAGACCCCGTGCTGCTCGCGCAAATCAAGGAACAGATCGAAATCGCCGTCAAATATCAGGGCTATATCGACCGACAGGCCGGTGAGATCGAACGCAACGAGGCGCAAGAGAACACGCGTCTGCCTGACGGGCTGGACTACACCGAGGTCCGTGGGCTGTCGTTCGAAGCTCGCCAGAAGTTGATGCAGTTCCGGCCGGAAACGATCGGACAGGCGTCGCGTATTTCCGGTATCACGCCTGCCGCCATCTCGCTGCTGATGGTCCATCTGAAGCGTGGCCTCGGGCGTCGTCCGTCGAAGTCCGCCGAGCCCGGCGCCGACAGCACGCCGGTGGTTCAATGACGGCAGCGCAGAGGGGAATCGACCAGCAGGCCTTGGCGTCATTGCTGGCGGAAGGTGTCCGTGAACTTGGTCTCGAACTCAGCGACGCGCAGCAGCGCGAGCTGCTCGATTACGTCGCGCTGCTCGCGAAGTGGAACAACGTCTACAACCTGACAGCGATCCGCGATCCGAGGCAGATGCTAATCCAGCACATTCTCGATTCGCTATCGATCGTGCCGCACCTGGCGCCGCGCGGGCCGTCGTCGGTGCTCGACGTCGGTTCGGGCGGGGGGCTGCCGGGCATCGTGCTCGCGATCGTGCTGCCCGATTGGACCATCACGACGAACGACATCGTCCATAAGAAGACTGCCTTTCAGTCGCAGGCGAAGGCGGAACTGGGCCTCGCGAACCTGTCGGTTGTGACCGGTCGGGTGGAGACGCTGCGGCCTGGCGCCGAAGTACCGGCAAAGTTCGACGTAATTGTCTCGCGCGCGTTCGCAGAACTCTCGGATTTCGTTACACTGGCCCGTCATCTGGTTGCGGAGCAGGGCGCAATTTGGGCGATGAAGGGTATGCGGTCGGATGCCGAAATCGCGCGTCTGCCGGCGGGCGCTCACGTGGAACAGATCATCCGGCTGAACGTGCCGTCGCTCGACGCCGAGCGGCATCTGATCGAGGTGCGAGTGGACCCCGAAAGCTGACGGCCGCTTCGGCCTGTCAACACCCTCAACGATTTTCACTTCATCCAAGCAGCAAAAGGGACACACCAACGATGGCAAAAATCTTCTGCGTTGCGAACCAGAAGGGCGGCGTCGGCAAGACGACCACCACAGTCAATCTGGCCGCGAGCCTGGCAGCGCAGGGACAGCGAGTCCTTCTCATCGATCTGGACCCGCAAGGCAACGCCACGATGGGCAGCGGCATCGACAAGGCCGAATGTACGAACACGGTCTACGAGGTGCTCGTGGACAACGTGTCGGTGGCCGATGCGCGCGTACGGCCCGAGGCGGTCGGATACGACGTGCTTCCCGCGAACCGTGAGCTCGCGGGCGCCGAGGTCGAACTCGTCAGCATGCAGAATCGCGAGCGTCAACTGAAGGCGGCGCTCGCCGGGGTCGAGGGCGAGTACGATTTCGTGCTGATCGATTGCCCGCCCGCTTTGTCACTGCTGACGCTCAACGGACTATGCGCCGCGCACGGCGTCGTCATTCCGATGCAATGCGAATACTTCGCGCTCGAAGGGCTGTCCGACCTCGTCAACACGATCAAGCAGGTCCATGCGAATCTGAATCGCGACCTCAAGGTGATCGGTCTGCTGCGCGTCATGTTCGATCCGCGCATTACGTTGCAACAGCAAGTCTCGGATCAATTGAAAGAGCACTTCGGCGACAAGGTCTTCGACGCGGTGATTCCACGCAACGTGCGATTGGCCGAGGCGCCCAGCTACGGGCTGCCCGGTGTGGTGTTCGACAGGGCGTCGCGAGGCGCGCAGGCGTACGTGCAGTTCGGCGTCGAAATGATTGAGCGGGTGCGCGCGCTGAACGACGCGCCCCAGGCATCCTAAGCGGATCGAGGAAGCACGATGAATGCAGTAGCAAGAAAGAAGGGACTGGGCCGCGGTCTGGAGGCATTGCTCGGCGGCACCGCCGATATCACCGAGGCAGCGGTGATCGACGGCGCACCGAACGTATTGCCGCTCGGCAAGATGCAGGCGGGCAAATACCAGCCGCGCACGCGCATGGACGAAGGCGCGCTGCAGGAGCTTGCGGCGAGCATCCGCGCGCAAGGGGTGATGCAGCCGATTCTCGTGCGTCCGATCGCGGCGGACCGCTATGAGATCATCGCGGGGGAGCGGCGTTTTCGCGCGGCGCGGCTTGCGGGCCTCGACGAGGTGCCGGTGCTTGTGAAGGACGTGCCCGACCAGGCCGCCGCGGCGATGGCGCTGATCGAAAACATCCAGCGCGAGGATCTGAATCCCCTCGAAGAGGCCCAGGGGATCCAGCGCCTGCTCGACGAATTCAATTTCACGCATGAGCAGGCGGCAGAGTCGGTGGGCCGCTCGCGCAGCGCGGTGTCGAACCTGCTGCGTCTGCTGAACCTTGCGACACCGGTACAGACGATGTTGCTCGCCGGCGATCTCGACATGGGCCACGCTCGCGCGCTGCTCGCCGTCGATGCCGCGACGCAGATCACGCTGGCCAACCAGGTCGTCAACAAGCGCCTGTCTGTGCGCGAGACGGAAAAGCTGGTTGCGATGACCACGAAGGTGACGCCGGCGGCCAAGGCCCGCGCGAATCCGGACGGCGGCCGTGACACGCGACGCCTGGAAGAGGAACTGTCGGACCTGCTGTCCGCTACGGTGAAAATCAAGCTCGGCCGACGTGGTCGCGGCCAGGTGCTGGTGGACTTCGGCGATCTCGACGCGCTGGAAGGCATTCTGGTTCGTTTGCGCGGGAACGCGAACGTCTGAGCACAGATTGGCGCTCAGCAGGCAAGAGTGGTGAACGGCTGGCGGCCTGTGCATGAGCACTGCCGCGAGTTGGTCTACCTCGGTGCGAGCGACTATTGTGGATTCCCAAACAACCGATGCACGAATAATCAGGAATCCTAGCTTCAGACGCTCCACATTCACGCGATAATCATCCTGACGAGCCGCTATCAAAAGCGACCCGATCATCATCGAAATTTGCGGTGAGGCTGATTCAGCTCATTAGAAGAGCTATCCCGTTCAGCCCTTAAAAACGAGGCATTTGTTGCATTTTCGAGACGTCTGCCGCTGCGTCGGAACGCGCTGCCAACGAGCTTCGATCCACGCGACCACCCGCACGGGTTTTGCCGCCCCCCGCCCGCCTTACATTTGACGTGTTTCGCGTCGTTAGCGTACGTTTTACCGCATCATGAAGGGAAGTTTCACGCGGTTATAGGCTGGCCTAAAGTCTTGAATTGCCTGCAACTATCGCTTACAATCGCCCGGATTTAATTGCACGGCAACCCCGTAAGCGCTGCGTAAACTCGCGGGCTGAACGAGACTTTCGGAACATTGCGATGGCGGTCAAAACGTCGAATCTGTCGCCGGAGAATGGTGACGACAGACACCGCGCTGAACGCTCCGCACCCGAGATGTCCTCCAGTCGGCAGTTCGATCCGGCCGAAGCGTGGGATGACGCGCAGGAAGATAACAATATCGTTCCGCTCACGCGGGCCGAGGCGGAAAAGCTGTTTGGTCCCGGCGTGGGTCGTCCATCGCGCGTAACGCCGTTCAGGGTCGTCGCAGCGCAAATGGTTTTGTCCCTGGTCGCAACGCTGTTGTGGTGGCTGTTCTACAAGCCGCCGGGCGCTGCTGCGCTGTCCGCGTTCCTCGGAGGGGCGATCTGCTGGGTGCCGGGCGCGTTGTTCGCGGCACGACTGAAAAAGCAGGGCGGCGCCGAGACCGTGATGAGCTGGATGATCGGCGAAGCACTCAAGATGGGGACAACGATTGCGATGTTTGTCGCAATCGCCTTCTGGTATCACGACGTACGCTGGATTCCGCTGCTCGTGACCTACCTCATCGCGCTGAAGACTTACTGGATCGCCTTGGCGTGGCGCTAAGGTAGCAGCACAAAAAACAGCAGCAAAAAGAATTTAAGGCCGGCGCGCAGCGCCGGCACGGGCGTGCGGGTGAGACAGGGCCCGCACCCGGCGCGTTCCCGCAACACAGTGTTCCGGCGGGAGCGGCCTCGAACGATTTTCGACAATTTGGGTGGCTTTAACGATATGGCAGCTAGCGAAGGCACGCGCGCAATGGATCCGTCCGAGTACATCGCGCACCACTTGCAGAACTTTTCCACCGCACACCAGACGTCGATTTTCGACATCCATGTGTGGAATCTCGACACCCTTTTCTGGTCGATCGTGTGCGGCCTCGTCACGATCTTCGTGCTGCATCTGGCAGCCCGCAAGGCAACGGCCGGCGTGCCGGGTCGCTTCCAATGCGCGATCGAAATGCTGGTCGAAATGGTCGAGGATCAATCGAAGGCCATGATCCACGGCTCGCGCACCTTCATCGCGCCGCTCGCGCTGACCGTGTTCGTCTGGGTCGCGCTAATGAACTCACTCGACTTCATTCCCGTCGACCTGCCGGGCCGTGTGATCGGCTGGCTGGGTCTGTCCGAAGCCATCCCGCACCACCGCATCGTGCCGACCGCCGACCTGAACGGCACGATCGGTATCGCGCTCGGCGTGTTCGTGCTGATGATTTACTACAACTTCAAGATCAAGGGCGCTGGCGGCTTCGTGCATGAACTGCTGTCCGCTCCGTTCGGCGCGCATCCGCTGCTGTGGATCCCGAACCTCGCACTGAACATCATCGAGTTCGTCGCGAAGACGGTCTCGCTCGGCATGCGGTTGTTCGGCAACATGTACGCGGGCGAACTGTTGTTCCTGCTGATTGCCCTGCTCGGCAGCCTCTGGAGCTTCGGCGCGGACACGACGGTGCTTGGCTTCATCGGCCACGTGGTCGCCGGCACAGTGTGGTCAATCTTCCACATCCTGATCGTTCTGCTGCAGGCGTTCATTTTCATGATGCTGACGCTGGTGTACATCGGCCAGGCACACGACACGCACTAACCTGCGTTGTCGGCAAAGAATTGTAGTTTTTCAAATCCCAGTTCCAACCAGTTCTAAAAGACTTTTCACAAAGGAGTGATCATGCAAGCTTTCATCGCCAACATCCAGGGTCTGACCGCCATCGGTATCGGCATCATCATCGGCCTGGGTGCTATCGGCGCCTGTATCGGTATCGGTCTGATGGGCGGCAAGTACATTGAAGCGTGCGCCCGTCAACCGGAACTGATGAACCCGCTGCAAACCAAGATGTTCCTGCTGGCTGGTCTGATCGATGCGGCGTTCCTGATTGGCGTTGGTGTGGCAATGCTGTTTGCGTTCGCGAACCCGCTGCTCTCGAAGCTGGCAGGCTGAGGTTCCTCGGAGGTTTGCGCCTGAGCTATAACTGGTAAAGGCGCAGGGCGGAACGGGTACTGGGGCGCTGATCGAGCAGAATCGATGAGCGCCTTGCCGTTTCACTTTCCGAACTAGCAACGTTTAAGGAAACACCGTGAATCTCAACGCAACCCTGTTTGCGCAAATGGTCGTGTTCCTGATCCTCGCGTGGTTCACGATGAAATTCGTGTGGCCGCCGCTGATCAACGCCATCGACGAGCGCGCGAGGAAGATCGCCGACGGTCTGTCCGCCGCGGAAAAGGGCAAGCAGGAACTCGAAGCCGCTCACAAGCGCGTCGACCAGGAACTGGCTCAGGCTCGCAACGACGGCCAGCAACGCATTGCCGACGCTGAAAAGCGCGCTGTCGCAGTCGCCGACGAAATCAAGGCTCAGGCGCAGGCGGAAGCCGCCCGCATCATCGCGCAGGCGAAGGCCGACGCGGATCAGCAAGTCGTGAAGGCGCGCGAAGCGCTGCGTGGCGAAGTTGCTGCACTCGCTGTGAAGGGCGCTGAACAGATCCTGCAGCGCGAAGTCGACCAGGCGGCTCATGCTGACCTGCTGAATCAACTGAAAGCCGAGCTCTGATCATGGCCGAACTTGCAACCATCGCCCGTCCGTACGCGGAAGCGCTGTTTGGCGTGGCCGAAGCTGGTGACATCGCCGCCTGGTCCACGCTCGTGCAGGAGCTGGCACAGGTTGCGCGTCTGCCCGAAGTGCTGTCGATCGCCTCGAGCCCGAAAGTGAGCCGTGCCCAGGTAAGCGATCTGCTGCTGGCCGCGGTCAAGTCGCCGCTCAAGGACAACGCGCAAGCGAAGAATCTGGTGCAGATGCTGGTGGACAACCATCGCCTGCAGCTGCTGCCGGAAATCGCCTCGCAGTTCGAAGAGTTGAAGAACGCCCGCGAAGGGGCAGCAGATGTGCTGATCGTCAGCGCATTCCCGCTCGAAGGTGCGCAGTTGAACGAACTCGTCGCAAGCCTCGAACGCAAGTTCAAGCGTAAGCTGAAACCGACGGTCGAAGTCGATCACTCGCTGATCGGCGGCGTACGCGTGACGGTCGGCGACGAAGTGCTCGATACCTCGGTCCGCGCGCGGCTCGCCAGCATGCAAACGGTCCTGACGGCCTGAAGCGCTTCGCGTTTTAGCGGCTGGCACGCAACAGAATTGACTATCAGGAGCGAATAATGCAACTCAATCCCTCTGAGATCAGCGAGCTGATCAAGAGCCGGATCCAGGGCCTTGAAGCGAGCGCAGACGTTCGCAACCAGGGCACCGTGATCTCCGTGACCGACGGTATCGTGCGTATCCACGGCCTGTCGGAAGTGATGCAGGGCGAAATGCTCGAATTCCCGGGCAACACCTTCGGTCTCGCACTGAACCTCGAGCGCGACTCGGTCGGCGCCGTGATTCTGGGTGAATACGAACACATTTCGGAAGGCGACATCGTCAAGACGACGGGCCGCATTCTGGAAGTGCCGGTGGGTCCGGAACTGCTCGGCCGCGTGGTCGACACACTCGGCAACCCGATCGACGGCAAAGGCCCGATCAACGCGAAGAAGACCGATGCAATCGAAAAGATTGCTCCGGGCGTGATCTGGCGTAAGTCGGTTTCGGAACCGGTCCAGACCGGTCTGAAGTCGATCGACGCGATGGTGCCGATCGGCCGTGGCCAGCGTGAGCTGATCATCGGCGACCGCCAGTGCGGCAAGACCGCGGTCGCAGTCGACGCGATCATCAACCAGAAGGGCAAGAACCTCTTCTGTATCTACGTCGCGATCGGCCAGAAGGCTTCGTCGATCATGAATGTGGTGCGCAAGCTGGAAGAAACCGGCGCGCTGGAATACACGATCGTCGTGTCCGCTTCGGCTTCGGAATCGGCCGCGATGCAATACCTCGCGCCGTACGCCGGCTGCACGATGGGCGAATACTTCCGCGATCGCGGCCAGGACGCGCTGATCGTTTATGACGACTTGACCAAGCAGGCTTGGGCATACCGTCAGATCTCGCTGCTGCTGCGCCGCCCGCCGGGCCGTGAAGCTTACCCGGGTGACGTGTTCTATCTGCACTCGCGTCTGCTCGAGCGTGCTGCTCGCGTCTCGGAAGAGTACGTCGAGAAGTTCACCAATGGTGAAGTGAAGGGCAGGAGCGGTTCGCTGACGGCACTGCCGGTCATCGAGACGCAGGCAGGCGACGTGACCGCATTCGTTCCGACGAACGTGATCTCGATTACCGATGGCCAGATCTTCCTTGAAACCGACCTCTTCAACGCAGGTATCCGCCCGGCAATTAACGCTGGCGTGTCGGTGTCGCGTGTGGGTGGCGCGGCTCAAACGAAGGTCGTGAAGAAGCTGTCGGGCGGTATTCGTACCGACCTGGCGCAGTACCGCGAACTCGCTGCGTTCGCGCAGTTCGCATCGGACCTCGACGAAGCGACCCGCAAGCAGCTCGAGCGCGGCCGCCGCGTGACGGAACTGCTGAAGCAGCCGCAGTATCAGCCGCTGCAAGTGTGGGAACTGGCTGTGTCGCTGTTCGCGGCGAACAACGGCTATCTCGACGACCTCGAAGTTGCTCAAGTCCTGCCGTTCGAAAAAGGCTTGCGCGACCACCTGAAGTCGAGCCATGCTGACCTGGTCAAGCGTATCGAAGATACCAAGGAACTCTCGAAGGACGACGAAGGCCTGCTGCACACGGCCGTCAAAGACTTCAAGAAGTCCGGCGCTTATTGATCCGCGAGTGATCCGCAAGGCATAAACGGACCTTGAAGCGGCGCGGGCCGCATGCGAATGCTCCCGCGCTACTTCGGCCGCATTGCATGGGACCCGAGTAAGCGCTAAAGCGCTAACTCGGGCCGACAAAGGAGCAAGCAATGGCTGGAATGAAGGAAATTCGCGGCAAGATCAAGAGCGTGCAAAACACGCGCAAGATCACGAAAGCGATGGAGATGGTGGCCGCATCGAAGATGCGCCGCGCTCAGGAGCGCATGCGCGCTGCTCGCCCGTATGCCGACAAGGTCCGCGATATCGCCGCGCACATGAGCCGCGCGAACCCGGAGTATCGTCACCCGTTCATGGTGTCGAACGAAGGCGCGAAGGCGGCCGGCATCATCCTCGTCACGACTGATAAAGGTCTGTGCGGCGGGATGAACACCAACGTGCTGCGTGCGTCGCTGCAGAAGTTCAAGGAACTGGAAGGCCAGGGCAAGACGATCGAGGCAACCGCGATCGGCAGCAGGGGCTTGGGCTTCCTGAACCGACTGCAGGCGAAAGTCGTGTCGAACGTCGTGCAACTGGGCGATACGCCGCATCTGGAAAAACTGATCGGCGCTGTGAAGGTGCAGCTCGACCTGTACTCGGAAGGGAAGATTTCGGCGGTGTACCTCGCGTACACGCGCTTCGTCAACACGATGAAGCAGGAGCCGGTGATCGAGCAACTGCTGCCATTGTCGGCGGACCAGTTCGAGCGCACGGAAGAAGACGGTACGACGCCGAGCACGCAGTGGGACTACATCTACGAGCCGGATGCGCAGGCAGTGGTGGACGAACTGCTGGTGCGTTATGTCGAAGCGCTGGTCTATCAGGCCGTCGCGGAAAACATGGCATCGGAGCAGTCGGCCCGCATGGTCGCGATGAAAGCCGCTTCGGACAATGCGAAGACGGTCATCAACGATCTGCAGCTCGTCTACAACAAGAGCCGTCAGGCCGCGATCACGAAAGAACTGTCGGAAATCGTCGGTGGAGCGGCGGCCGTCTGACCCCGGTCAGGCAGGTCGTTGCGTGTGCGCCCGAGCGGCGTACCCATCGGAGAAACTGCGCCTTTGCGCGAGTGAAGAATTGAGTATCTAAAGGAAAAGCGATGAGTACTACTGCTTTGGTAGAAGGCAAGATCGTACAGTGCATCGGCGCGGTGATCGACGTGGAATTTCCGCGTGAAACCATGCCGAAGATCTACGACGCGCTCATTCTGGAAGGTTCGGAACTGACGCTCGAAGTCCAGCAGCAGCTGGGCGACGGCGTGGTCCGTACCATCTGTCTGGGTGCTTCGGATGGTCTGCGCCGCGGCACGATCGTCAAGAACACGGGCAACCCGATCAGCGTGCCGGTCGGCAAGCCGACCCTCGGCCGTATCATGGACGTGCTTGGCCGTCCGATCGACGAAGCCGGCCCGATCTCGAGTGAAACCACGCGTGCGATCCACCAGAAGGCTCCGGCGTTCGACCAACTGTCGCCGTCGACCGAGCTGCTCGAAACCGGCATCAAGGTTATCGACCTGATCTGCCCGTTCGCGAAGGGCGGTAAGGTGGGTCTGTTCGGTGGCGCCGGCGTGGGCAAGACCGTGAACATGATGGAACTGATCAACAACATCGCGAAGGAACACGGCGGTTACTCCGTGTTCGCCGGTGTGGGCGAGCGTACCCGCGAAGGGAACGACTTCTATCATGAAATGAAGGACTCGAACGTTCTCGACAAGGTCGCGCTGGTGTACGGCCAGATGAACGAGCCGCCGGGCAACCGTCTGCGCGTCGCGCTGACCGGCCTGACGATGGCCGAGCACTTCCGTGACGAAGGCCTCGACGTGCTGTTCTTCGTCGACAACATCTACCGTTTCACGCTGGCCGGTACCGAAGTGTCGGCACTGCTCGGCCGTATGCCGTCGGCAGTGGGCTATCAGCCGACGCTGGCTGAAGAAATGGGTAAGTTGCAGGAGCGTATTACGTCGACCAAGACTGGCTCGATCACGTCGGTGCAGGCAGTGTACGTCCCTGCAGACGACTTGACCGACCCGTCGCCGGCTACGACCTTCGGCCACCTCGACGCAACCGTCGTGCTGTCGCGTGACATCGCTTCGCTCGGTATCTACCCCGCGGTGGACCCGCTCGATTCGACCTCGCGTCAGATCGACCCGCACGTGATCGGCGAAGAGCACTACTCGATCACGCGCGGCGTGCAGCAAACGCTGCAGCGCTACAAGGAACTGCGCGACATTATCGCGATTCTGGGCATGGACGAACTCGCGCCGGAAGACAAGCTTTCCGTCGCGCGCGCTCGCAAGATTCAGCGTTTCCTGTCGCAGCCGTTCCACGTCGCTGAAGTGTTCACGGGTTCGCCGGGCAAGTACGTGCCGCTGAAGGAAACGATCCGTGGCTTCAAGATGATCGTCGAAGGCGAGTGCGACCACCTGCCGGAGCAAGCGTTCTACATGGTCGGCACGATCGACGAAGCCTTCGAAAAAGCCAAGAAGATCCAGTAAAGGTCGGGTGTAACGAAGCGGGCGCCGACCTCGCGCATCACGGCTGCCAAAACGGTAGTGTTGCGCAAAGCCAGCGTCTCTGATTACGCTCAACCCGCCTTGCATGGGACGGGAGTCAGCACTCAAGCGCTAACTCTCGTCGACAGGAGTCGACACATATGGCAACCATTAAAGTAGACGTCGTCAGCGCGGAAGAGGAAATCTTCTCGGGCCAGGCGAAGTTCGTCGCGCTGCCAGGCGAAGCGGGTGAACTCGGCATTCTGCCGGGCCACACGCCGCTCATCACGCGGATCCGTCCGGGTGCGGTGCGCATCGAAGTTGAAAACGGCGAAGAAGAGTTTGTGTTCGTCGCCGGCGGCATCCTCGAAGTCCAACCGGGTGCAGTGACGGTTCTCGCCGACACCGCGATCCGCGGCAAGGATCTCGACGAAGCCAAGGCCGAAGACGCACGCAAGCGTGCGGAAGAGGCGCTGCAGAACACGGGCTCGAACCTCGAGTACGCGACCGCACAGGCGGAACTCGCGTACGCGACGGCGCAGCTCGCGGCAATCCAGCGTTTGCGCAAGCTGCGCGGCCAGCACTAAGGCAGCACGTAGTGGAAGAAAGCAGCCTGCGCGGCTGCTTTTTTTTGATAGCTAGTTGACGTTTACGTAAAGGTCGGCGAAATCCACGAGGTTGGAGAAACGGACGGTCACCGCTCGCCGCGGTCGATGCGACGCGGTGCGGGTAAGACTTGATGCCGGCCGGATACGCGCCGGTGCACAATCGATTTCAAATTCATTTCAATCGAGCGCGCTTGCGCTCACGGAGACAACACCATGGCAACGCATAGCTCGGGAGAAGGTGCGCTCATCGAACCCGCGGATGGACTGTCGTATGTGCGCGGGTCGACTGAAAATCCGTTGAGCGAAGCGACCGTCGGCGAGCTTCTGCGCGACACCGCGGCGCGCTTTCCCGACCGGCCGGCCGTGGTGTTTCGGGAGCAGCGCATCCGCTGGACGTGGAGCGAATTCGCGCAGGAAGTGGATGTGCTTGCGTCCGGGCTGCTTGCACTCGGCATCGCGCAGGGCGATCGCGTCGGCATCTGGTCGCCGAACCGCGTCGAGTGGCTGCTGACGCAGTTCGCGACCGCGCGTATCGGCGCGATCCTCGTCAACATCAATCCTGCCTACCGGCTCGCGGAGCTCGAATACGCGCTGAACAAGGCCGGTTGCAAGACGATCATCACCGCCGAGCGCTTCAAGACGTCGATGTACCTCGAGATGCTGCAGGAACTCGCACCCGAATTGGCGACGCAGCCGCCGGGTGAACTGCATGCCGCGCGGCTGCCGGAACTGCGCTACGTGATCCGCATGTGCGACACGGAGACGCCAGGCATGCTGAGCTTTTCCGACGTGATCGAGCGTGGCCGTGCGTCGTTCGACGCCACTCGGCTCGATGCGATCGGCGCGACGCTGTCGTGCCGGGAGCCGATCAACATCCAGTTCACGAGCGGCACGACGGGCAATCCGAAGGGCGCGACGCTGACGCATCGCAACGTCGTGAACAACGCGCGCTATATCGCGATGGCGATGCGGCTCAGCGAGCAGGACGGCCTGTGCATTCCAGTGCCGCTGTACCACTGCTTCGGGATGGTGCTGGCGGTGCTCGCGTGCGTGTCGGTCGGGGCGAACATGGTGTTTCCGGGCGAGGGCTTCGATCCGGCCGCGACACTCACCGCGACCGCGGAGGAAAAATGCACCGCGCTGCACGGCGTCCCGACGATGTTCATCGCAGAACTCGACCATCCGACCTTCGCCTCGTACGACTTCTCGCGGCTGCGCACCGGCATCATGGCGGGCTCGCCGTGCCCGATCGAGACGATGAAGAAGGTCGTCTCGAAGATGCACCTGAGCGAGATCACGATCGCCTACGGCATGACGGAAACCAGCCCAGTCTCGTTCCAGAGCTCGACGACCGATCCGCTCGACAAGCGTACGACGACAGTCGGGCGCATCCAGCCGCATCTCGAAGTGAAAATCGTCGATCCGCTCGGCAATATCGTGCCGGTCGGCGAAACGGGCGAGCTATGCACGCGCGGCTACTCGGTGATGCTCGGTTACTGGGGGGACGAC
Source organism: Paraburkholderia sp. UCT2 (assembly GCF_014397665.1). Lineage (NCBI taxonomy): Bacteria > Pseudomonadati > Pseudomonadota > Betaproteobacteria > Burkholderiales > Burkholderiaceae > Paraburkholderia > Paraburkholderia sp. UCT2. The sequence goes on from NZ_VZQO01000001.1 coordinate 265,980, forward strand.
GCGAAGACGCACGAGAGTATCGTCGACGGCTGGATGCACACGGGCGACCTGGCGACGCTCGACGCCGAAGGCTATTGCAACATCGTAGGCCGGCTGAAGGACATGCTGATTCGCGGCGGCGAAAACATCTATCCGCGCGAGATCGAGGAGTTTCTGTTCCGTCACCCGAAGATCCAGAGCGTGCAGGTGTTCGGCGTGCCCGATACCAGGTATGGCGAAGAAGTATGCGCGTGGATCGTGCTGCGGACCGGCGAACAGGCGACGGCAGAAGAAATCCAGCAGTTCTGCCAGGGACAGATTGCGCACTACAAGGTGCCGCGATATATCCGCTTCGTCGATGAACTGCCCATGACCGTGACCGGCAAGGTGCAAAAATTCGTGATGCGCGAACGGATGATCGGCGAGTTGAAACTCAGAGAGGACAAGACGGCATGACGCCGCCGCAGCACGCTGCGCAGCCAAATATGCCAATAGGTACGGTAGAACGGGAGTTGCGCGGCGAGGATTCGTCGCGCGCAAACGTTTGAGCAGGCGAAAAAAAAGCGGGCCTGGAGCCCGCTAAAAACCACACGCTACGGGGTTAGCGCGAGGAGACCAAAGATGGGACGGTTATCACGACGCCCCTGCGTCGATGACGGCCCCAGCAGGGATGCCCCTTTACAGGGCTTCGGCAAGCGCCGACCGGCAAGTGCATCGTATCCGCTCACACCACGCACACAGCCACATCCGTGTTGAAACCGTTGAGGGCATTGTGGGCGAATTACTCTAGGAACGCGGTAACAAAGTGTTTCAGGTTGTAACGCCCGCCAGATAAGGCGCTGCGGGATTTATTGCCAAAATGAAACCTTTAAAACGTAGTTATTACCGATGACTATGCCGCAATTTAATACGCATGATTGATGCCATTCATGGCGCCTGGTGCAGCAGAAATTGGGTCACTCATCAGCGTGAAATGGTTGCGTCTGCAGCTTTCGATCGAAGAATTTCCTGCGGAACCAGCGCTGTGACCCTGCCCCGAAATACATCGCAATTCGATGAAAAACCTGTGATGCAATGCAGCAAAGCGAATCCGCTTGTGCAGCGTATTGGAAAGGGCCCTTCGTTACATCATCGCCGGCACCCAAATCTCCAGGCGCGCGCAGGCCGCCCTCGCAATCAGTCAGCAACTGACGGCCTCCAACGGACACGGTCGGCTCACTTCAACCACTTGTCCGAGATAGCCTGATACTCGCCGGTCGCTCGAGCGAGATGCAGCCACTGATCGACGTATTGCTGGAACGCGACATCCCCGCGCGGTAGCAACCAGGCCTTCTCGCCGTACTGGAACGGCTTGTCCGGATGCACCGAGCAGAGGCCGGGATTGAGTTTCTGCTGCAGCAGCGTTTCCGACGCATCCGTCACCATCACGTCCGCCTTGCCCGCGAGGATCTGCTTGAAGATCGTCACGTTGTCCGGATAAACGGTCACGTTTGCGTGCGTGAAGTATTGCTTCGCGAACTTCTCGTTGGTGCCCCCCGGATTGACGATCACTCGTGTGGACGGTTGATCGATCTGCGCGACCGTCTGATATTTGTTGACGTCGTCGCAACGGACGATCGGCGTTTTGCCGTCGATCATGTAAGCCTGAGTGAAGAACGCATGCTTCTGGCGCTCGAGCGTCGGCGACACACCGCCAATGCCGATGTCGCACTTTGCGACGAAGTCGTTCATCAGGTTCGACCACGACGTCTTGACGAACTCGACCTTCACGCCGAGCGACTTCGCGAGCGATTCAGCCATGTCGATATCGATGCCCTCGAACTGGCCATCGCCCCTGTAGAACGAATACGGCTTGTAGTCGCCGGTAGTGCAAGCGCGCAGCGTGCCGCGGCTGATGATGTCGTCGAGCCTGGACGGCGCGGGCGCGGCGTTTTGCGCGCTGGCTACGCCGACGTGCATCAGGACGCCGGCGAGCGCGCCGAGCATTGCGAGTGCTGCCTTCTTCATCGAGTCTCCTGGTGGTGTGTAGTGTGCAATTCATCGGTAAAGCTGTTGGATAGTAGCTTGGCAGCGCGGGCTTGAACATCGGCCGTTCAGCCAGGGCGACCCGGGCAGCGGAAGACATCGACCCTGACCCGTGCGGGCAGTGGCGGGCGGTAGTTGATCGAGGTGCGTCCGAGCTGCTTTCCGCCCGCTTCCCACGACGCGCCGTCGCCACATTCATTACCCCGCGACGCGCGATGTCCGGAGCCGCCTCCGGTAAAATGCTCCTTTGCCCTCAGCTCTTCAGTCGCACGCAACGTGGCCCATCAACTCCTGAACGACACTTTTCTGCGCGCGCTGCAGCGCCAGCCCACCGACTACACGCCGATCTGGCTGATGCGGCAGGCTGGCCGCTATCTGCCGGAATACAACGCCACGCGCGGCCGCGCAGGCAGTTTCCTCGGTCTCGCGAAGAACCCGGCTTTCGCGACGGAAGTCACCTTGCAGCCCCTCGATCGCTATCCGCTCGACGCCGCAATCCTGTTCTCCGACATCCTGACCGTGCCCGACGCGATGGGCCTCGGTCTCGAGTTCGTCAACGGCGAAGGGCCGAGATTTGCCCGTCCGGTGCGCACCGAAGACGACGTCGCGCGCCTGACGGTGCCCGACATCGACGCGACACTGCGCTACGTGACCGACGCCGTGCGTGAAATCCGCTCGGCGCTGAAGGACGCGCAGGGCCGCCAGCGCGTGCCTCTGATCGGCTTCTCAGGCAGCCCGTGGACGCTCGCGTGCTACATGGTGGAAGGCGGCGGCTCGGCGGACTTTCGCACCGTCAAATCGATGCTGTACGCGCGTCCCGATCTGCTGCAGCGGATTCTCGAGGTCAACGCGCGCTCGGTCGCGGCATATCTGAACGCGCAGATCGAAGCCGGCGCGCAAGCGGTGATGATTTTCGACACATGGGGCGGAGCGCTCGCCGATGGCATCTATCAGCGCTTTTCGCTGCGCTACATCGAGCAGGTGGTCAGTCAGTTGAAGCGCGAACACGACGGCGAAAAAGTGCCCGTCATCGCGTTCACGAAGGGGGGCGGCTTGTGGCTCGACGACATCGCCGCGAGCGGCGTCGACGCGGTGGGCCTCGACTGGACCGTGAACCTCGGCAAGGCGCGCGAACGTGTCGGTGGCAAAGTGGCGCTTCAGGGCAACATCGATCCGTCGGTGCTGTTTGCGCCGCCTGCCGCGATCCGCATGGAAGCGCGCGCGGTGCTCGACAGTTTCGGCAACCATCCTGGCCACGTTTTCAATCTGGGTCACGGCATTTCACAGTTCACGCCGCCAGAGCATGTTGCTGAACTGGTCGACGAAGTGCATCGTCACAGCCGCGCTATTCGTAGTGGCGCACCTACGCCCGCGTGAGTGTGTAATCATTACCGTTTCTTGTTGCATCGCAGCGAATTGGGCTCTCGCCCTAAGGACCGCAGCTCCGCGAATAGGCCGCCAGATGGTGGTCTTACGAAAGTCAAGAGCTGACTTATGCACACTTCGCACGCTGCGGCGCGGTAGAGACTTTAATCGTGCCCCGACCCTTGCACATGCTCGGCGCATTTGATCTGAGCCTTGTCCGGCAAGGGTTTGCGGGGCGCGTGATGAAATGTGCGGAATCCCACACAAGGCCGTCGCCGCGCCGTTTGCGGCCCGTCGAAGCGAAGTTCTCAACAAAGTTATCCACAGGGCCGCGAGCCGAGCGCAATTGTTCAGTCGAATCCAAAACTTAGCGGTGAAATTAAGGTTTTACTTTAACTTCTACGGCTTCGCGTCCCATGCGACCCACCTCGCGCCGCGAGTTGGCCTCGTGCCGGCTCATCCTCAGCGCCACGCCGAGTGAACGAAATGTTCGTCCGCGTCGCGCTCGACCATCCGCTGCCGACCCTGTTCGACTACCGCTGCGACATCTCCGGGGCGGCTGTCGTAGGCACGCTCGTCAGCGTTCCGTTTGGCAAGCGGCATGTGGTGGGGCTCGTTTGCGAAGTGACCGCTCACAGCGATGTGCCGGCCGAGCGCCTGCGTGATGTGGATCAGGTCTGCACGGCGTGTCCGCCGGTGTCGACACATTGGCTCGCGCTCGCCGCATTCGCCGCGGACTACTATCAGCGCGGTCTCGGCGAAGTGGCGCTGCCGGGGCTGCCGCAGGCGCTGCGCGACGCGTCGCGCTGGTCGCGGCTGTTCGCCCCGGAAGAGCGCTATCGGTTGACGGCCGAGGGCCGCACGGTATTGCCTGACGCCTTGCCGGCCCGCGCGACCGCGCTCCGAGCGCTCGCGCAAGCGCTCGCTCGAGCCGACTTCCTCCTCGCTGCCGACGCCCGCGCGCTGCATCCGAAGGCGCTGGCGACACTCGACACATGGCAGACGGCGGGCTGGGTCACGCTCGATGTGATCGACGCCGCCACGGTGCCCGCCGCCGCGTCGCTGCCGAACATGCCCGCGCCTGCCCTGCCAACCCTCACCGACGAACAGGCGAGTGCCGTCGAAGCGATCCGCGACGCCCACGGCTTCGCGCCGTTCCTGCTGCACGGGGTGACGGGCAGCGGCAAGACCGAGGTGTATCTGCGCGCGCTCGCCGCGATTCTGGCCGGCAAGCCCGATGCGCAAGCGCTCGTGCTGGTACCGGAAATCAACCTCACGCCGCAGTTCGAGGCGGCGTTCCGCGCCCGCTTCGCCGCGCTCGACGCCAGCGCGATCGTCACGCTGCATAGCGGCCTCGCCGAAGGCGAGCGCGCCCGCAACTGGTTCGCCGCGCACACCGGCCGCGCGCGCATCGTGCTCGGCACGCGGCTCGCGGTGCTCGCGTCGCTGCCGCGGCTGGCGATCATCGTCGTCGACGAGGAGCACGATCCGGCCTACAAGCAGCAGGAAGGCTTGCGCTATTCGGCGCGCGATCTCGCGATCTATCGGGCGAAGCAACTCGGCGTGCCGGTCGTGCTTGGCTCGGCGACGCCGTCGCTCGAGAGCTGGTGGCAGGCAGATCAGGGCCGCTACGAGCGGCTCACGCTGTCGCGCCGCGCCGTCGCCGAGGCCGCACTGCCGAGCGTGCGTCTCATCGATCTCGAAGACGAGCGCCGGCGCGGGCGGGCATCGATCGAAGGTTTGTCGGGCCCGTTGATCGCGGCGATAAAGGCGCGTCTCGAACGCGGCGAGCAGAGCCTCGTGTTCCTCAACCGCCGTGGCTACGCGCCGCAACTCGCCTGCGACGCGTGCGGCTGGGTGGCCGGTTGTCCGCGCTGCAGCGCCTACGTCGTGCTGCACAAGCCCGAGCGCGCGCTGCGCTGCCATCACTGCGGCTGGGAGTCTCGTATCCCGCGTTCGTGCCCGGAGTGCGGCAACGTCGATATCGCACCGCTCGGGCGCGGCACGCAGCGCGTCGAGGAAACGCTTGCGAGCGCGGTGCCGGGCGCCCGCGTGCTGCGTATCGACGCCGACAGCACGCGCCGCAAGGGCAGCGCGCAGGCGTTGTTCTCGGACGTGCACGCGGGCGAGGTCGATATTCTGGTCGGCACGCAGATGATCGCGAAGGGACACGATTTCCAGCGCGTGTCACTGGTTGGCGTGCTGAACGCCGATACCGCGCTGTTTTCGCATGATTTCCGCGCGAGCGAGCGCCTGTTCGCGCAACTGATGCAGGTGAGCGGCCGCGCGGGCCGCGCCGGTCTGCCGGGCGAAGTGCTGGTGCAGACGCGCTATCCGCGTCACGCGCTATATCACGCGCTGTGCCGTCATGACTACGTCGGCTTCGCCAATGCGACGCTCGCCGAGCGACGCGACGCGCACCTGCCGCCGTTCGTCTACCAGGCGCTGTTGCGCGCCGAAGGCCGCACGCTCGAAGCGGCGCTCGCGTTTCTGCAGCAGGCCGCCGCCGAACTTGCGCGGATTCCTGCCGCCGGGCGCGTCACCGTCTACGACGCAGTGCCGCTCACGATCGTCAAGGTGATGCACGTGCATCGCGCGCAGCTGCTGATCGAAAGCGCATCGCGCGCGGCGCTGCAGGCTACGCTGCGCGCGTGGCAGCCACTGTTGCGCGCGCTCAAGGGCGTGCTGCGCTGGACCCTCGAAGTCGATCCGCTCGACATCTGACGCCACGGGCCAGATGACGCCCGCCATACTTCTTTGAGTCATATCCATAGAGCGAATGATCGTTTCGCTTTGCGATCCCGCTCGCCTATAGTCGCCAAATCGGCGCATTTTGAGGCTAAACGACAATAACTTCGCGCCGATGCCACTCAACTTTCGCGGGGCATGTGCAATGAGCGACACCCATCACACCGTGCCGGAGGGCGCCGCGCCGGGTCAGCGGCAAGGTACACAAGACGCGCAAACCGCACGAGGCAGCGGCTTTTCGCTGACCGAAGACTGGCTCGCCGCGGGCGTCGGCCTGCTCGTGATCGTGATCGCGTGGGCGCTGTTCGCGTCGGGCAGCAGCATCAAGTGGCTCGCGGTTGCGCCGGCCAAATGGTCGAGCGTCGCGCAGGCCGCGCAGGACATCGGCAAGCATCTACCCAACTACTTCGCGCTATTCGCGACATTCGCGGTGCTGTTCGGCGCGAGCGTCGCCCTGCTCCGGCAGCGCGTCGGCGCGTTTCTCGCCGCCTTCATCGTGGTGTTCGTCGCTTCCGCGCTGATTCTGACGCTCGGCGCATGGGTCGACGCGTCCAGGTACAACCTCGAGCCGCCGCTCGTCGCGCTCGCGCTCGGGCTGCTCGTGTCGAACCTGTTCACGCTGCCGGAGTGGCTCGCGGCCGGGCTGCGCGTCGAGTTTTACATCAAGGTCGGTATCGTGCTGCTCGGCGCGACGCTGCCGTTCACGCTGCTCGTGTGGGCCGGTCCGGTCGCGGTCGTCCAGGCGAGCATCGTGTCATTGGTGACGTTCTTCGTGATCTTTCTCGTTGCGCGAGCATTCGGACTCGATCGACGCTTTGCCGCCGTGCTCGGCGTCGGCGGCGCGGTGTGCGGCGTGTCTGCGGCGATCGCGATTGCCGGCGCGGTACGGGCGAAACGCGAGCAGGCGTCGGTCGCGATCACGCTGGTCGTGCTGTGGGCGATCGTGATGATCTTCGTGCTGCCGTTCGCGTCGCGCTCGCTCGGACTGCCGACGGCCGTCGCCGGCGCCTGGATCGGCACCTCCGAATTCGCCGACGCCGCGGGCATCGCAGCCGCCCAGGCGTACGGCGATTTCGCGCGCCACGCGGGCGGCGCGATCGCCGGCGCGCCGGAAGCGTCGTTGCAGGCCTTCACGCTGATGAAGGTGGTCGGCCGCGACATCTGGATCGGCATCTGGGCGTTCGTGCTCGCAATCGTCGCGACGACGCGCTGGGAAGCGCAGGACAGCGGCGTCGCCGCGCGCGCGAATGCCGGTGAGATCTGGGCGCGTTTCCCCAAGTTCGTGATCGGCTTCGTGATCGCGTCGGCGTTGGTCACGTGGATCGCGAGCCATTATTCACTCGCCGATTACCGTCAGGTCGTCACGCCGCAGTTCGTCGCGCCAATCACGGTGCTGCGCACGTGGGCGTTCACCTTCTGCTTCCTGAGCATCGGTCTGACGACGCGCTTCCGCTCGCTTGCCGCGACCGGTCTGAAGCCGTTCCTCGCGTTCACAGCGGGCGTGGTGGTCAATATCGCGATCGGTTACGCGCTGTCCGCACACGTGTTCGCGTCGTACTGGAACAGCCTCGGATAACGCCGTGAAGATTTCGATGGATCGTGGCGCCGGCGCTACGCCATACATAGGCGCCGTAGAGCGCAGCAGCGCGGCGGACGCGCCCTGCTGCGCCGCATGCCGGCATCGCGTGAGCGAACGGGATGCGCTCGAGCAGCGTATCCCGGGGCTTGCCGTGTTCAGTTCAGGGTTCGGCGCGAGCGTCGCCGATAGCCGACTGTGTGGTCTGCATGACCAGTTGGTATCGCCCGGCGATGTCTGTGCGCGGTTCGAGCCGGTTGCGCCGTCGCTCGGGCCGCGCTGATCCAACAGCGATCTTCAGGCGCAAATCCCCGCGCCAATCCAGTCGCGAATCCCCACATTCGCGCGCATCCGGCTTCATGAGCCGTTGCGCGCTCTCTCCTGATCTCAGTCGTTCAGCGCGTTTCGCGTATTGCCCGCCGATCCACGCGAGGCCGCGCTCGCACGCTTGCGCTCCTCTTCGCGCCGATTCGAGCCCCTTGTCGCGCCTCGAATGAAAAACACCGCACAGGCCGCGCACAGCGCCCAGATGCCCAGTATTACCAGCCACTTTTCCATCACACCAACCCTCGGGAACCCCGTTTATCTTTTCTGCGTGCCCTGAAACCGACGTTTCGGGCCGTCCGTCATCGTGCTTCTGTATATCGGCGCGCGAAGTCGTTTGATAAGGCTTATTTCAAAAAGAATCACGCCAGGGAAAGTACCGATCGAAAACACTCCGGTTCGACTGTCGGCCACCACCCGGAAACCCACGTTCCATAAGGCTTCCGACGGGGTGCAACCAACCTGCCGATTTGGTTGCACCTTTTTATTTGGAGGCGTACGATTCGCCCAACTTTTAGTCTTTCGCCAGGCTCGCGCCCGGTATCAGAGAAGGAAACATGGCTAGCACCACCCTTGGCGTCAAGGTCGACGACCTCCTGCGTTCCCGGCTCAAAGATGCCGCCACCCGCCTCGAGCGCACCCCGCACTGGTTGATCAAGCAGGCGATTTTCGCCTACCTCGAAAAGATCGAGCACGGCCAGTTGCCGCCCGAACTGTCAGGCGCAACCGGCACGGCCGATCTCGCCGACGGCGCGGCGGTCGAGAACGAGGAAGACGGCGCGTCCCATCCGTTCCTCGATTTCGCGCAGAACGTGCAACCGCAGTCGGTGCTGCGCGCGGCGATCACCGCCGCGTATCGCCGCCCTGAACCCGAGTGCGTGCCGTTCCTGCTCGGCCAGGCGCGTCTGCCGGCCAACCTCGCCGGCGACGTGCAGGCGATGGCCGGCAAGCTCGTCGAAACGCTGCGCTCGAAGAGCAAGGGCGGCGGCGTCGAAGGGCTGATCCACGAATTTTCGCTGTCGAGCCAGGAAGGCGTCGCGCTGATGTGCCTCGCCGAGGCGCTGCTGCGCATTCCCGACCGCGCGACCCGCGACGCGCTGATCCGCGACAAGATCAGCAAGGGCGATTGGAAATCGCACGTCGGCCAGGCGCCGTCGCTGTTCGTCAACGCGGCGACCTGGGGGCTGATGATCACCGGCAAGCTCGTGACGACCAATAGCGAGACGAGCCTGTCGTCAGCGCTCACGCGCCTGATCGGCAAGGGCGGCGAGCCGCTGATCCGCAAGGGCGTCGACATGGCGATGCGCCTGATGGGCGAGCAGTTCGTGACCGGCGAGAACATTTCCGAAGCGCTCGCGAACAGCCGCAAGTACGAGGCGCGCGGTTTCCGCTATTCATACGACATGCTCGGCGAAGCGGCCACCACCGAGGCCGACGCGCAGCGCTACTACGCGTCGTACGAGCAGGCGATCCACGCGATCGGCAAGGCCGCGGGCGGCCGCGGCATCTACGAAGGCCCCGGCATCTCGATCAAGCTGTCGGCGCTGCATCCGCGCTACTCGCGCGCGCAGCAGGAACGCACGATGAGCGAGCTGCTGCCGCGCGTGCGTTCGCTCGCGATCCTTGCGCGCCGCTACGACATCGGCCTCAATATCGACGCCGAAGAAGCCGACCGCCTCGAACTCTCGCTCGACCTGCTCGAAGCGCTGTGCTTCGATCCGGAGCTGCAAGGCTGGAACGGCATCGGCTTCGTCGTGCAGGCGTATCAGAAGCGCTGCCCGTTCGTGATCGACTACCTGATCGATCTGGCGCGCCGCAGCCGCCACCGTGTCATGGTGCGGCTCGTGAAGGGCGCGTACTGGGATACGGAAATCAAGCGCGCGCAGGTCGACGGCCTCGAAGGCTATCCGGTCTACACGCGCAAGGTCTACACCGACGTGTCGTACCTCGCCTGCGCGAAGAAACTGCTCGGCGCGCCCGATGCCGTCTATCCGCAGTTCGCGACGCACAACGCGCACACGCTGTCGGCGATCTATCAGCTCGCAGGCAACAACTACTACCCCGGCCAGTACGAGTTCCAGTGCCTGCACGGCATGGGCGAGCAGCTCTACGAAGAAGTCACCGGCCGCGACAAGCTGAACCGCCCGTGCCGCGTGTACGCACCGGTCGGTACGCATGAGACGCTGCTCGCGTACCTCGTGCGCCGGCTGCTCGAGAACGGTGCGAACACGTCGTTCGTGAACCGCATCGCCGACGAATCCGTCGCGATCAAGGACCTGGTCGCCGATCCGGTCGAGGAAGCGTCGAGGATCGTGCCGCTCGGCGCGCCGCACGCGCGCATTCCGCTGCCGCGCAACCTGTATGGCGCGCAACGGCTCAATTCGATGGGCTTCGATCTGTCGAACGAGCATCGGCTCGCGTCGCTGTCGTCGGCGCTGCTCGCGAGCGCGCATCATCCGTGGCGCGCGGCGCCAATGCTCGAAGACAACCAGATCGCGGTCGGCGCCGGGCGCGACGTGCGCAACCCGGCCGACCATCGTGATCTCGTCGGCACGGTCGTCGAAGCGACGGCGGAGCACGTGAGCGCCGCGCTCGGCCATGCGGTGGCCGCCGCGCCGATCTGGCAGGCGACGCCGGTCGAAGCGCGCGCGGACTGCCTCGCGCGTGCCGCGGATCTGCTCGAAGCGCAGATGCACACGCTAATGGGCCTCGTGGTGCGCGAAGCGGGCAAATCGCTCGCCAACGCGGTCGCGGAAATCCGCGAAGCGATCGACTTCCTGCGCTACTACTCGACGCAGATCCGCGACGAGTTTTCGAACGACACGCATCGGCCGCTCGGTCCGGTGGTCTGTATCAGCCCGTGGAATTTCCCGCTGGCGATTTTCATGGGCCAGGTGGCCGCCGCGCTCGCGGCCGGCAACACGGTGCTCGCGAAACCGGCCGAGCAGACGCCGCTGATCGCAGCTCAGGCGGTGCGAATTCTGCGCGAAGCGGGCGTGCCGGCGGGCGCGGTGCAACTGCTGCCGGGCAATGGCGAGACGGTCGGAGCCGCGCTGGTCGCCGATCCGCGCACGCGTGCGGTGATGTTTACCGGCTCGACCGAAGTCGCGCGTCTGATCAACAAGACGCTGTCCGGCCGACTCGATCCGGATGGCAAGCCGATTCCGCTGATCGCCGAAACCGGCGGCCAGAACGCGATGATCGTCGACTCGTCGGCGCTCGCCGAGCAGGTCGTCGCCGACGTGCTGCAGTCGTCTTTCGACTCCGCCGGTCAACGGTGTTCGGCGTTGCGCGTTCTTTGTCTGCAGGACGATGTCGCGGACCGCACGCTCGAAATGCTGACGGGCGCGATGCGCGAGCTCGCGCTAGGCAACCCGGATCGGCTGTCGACCGACGTCGGCCCGGTGATCGACCTGGACGCGAAGCGCGGCATCGACGCCCACATCGCGGCGATGCGCGACAAGGGCCGCAAGGTCGAGCAACTGCCGCTGCCGGAGGGCGCGACGCAGGGTACTTTCGTGCCGCCGACGCTGATCGAGCTCGACAGCATCGACGAGCTGAAGCGCGAAGTGTTCGGTCCGGTGCTGCACGTGGTGCGCTATCGCCGCAGCCAGCTCGACAAGCTGCTCGAACAGATTCGCGCGACGGGTTACGGTTTGACGCTCGGCATCCACACGCGCATCGACGAAACGATCGCGCACGTGATCAGCCGCGCACACGTAGGCAACATCTACGTGAACCGCAACGTGATCGGCGCGGTGGTCGGGGTGCAGCCGTTCGGCGGCGAAGGACTGTCGGGTACGGGGCCGAAGGCCGGCGGCGCGTTATATCTGCAGCGTCTGCTCGCAACGCGTCCGGCTGGTTTGCCGAAGTCGCTCGCGCAGGCGCTGGTGGTCGAAGTACCGCAGGCGGCGCAGGCTGCAGAACAGGGCGACAATCCGGCGGCCGCGCTGAGCGCGTTGCGCGACTGGCTGATCGCCGAGCGCGAGCCGCAGCTTGCCGCGCGTTGCGACGGCTATCTGTCGCATGTGCCGGCGGGCGCGACCGCGGTACTGTCGGGGCCGACCGGCGAGCGCAATACGTACACGCTGGGCCCACGCGGCACGGTGCTGTGTATCGCGTCGACGGCGAGCGGCGCGCGCGTGCAGTTCGCGGCGGCGCTGGCTACGGGAAATCGTGCGTTGTTCGAGGGCGCGGCCGGTGAACAATTGGTTTCGCAATTGCCGGCGTCGCTGAAGGCCCACGCGAGCGTGAAGAAGAGCGCCGACGCGCCGTTCGACGCCGTGCTGTTCGAAGGCGACAGCGATGAGCTGCTTGCGCTCGTGAAGGAGGTCGCGAAGCGCGCGGGGCCGATCGTGTCGGTGCAGGGCGTCGCGGCCCGTGCGCTCGCGAGCGGCGACGAGGACTACGCGCTCGAGCGTCTGCTCACCGAGCGCTCGGTCAGCGTGAATACCGCGGCGGCAGGCGGCAATGCGAATTTGATGACGATCGGTTGAGCGAACCTCGGCGATTTATTCAATAGAAAGGAAGCGGCACGGCGACCCCGACACCGCTCCATCCACACCTGGTATCAAGGAGAAGCTATGCAACACAAAATGAAACAGCTGGCAGGCGCAGCTCTGGTTGCCGCCATGTCGCTGGCGGGGATGGCCAACGCTCAATCGACGGAAGACGTGAAGATCGGTTTCGCCGGTCCGATGACGGGCGCACAGGCGCACTATGGCAAGGACTTCCAGAACGGCATCACGCTCGCGGTCGAAGAGTTCAACGCGACGAAGCCGGTGATCGGCGGCAAGTCGGTTCGCATCGTGCTCGACTCGGCCGACGACCAGGCCGACCCACGCACCGGCACGACGGTCGCGCAAAAGCTCGTGGATGACGGCATCAAGGGCATGCTGGGCCACTTCAACTCGGGCACGACGATTCCGGCCTCGCGCATCTACGCGAACGCGGGCATTCCGCAGATCGCGATGGCGACGGCGCCGGAATACACGCAGCAGGGCTTCAAGACCACCTTCCGCATGATGACGTCCGACACGCAGCAAGGCTCGGTTGCTGGCACGTTCGCGGTGAAGAACCTCGGCATGAAGAAGATCGCGATCGTCGACGATCGCACCGCTTACGGCCAGGGTCTTGCGGATCAGTTCGAGAAGGCTGCGAAGGCGGCAGGCGCGACGATCGTCGATCGCGAATACACGAACGACAAGGCCGTCGACTTCAAGTCGATCCTGACCAAGCTGAAGTCGTCGAACCCGGATCTGATCTATTACGGCGGCGCGGATTCGCAAGCCGCACCGATGGTCAAGCAGATGAAGCAGCTCGGCGTGAAGGCGCCGCTGATGGGCGGCGAAATGGTCCACACGCCGACCTTCATCAAGCTCGCCGGCGATGCGGCGAACGGCACGGTGGCTTCGCTCGCCGGTCTGCCGCTCGAAGAAATGCCGGGCGGCAAGGCATACGTCGAGAAGTACAAGGCGCGCTTCAACGAGGACGTGCAAACGTACTCGCCGTACGCGTTCGATGGCGCGATGGCGATGTTCGCCGCGATGAAGAACGCGAACTCGACCGATCCTGCCAGGTACCTGCCGGTGCTCGCCAAGACGTCGAAGCCGGCCGTGACGTCGGCCAACCTCGCATACGACGCGCGCGGCGATCTGAAGAACGGTGGTATCACGCTGTACAAGGTCGTCGATGGCAAGTGGACGACGCTGCAAAGCGTGGGCGGCAAGTAAGTTTTTTGCTGACTACGGTTGATAATAGAAAACCCCGCTCTGGCGGGGTTTTTTATGGGCGGCGCATTCGACACGCTGTCAGGCCACGTGGCGATTTTCACTGCCCGCGCATCTTCCTCCCCTGCTCACGAATCATCTCGAGCGTCGCCGCGGGCGTGCTCGCTTCCTGCGGCATGCGAATTTCGATCACGGCCGGCAGCTGCGATTCGATCGCGCGTTGCAACGCCGGCAGAAAATCCCCGGTACGTTCAACGGTTTCGCCATGCGCGCCGAACGATCGCGCGAATGCCGCGAAGTCCGGATTCGTGAGGCCGGTGCCATGCACGCGATGCGGATAGTGTCGCTCCTGATGCATGCGGATTGTCCCGAATTGGCTGTTGTTGACGACGATGAACAGCACGCGCAGGTCGTACTGCATCGCTGTCGCGAGCTCCTGCGCGGCCATCATGAAGCAGCCGTCGCCGGCGAGCGCGACCACCACGCGCTGTGGATACAGCGACTTTGCCGCGAGCGCCGCCGGCACGCCGTAGCCCATCGCGCCGCTCGTCGGCGCGAGCTGAGAACGGAAGTGCCGATACGAGAAATGCCGATGCAGCCACGTCGCGTAATTGCCCGCGCCGTTCGTGAGGATCGCGTCGTCGGGCAAGTGGGCGCGTAACTGCTGGATCACTTCGCCCATCTGCACGTCGCCGGGAATTGGGCGCGGCTTGCGCCAATCCAGATACGCGCGATGCGCTTCCTCAGCGGCGCCCGCCCAGGCGAGCCTGCCGGACGGCGACGGTTCCAGTTCCGCAAGCATCGCCGCAAGCTCAGGCATGCCCGAGACGATCGGCAGATCGGCCGCATATACGCGGCCCAGTTCTTCCGCGCCCTGATGCACATGCACGAGCGTCTGCTTCGTCTTCGGGATGTCGAGCAGCGTGTAGCCGTTGGTTGTCGCTTCGCCGAGGCGCGGACCGAGCGCGAGCAGCAAGTCCGCGTCGCGAATGCGCTGAGCGAGCGCCGGATTGATGCCGAGACCGACGTCGCCCGCGTAGTTCGGATGCTCGTTGTCGAAGGTGTCCTGGAAGCGGAACGCGAGTCCAATCGGCAACTGCCAGTTTTCGATGAAACGCCGCAGGTCCGCGCATGCGGCCTCTGTCCAGCCGCTGCCGCCGGCGATCACCATCGGCCGTTGCGCGCCTTCGAGCAACTCGCGCAGCTTCGCGATCTGCGCGGCCGATGGCGACGCCGCCACGCGGTGATAAGCGGGTGCGCCAGGCACCGCGTCGCAGGCATCGCTCAGCACGTCTTCGGGCAGCGCCAGCACGACCGGCCCGGGCCTCCCCGAGGTGGCCGTATGAAACGCATGGCTCAGATATTCGGGGATGCGCTTCGGGTCGTCGATCTGCGCGACCCACTTCGCCATCTGACCGAACATGCGCCGGTAGTCGATCTCCTGAAAGGCCTCGCGATCGAGATGTTCGCGCGCGCACTGACCGATCAGCAGAATCATCGGCGTGGAGTCCTGAAACGCAGTATGAACGCCGATCGACGCATGCGTCGCGCCCGGCCCGCGCGTGACGAGTGCGACACCCGGGCGGCCGGTCAGCTTGCCGAGCGCTTCGGCCATGTTCGCGGCCGCGGCTTCGTGACGGCAGACGATCGTCTGGATGCGCCCGGTTTCGTCGTGCAGCGAATCGAGCACGGCGAGAAAGCTTTCGCCGGGGACGCAGAACACGCGCTCGACGCCGTGTGTGAGCAACGCATCGACGACGAGGCGCGCGCCGGTCGTGCGTGCGGTATGGGAAGCGATAACGGAATTGGAAGCGGAATTGGCAGCGGGAGCATTCGGCAGCGACATTGCGAAGAAGCCTCCTGGCAGTGCGTGGGTGCGTTGGGATGGAGCCGCATCGGGGGAACGTGCAACAGCGGCCGATGGGCGCTTCGACAGCTTACGCCGAGCACGTGGGCGCTGTCATGGCGCAGCGCAACTGTTCGATCGGCGTGCGCGCAACACGATTGCGCAAATGAAAACGCGAGCCGCAGGGCCCGCGCTTTTCCGATGCGATCGCACGCAATTGAATGCCGCGCTCAACCACTCAACACTCGACGATATTTACCGCCAGTCCGCCGCGCGACGTTTCCTTGTACTTGGTCTTCATGTCCGCGCCGGTTTCGCGCATCGTCTTGATCACCGAATCGAGCGATACGTAGTGGCTGCCGTCGCCGCGCAACGCCATGCGCGCGGCATTGACCGCCTTCACCGATGCCATCGCATTGCGCTCGATGCACGGAATCTGCACCATGCCGCCAACCGGATCGCAGGTGAGCCCGAGGTTGTGCTCCATGCCGATTTCCGCGGCATTCTCGACCTGCTTCGGCGTGCCGCCCATCACGGCGGCCAGCGCGCCCGCGGCCATCGAGCATGCGACGCCGACTTCGCCCTGACAGCCCACCTCCGCACCGGAGATCGACGCATTCAGCTTGTACAGGATGCCGATCGCGGCGGCCGTCATCAGGAAGTCGATCACGCCCTGCTCGTTCGCGCCGGGCATGAAGCGCGTGTAGTAATGCAGCACCGCCGGAATGATGCCGGCCGCGCCATTGGTCGGCGCGGTGACGACGCGCCCGCCCGCCGCGTTCTCTTCGTTGACGGCGATCGCGTACAGGTTGATCCAGTCGACCATGGACAGCGGGTCCTGCAACGCGCGCTCAGGGTTGCCCGTCAACGCGCGATAGAGCTGCGGCGCGCGCCGCTTCACCTGGAAAGGTCCGGGCAAGTGACCATCGGCATCGGGATTGTTGATGCCGCATCCGCGCGCGACGCATGATTGCATCACGTCCCAGATCTTCAGCAGACCCGCGCGCGTTTCTTCCTCGCTGTGCCAGACGCGCTCGTTTTCCGACATCAGCTGCGCGATGCTCTTGCCGCTCGCCGCACACAGCGCGAGCAATTCGTTGCCGGTACGGAACGAATGCGGAAGCTGATCGACGGCGCTCAATACCTTCGTGTTCGGCGCGCCGGCCGTCACGACGAAGCCGCCGCCGACCGACAGATAGGTCGACTCGCGCAGCGTTGCCCCTTGCGCATCGAAGGCGAACAGCTTCAGGCCGTTCGGATGCTCGGGCAGCGCCTGACGATAAAACGCGATGTGCTCTTTCTGCACGAAGGGCACCTCGTGCGTGCCGAGCAGCGCGAGTTGGCGCGACGTGCGCACTGCTTCGAGCCGTTGCGCGATCGTCTCGGGATCGACGGTGTCGGGCGCGTCGCCCATCAGGCCTAGCATGACGCCGCGATCGGTGCCGTGTCCCTTGCCGGTCGCGCCGAGCGAGCCGTACAGCTCCGCTTTCACCGATGCGGTGGAAGCGAGCAGCCCGTCGCGCTCGAGTCCCTGGACGAACATCAGCGCCGCGCGCATCGGCCCGACCGTGTGCGAGCTCGAGGGACCAATGCCGATTTTGAAGAGATCGAAGACGCTGACTGCCATGTACTGCTCCCTGCCTATAGATAAAGAGTTTAGCGCGCCGGCAGCGGCAAGCACACGGCGAGCCACGCGGGCGGCGTCGGTGCGAGCTGCAGCGCGACTGGCGTAAAGCGTCCATCGAGACGGGCCGCCAGGTGAAACAGTTCCGTCGCGTTCTTCGGATCCCACTGACCCGAATAGCCGGGCAAGCCGGCCTCGCGACGTTTTGCATCGAACGCGACGTTCGAATGCACGAATTCCTCATGCGTCTGAGCGCCGGTAGCAAACGGCACGAGCCAATTCAGCGCGGCGAGCAGCGTCGCGCCGTTCGCGCCCTTTTCTTGCAGCCAGTTGCGGTTGTGGCGGCGCGCGGCGAGCGCGGCCGTCACCAGCGGTTGCAGATCGTAGGTCACGTAGTGCAGCGCATCGCGCTCGCCGAAGTCGATCGTCGAGCCGTCCGGGGCGATGTTGTCGCCGATATGCTCGACGAACAGCCGCTGCGCGGCGTTGATCATCTTGCGGTTGTCGAGCGTGAATGCCGCCATCGCGATCAGCTTGATGCGGTGGCTTTGCCAATTGTTGCGGAACGTGCCCGTGAGCGGCCGCGGCTGCGCGTCGATCTGCGCGATGTAGCCGTTCGCGAGCTTCGTCAGAAACGCCATCGCCGCGTTGCGCGTTTTGACGGGCAACGCGCTCGCGGTCATGTCGTACGCGAGGATCAGACCTTCGAAACGCGTTTCGTCGATCGGATTGAAGCTCGGCTGATAGGTCGTGACCCACGCGTACAGCAGACGGTCGACGAGCTTCAGGAAGCGGTCGTCGCTGGTCGCGCGCCACGCGAGCGCGGCGTCGCGCAGCAGGTCGAGATCCTTCTCCGCTTCGACGCTCTGATCGTAGATGCCCTCGTGCGGCAGCGTGCCCTCGGTGTGCAATTTGGCGAGCGCATGCGGCTGCTCGTTCAGATGTGCCTGCACGTTGGCGACGAGCGCCTTGACGCCGGGGTCGGCATTGGTGCGCTCGCTCGTTTGCAGCGCCGGCGCCGCGCAGAAATTCATCGCGGCCTGCGCCGCGCGCAGCGGCAGCAACGCGGCCGCTGCGGCCAACAGTACCGCGTAAGCGGGCCGCCACGGACGGACGCCTGCCGCCTCGGCCCGGCTTTGCATCAATCGCACCTTTCGCGCCATGCGAAACTCCTCGTTAGGCTGATTCGGTGTGTGATGTTAGCCGGTTGCGGCTTTCAACGACAGGACCGCGGGTGGACCGCTCGCGGACGCCGACGGACCTTCACAGCGCCACGCATGACGTCTCGCCGCCTCGCACTGCTTACTCGTAATCGGCGATCGGCACGCACGAGCAGAACAGGTTGCGATCGCCGTACACGTTGTCCGCGCGACCGACCGGCGGCCAGTACTTGCTCGCGATCAGCGTCTTCAGCGGGTAGGCGGCGGTCTCGCGCGCATACGCGTGCTTCCAGTCGTCCGAGATCACGACCGCCGCCGTGTGCGGCGCGTGCTTCAGCGGATTGTCCTCGCGATCCGCGCGGCCTTCCTCGACCGCGCGGATTTCCTCGCGGATGGCGATCATCGCCTCGATGAAGCGGTCGAGCTCTTCCTTCGACTCCGACTCGGTCGGTTCGACCATCAGCGTGCCCGGTACCGGGAAGCTCATCGTCGGCGCGTGGAAGCCATAGTCGGCGAGGCGCTTCGCGACGTCGTCGACGGTGATGCCGCTCGTGTCCTTGATCGGACGCAGATCGAGAATGCACTCGTGTGCGACGAGGCCGCCGGGGCCCGAGTACAACACCGGATAGTGCGGCGCGAGCTTGTTGGCGACGTAGTTCGCGTTGAGGATCGCGGTTTCGGTCGCGGCGGTCAGATTCTTCGCGCCCATCATCGCGATGTACATCCACGAGATCGGCAGGATCGACGCCGAGCCGTACGGCGCGGCCGACACCGCGCCGATGCCATCCTCCGCGCGCTGGTAGCCCGACGAAGTCTGGTTCGGCAGGAACTGCGCGAGATGCGCGCCGACCGCGACCGGACCGACGCCCGGTCCGCCGCCGCCGTGCGGAATGCAGAAGGTCTTGTGCAGGTTCAGGTGCGAGACGTCGCCGCCGAACTGACCCGGCGCGCACAGGCCGACCATCGCGTTCATGTTCGCGCCGTCCACGTACACCTGGCCGCCGTGCGCATGCACGATCTCGCAGATTTCGCGGACGTTCTGCTCGAACACGCCGTGCGTCGACGGGTACGTGATCATGATCGCCGCGAGCTTATCGGCGTGCTGCGCGGCCTTCTTCTTCAGGTCTTCGATATCGACGTTGCCCTGCGCGTCGCATGCCACGACCACGACCTGCATGCCGGCCATTTGCGCCGACGCCGGGTTCGTGCCGTGCGCCGAAGCGGGAATCAGACAGACATCGCGATGCGCTTCGCCGCGCGACGCGTGATAGGCGTGGATGATCAAAAGACCCGCGTACTCGCCCTGCGAGCCCGCGTTCGGCTGCAGCGACACGGCCGCATAGCCGGTCGCGGCGACCAGCATCTCTTCGAGCTGATCGATCATCTCGCGGTAGCCGACGGTTTGTTCGGTCGGTGCGAACGGATGGATCTGGCCGAACTCGGGCCACGTGACCGGCAGCATTTCCGACGTCGCATTCAGCTTCATCGTGCAGGAGCCGAGCGGGATCATCGAGCGATCGAGCGCGAGGTCCCTGTCCGACAGGCTGCGCAGATAGCGCAGCATTTCCGTTTCCGAATGATGACGGTTGAACACGTGATGCGTCAGGTACGCGCTCGTGCGTTCGAGCGCGGCCGGCACCGACGCAGAGTTCGATGCGTTGAGCGCGGCGTCGAGCGCGTCGACTTGCGGCACGTCGCTCGTGAAGGCCGCTTGAGCGAACACCGCGAGCAGGTCGGCCAGATCGTGGCGCGTGGTGGTTTCGTCGATCGACAGGCCGACTTGCGTCGCGCTCACGTGGCGCAGGTTGATGCGCCTGGCCGTAGCCGCGTCGTGCAGCGCTTGCGTGCGTGCGCCGGTGTCGAACGTGAGCGTGTCGAAGAAAGTTTCGTTGACGAGCTGATAGCCAAGCTGCTTCGCGCCTTCGGCGAGCAGCGTGGCGATGCGATTGACGCGCAGTGCGATCGTCTTCAGGCCACGCGGGCCGTGATAGACCGCGTACATGCTCGCCATGATCGCGAGCAGCGCCTGCGCGGTGCATACGTTCGAGGTCGCCTTCTCGCGACGGATGTGTTGCTCGCGCGTTTGCAGCGCGAGACGCAGCGCGGGGTTGCCTTGCGCGTCGACGGTTACGCCGACCAGACGTCCCGGCATTTGCCGCTTGAATTCGTCGCGCACCGCGAGGTACGCGGCATGCGGGCCGCCGAAGCCGACCGGCACGCCGAAACGCTGCGTATTGCCGACCGCGACGTCCGCGCCCCATTCGCCCGGCGGCGTAAGCAGCGTCAGCGCGAGCAGGTCGGCGGCGACGACGACATGGCCGCCTGCCGCGTGGATCGCTTCGGTCAGCGCGCGGTAGTCGCGCACGTCGCCGTTCACGCCCGGGTATTGCAGCAGCACGCCGAATGCGTTGGCGTCGGCGGCTTCAGCGGCCGGGCCGACTTTCACTTCGATGCCGACCGGCGTCGCGCGCGTCTTCACGACTTCGATGGTCTGCGGCAGCACGTCGTCGGCAACGAAGAACACGTTCGACTTCGGTTTGCCGACGCGTTGCAACAGCGTCATCGCTTCGGCGGCGGCGGTCGCTTCGTCGAGCAGCGATGCGTTCGAGATCGCGAGGCCGGTCAGGTCGGTGACCATCTGCTGGAAGTTCAGGAGCGCTTCCAGACGGCCTTGGGAAATTTCAGGCTGATACGGCGTGTACGCGGTGTACCACGCCGGATTTTCGAGCACGTTGCGCAGGATCACCGTCGGCGTATGGGCGTTGTAATAGCCCTGGCCGATGTAGGAGCGGAACACCTGGTTCTTGTCCGCGAGCTCGCGCAAGGCGGCGAGCGCTTCGGCTTCGCTCTTCGGTTGCGCGAAGGGGCCGAGCGGCAGCGTTTCGGTGCGGCGGATCGTCTTCGGGATGACGGCGTCGATCAATGCCGCGCGCGACGCGAAGCCGAGTGCTTCGAGCATCGCTTGCTGGTCGGCCGTATCCGGGCCGATATGCCGTTCGGCGAAGGCGTCGTGCACTTCGAGCGCGGCGAGCGAGAGAGGAGTGCGGTTCATCAGACGATCCGGGTGTTCGAGCTTCATGGGTGTTCCTGGCGGCGCGGCGCGCCGTTGTGCGAGCGCCGCGCCTGACGGTTAAAACAAAAGGTGACTCAGGCGCCGATCGACTTCGCGTACGCCTCGGCGTCGAGCAGACGGTCGAGCGACGCATCGGCGGCCGGCTTGATCTTGAACAGCCAGCTGTCGTACGGCGTGCTGTTGACGGTGTCGGGCGAGTCGGCGACGCTCGTGTTCGCCTCGATGACTTCGCCCGAGACCGGCGCGTAGATATCGGAGGCGGCCTTCACCGATTCGATCACGGCGACGGTGTCGCCCGCGGTCACGGACTTGCCGAGTTCCTGGACTTCGAAGAAGACGATGTCGCCGAGCGCTTCCTGCGCGTGGTCGGTGATGCCGACCGTCAGCGTGCCGTCCGCTTCGGTGCGGACCCATTCGTGCGATTCGGTGTATTTCAGTTCGGCCGGGATGCTCATTGGATGCTCCTGAACGGTATGTTCGGTAGTGTTTGAATGTAGGGGCGTGCGCCGGCCGCTCAGACCGCCAGCACCTTGCCGTTGCGCACGAACGGCAGTTTTACCACGCTTGCGGGACAGGCTTTGTCGCGAATCTGGACGTGCACGGTGTCGCCCGGCTGCACGCCTTTCGGCACGCGCGCGAAGGCGATCGATTCCTGCATGGTCGGCGAGAACGTGCCGCTGGTGATTTCGCCGTCGCCGTGCGGCGTGACGACTTTCTGATGCGCGCGCAGCACGCCCGCGGCCTTGCCGTTTTCCTTCAGCAGGATCAGGCCGACGAACGCGGCGCGCGAGCCGTCGGCTTCGAGGCTGCTCTTGCCGACGAACTCGCGCGACGAGGCCAGGTCGACGGTCCATGCGAGGCCGGCGTCGAGCGGCGAGACATTGTCGTCCATGTCCTGGCCATACAGGTTCATGCCGGCTTCGAGGCGCAGCGTATCGCGCGCGCCGAGACCGGCCGGGCGCACGCCGTGGGCCGCGAGCGCATTCCACAGCGCTTCGACGTGGGTAGCCGGCACGATGATCTCGAAGCCGTCTTCACCGGTATAGCCGGTGCGCGCGACGGTCAGCTCGCCGAACGGCGTGCCGTCGACGCGCGCGGCGTTGAACGGCTTCAGCGTTTCAGTCGCGGCGCGCGCGGCCGGCACGGTTTGCCAGGCCTTTTCGCGTGCGTTCGGGCCTTGCACGGCGACGATCGCCAGATCGCGGCGCGGCGTGATGGTGAGACCGAAGCCGCCCGCGTTGAGCTGGCCGAACCAGGCGATGTCTTTGTCGGCGGTGCCGGCGTTGACGACCACGCGGAAGTGGTCTTCGGCGAAGTAATAGACGATCAGATCGTCGATCACGCCGCCGTTCGGATTCAGCATGCAGGAGTAGAGCGCGCGGCCCGGCGTGTGCAGCTTCGCGACGTTGTTCGCGAGCGCGTATTCGAAGAACGCGCGGACGCGCTCGCCGATGAAGTCGACCACGCACATGTGGGACACGTCGAACATGCCGGCGTCGGTGCGCACCGCGCGATGTTCCTCGATCTGCGAGCCGTAGTTGACGGGCATGTCCCAGCCGCCGAAGTCGACCATGCGAGCATTGAGCGCGCGGTGAGCGGCGTGGAGCGGGGTGTGTTTGAGTTCGGTCATGGGGCCTCGGGCATCTCGCGAAACAAAAAAGGCCATGCGGCGCACTGCCTCGCGGCCGTGTGCCTGCGAGCGTGGTTCTGCATGACCCCTCTGTCCTCGATACCTGAGAGATTGCGCCGCCGCGACTGGCTCAATGAGCTCGATCCGTCACGGTGAAACGCGCGCCCCTTCGGTGGGCAGCCTGCCTGCGGTGCACGAGGTGCGACGCGGATGGCTACTGCCGCTCTCCAGAGTGCGAAAAAGCCGCCGGAAGACGGGTTTTTCGACGCGGTCGGTCCTTTTGCCTGAGAGTTTGCGGGTGTGCCCCTTCGGCGGCGCGGCCTGCGATTTTTCGCCTGCCAGCACGCTCTCCCGACGCGTGCGGCGAATTTACGCGACGGGCCGGGGCTTGTCAAATAAAGGCCCGGCAGCGGTGTGGGGCCGGCTGTGGCTGTTCGGGGGCGTCAAAAAGAAAAGCGCGGACCGTGGTGCCCGCGCTTTTCAGTTGCTTCTCCCGATGCCATCCGTGACCGCACGATGAGCGGTAGTGGGGGCTCACCTGGTGGCTCGTTTGCCGATTCGGTTTGCCCACTTGCTCGCTGACTCACTCGCCGATCGCATGAGCCGCATTGTCCAGTTCCTGATTCAGCACGCGCTGTTCTTCCGCGGACAAACCGCCGCCATGCTGGGCGGCCATGTCATGCGCTTCCTGGCGGATCGTCTCGAGACGATGATGCAGCGCGGCGCCTTGCGGCGGCGGGTAATAGCCCTGATTCACGCGGTTATCGATACGGTGCGCGAGATTGTCGATGCGGCCGTCGACCTGATGCAGACGCTGGTCCGCGATCTGTTGCGGAGTCGGGCCCGGATGCGGCGCCGGCGGGGGCGTTACCACGCAGGCGGCGACGGAGCCGAGCAGCGCGCATGCAACAAGGGCACGGATGATTCGAGACATGGATTCTCCCGGAGTCGTTGTCGTGTTGGGTTACTACCTCATTAGCAACGGCTGACGAAGAACGCCCGCTGACCTGGCAGCGGGCGAATTTGTAACGTTATGTTCCTTTCCGGAGCGTCAGGAAAGCCCGCGCCGACAGCCTTCGCGGCGCTAAAGGCGGTCCCGTTTTTGGTACACAGATCGT
Source organism: Paraburkholderia sp. UCT2 (assembly GCF_014397665.1). Lineage (NCBI taxonomy): Bacteria > Pseudomonadati > Pseudomonadota > Betaproteobacteria > Burkholderiales > Burkholderiaceae > Paraburkholderia > Paraburkholderia sp. UCT2. Next base: position 290,177 of record NZ_VZQO01000001.1, read on the forward strand.
GGTGGCGCGGTGTCGACGCGCAGCGGGGCGGGGCTCAGCGAATCCGCTCGAACGGCAGTCGCACGCCCTGCTCGGAACTGCGCGCGGCCAGGTCGATGATCGTCATCACGTCGACCGCGTCGCGCGTACTGATCGGAAATGCGACGCGGTTCTGGATCGCGTCGGCCAACGCAATATAGAAGCCTGCGTACTCGCCGTTGCGGGTCGGCAATTCGCACTCGACTTCCTCGTCGCCTTCGAGCACGCGCAGCACGCCGGGGCTGTTGCCGGCGCCGAAGCCTGCGTCGCCGGGGCGCAGGCCCGCTTTCAGCTGATCTTCCTGGGTGTCGAGGCCGTACTTCACGTAGCTGCCGCGCGTGCCGTGGATAGCAAAGCGCCGTCCCGGCAACGCGGTCAACGCGCTTGCGTGCAGCACGACCTCGAACTCGTCGTAGCCGAGCTGGATGTGCACGTAGTCGGGTGCACTTGCGTCGTCGCGATGGGTGCGCACCGTCGCCGATACGGTCCGCGGCGCGCCGAAGAGGGCGAGCGCCTGGTCGATCAGATGCGGACCGAGATCGAACAGCAGACCGCCGCCGCGCGTCACGTCTTCGCGCCAGCGCTGACGCACGCCCGGCCGGAAGCGGTCGAAATGCGATTCGTACTGCGTGACGCGACCCAGTTCCACGCGCGCGAGCAGATCGCGCACGGTCAGAAAATCGCCGTCCCAGCGGCGGTTGTGAAAGGGCGCGAACAGCTTGCCGCGCGCGAGCGCGATATTGGCAAGCGTGTGGGCGTCGGCGGCGCTTAGCGTGACAGGCTTGTCGACGACCACATGCTTGCCGGCTTCGAGGGTGCGGCGCGCGAGGTCGAAGTGGGTGTCGTTGGGCGTCGCGATCACGACGCAGTCGATGTCGTCGAGCGCGAGCAGCGCGTCGAGATCGGCGACGATTTTCGCGTGCGGATAGTCGGCGTGCGCGCGCTCGGATTGCCCGGTCGCAATCGCGGCGACCCTCGCGCGTCCGCAGTGTTCGATCACCGGTGCGTGAAACGTCGCGCCGGCGAAGCCGTAGCCCATCAATCCAATTTTCAGCGATGCGGACATGCGAGTCTTCCTGGAGGAGCGGCGCGCCGCCTTGCCACCGCGGCGGCGGCGCGCAATCTCATCATTGTGGCATTTGTGGGCTGGACTGGGGGCTGAGCATGACGGCCGGCCTTGCGCGCAGCCCGTCGGGGCGTCCGAACCATCGAGGCATCCAACGAGGGCGTCCATCGCGGTGGCCATCGCGGTGGCCATGTTAACATCGCACCTCTCGCGCGCATTGCGCCGCGCAGCATGCCCCGGGCCTTCGGCCGGCGCCACCCGCCGGTCCGACCTCAGCGGCCCTCAACCGTATTACCCATCCACAAACGATGTCCGCAGGCCTGAACCCCGCTCAAAGTGAAGCGGTCCGTTATCTCGACGGTCCCTGTCTCGTGCTCGCCGGCGCCGGCAGCGGCAAGACGCGCGTGATCACGCAGAAAATCGCGCACCTGATCGAAGCGAAGGGCTTCGAGCCACGCCACATCGCCGCCGTCACGTTTACGAACAAGGCCGCGGCGGAGATGCGCGAGCGCGTCGGCAAGCTGCTCGAAGGCAAGACGCTGACCGCACCCGGCAAGCAAGGCCGCAAGGTGCCCGTGAACCAGCTGACGGTGTGTACGTTCCACTCGCTCGGCGTGCAGATTTTGCGTCAGGAGGCGGAGCATGTCGGCCTGAAGCCGCAGTTCTCGATCATGGATTCCGACGACTGCTTCGGCATGATCCAGGAGCAGGTCGGCTCGACGGACAAGGGCTTCATCCGCAAGATCCAGTCGATCATCTCGCTGTGGAAGAATGGCCTGATCATGCCCGAGCAGGCGATCGCGATCGCCTCGACCGAGGACGAGCATCAGGCGGCGATCGTCTATCGCAACTACGTGGCGACGCTGCACGCGTACCAGGCGGTCGATTTCGACGATCTGATCCGCCTGCCCGCCGAACTGTTCGCGAGCAACGAGCAGGTGCGCGACCGCTGGCAGAACAAGCTGCGCTATCTGCTGATCGACGAGTATCAGGACACCAACGCATGCCAGTACGAACTGGTGAAGCTCCTGGCCGGCAAGCGGGCGGCGTTCACGGCGGTCGGCGACGACGATCAGGCGATCTACGGCTGGCGCGGCGCGACCCTCGAAAACCTCGGCCAGCTCGGCAAGGATTTCCCGAACCTGCACCTGATCAAGCTCGAGCAGAATTACCGCTCGACGGTGCGCATCCTGAGCGCCGCGAACAACGTGATCGCGAACAATCCGAAGCTGTTCGAGAAGAAGCTGTGGTCCGAGCACGGCATGGGCGACACGATCACGGTGACGGGCTGCAACGACGAGGAGCATGAGGCGGAGTCGGTCGTGTTTAGGCTGTCCGCGCACAAGTTCGAGCGGCGCGCGAATTTCCGCGACTACGCGATCCTCTATCGCGGCAACTTCCAGGCGCGCATCTTCGAGCAGGTGCTGCGCCGCGAACGGATTCCGTACGTGCTGTCGGGCGGCCAGTCGTTCTTCGATAAGGCCGAGATCAAGGACATCTGCGCGTACCTGCGTCTGATCGCCAACGCGAACGACGATCCCGCGTTCATCCGCGCGATCACGACACCGCGTCGCGGCGTCGGCAATACGACGCTGGAGGCGCTCGGCGCGTTCGCGGGTCAGGCGAAGGTGTCGCTGTTCGAGGCGGTCTACATGGGCGGCATCGAGGCGCGTCTGTCGCCGCGTCAGATCGAGCCGATGCGCACGTTCTGCGACTTCATGCAGCGCCTGACCGACCGCGCGGAGAAGGACGCGGCGGGCACGCTACTCAATGAGCTGATGGAGGCGATCCACTACGAAGCGTATCTGTATGACGCGTTCGACGAACGCCAGGCGCAGGCGAAGTGGCAGAACGTGCTGGAGTTCATCGAGTGGCTCAAGCGCAAGGGCACGAAGGAAGAGCCGGAGCACGGCAGCGGCAGCGAAGCGACCGGCTACGACACCGCCGACGGCTTCGGCGACACCGGCAAGAACCTGCTCGGGCTGATCCAGACGGTCGCGCTGATGTCGATGCTCGAAGGCCGCGAGGAAGATCCGGATGCGGTGCGGCTGTCGACCGTGCATGCGTCGAAGGGGCTCGAGTATCCGCACGTGTTCCTGGTCGGCGTCGAGGAAGGCATCATGCCGCATCGGGGCGGCGCGGACGACGAGCCGATCGACGACGCGCGCATCGAGGAGGAACGTAGGCTGATGTACGTCGCGATCACGCGCGCGCAGCGCAGCCTGCATCTGAACTGGTGCAAGAAGCGCAAGCGGGCGCGGGAGACGGTCGTCTGCGAGGCGTCGCGCTTCATCAACGAAATGCTGCTCGACGATGCGCCGCCGCCGACACCGGAAGAAGCGCCGATGTCGCCGAAGGACCGGCTCGCGAGCCTGAAGGCGTTGTTGCAGAAGTCGTGAGCGGGCGGGACTGCAAGTGCCCGCCAGGTACGTTTGCTTGCGATTGCACATAAAAAATCCCTGCATCGCGTTAGCGCATGCAGGGATTTTTCATTTCAGCGACGACCGATGCCGTGTGCTTTACTTCACCGCGCTGACCATATAGTCGACTGCGGCCTTCACGTCCGCATCCGAGGCGTTCGAGCCGCCCTTCGGCGGCATCGCGCCCTTGCCGTGCAGCGCGTAGTTATAGACAGTGTCCATCGGGTCCTTCAGGCGCGGCGCCCATGCTTCCTTGTCGCCGAACTTCGGCGCGTTCAGCACGCCGGTCGCGTGACAGGCCTGGCATACCGACTGATACAGCGCTTTGCCGGCCTGCGAGGCGTCCGCGCTTTGCGCGCCACCTGCTGCCGGGGCGGGAGTCTGCGGCACGCTGGCCATTGCGGCCAGCGCCGCGGCGGCCTGGGCCGCGCCCGCATCCGATGCACCTGCTGCACCGGATGCCGCTGTCGCACCGGATGCCGCGGCCGCGCCCGCCGCCGGCAGCGCCGGCTCGGGGAAGCTCGCGCCCGAATTGTTCGCCATATAGACCACCGCGCGCGCGATCTCGAAGTCACTGTAGTCGTCGGGGCTCGTGCCGCCGCGCGGCGGCATGGCGCCCTTGCCGGACAGCGCGGTGTGCCACAGCGTGTCGAAGCCCTGCGCGATGCGCGGCGCCCAGTCGGCGGTGTTGGTGAATTTCGGCGCGCCTGCGGCACCCGACGCGTGACACGCCGAGCAGACCGCCTTGTAGACTTCCTCGCCGCTCTTGTAGACGCGCGGTGCGTTGGCGTCGCGAATCTCGACTTGGGCGATCGGATGGATGCGGGAGGTGACTTCGGCTTCGGAGAGAGAGTCGGTGCCGGCGCCGGTGCGCGTCGAATTATCGACGTAGACGGCGAGCAGAACGATGATGACGATCGGCACAGCAAACCCGGCGATGACCGCGGCGATAAGCTGTGCTGGGGTTTTGATCGGGGCTCCGTGTGGTGCTTCGCTCATGCTTGTCTCGTCTCCGTGGGTGTGTGAGCGGTACAGCGCGACGGCAACTTCTTGTTCTTTATCAGCCACGGACGATTATAGACGTAAGCTTTCGGCGGCGGCGAGGGGGCCAGGACGGTGTTCAGCAGGCGTTTACCCGGATCGGTATGGACGATGGCAGGGGTCGGGGAAGACGCTGGGATGGGCGTCGGAGGCCGTCCTGTGGACGGTTCGGCCGAAACCGGGTATCCTTGCGGTCTCTCGCGTTGGCGTCGCGTCCGTTCTGGTTGGCGCGCTTTCGCGTAGATTCCCCGCAGTTTTGTGGTGAAGCGCCCGTAGCTCAATGGATAGAGTACTGCCCTCCGAAGGCAGGGGTTGCTGGTTCGATCCCAGCCGGGCGCACCAACCCTGACAAGGGTTCCAACGAATTCACCCGTTCCCGCTCCCCACGAATTGCAGCTAACTGCGGTGCGGCTTGCACCATCATCGGCTGCACCCACTGCGCCAGGTGATCGGCCGACAGGTGCGCATACCGCTGCACCATTTCTAGCGTTTCCCATCCTCCCATCTCCTTGAGCACCTGTAATGGCGTGCCGCGCTGCACGTGCCAGCTTGCCCATGTGTGGCGCAGATCGTGCCAGCGGAAATCGCGGATGCCGGCGCGTTTGAGCGCTTTGGTCCATGCGGCGGTTACGGTCTGGTAGACCGGCTTGCCGTGGTACACGAACACGCTTTCGACGTGCTCGGGCTTCCGTTTCTTCCCGCGTTGCCGCAGCAGCACCGCGATTGCCGTGTCCGACAGCGGCACCGTGATCGCCTTGCGTGCTTTCGCCTGGTCCGGATGAATCCACGCGCCGCGCCGCACGATATCGACCTGCGACCACAGCAGGCCGGTCACGTTGGCGCGACGCAGTCCGGTTTCGAGGCTGAATTGCGCCATGTCGGCCAGCTGCGTCGGCAACTCGGTCAGCAGACGTCCAGCCTCCGCTGGGGTCAGCCAACGTATCCGGCGCGACACGACTTTCGTCTTTTTCGTCCTTGGCGCCCGGTCGATCCACTCCCATTCGACCGCTGCGTTCAGAACGGCCTTGAGCACCCCGATGACGCGATTGACCGTTCCTGCACTGACGTTGCGCCCGAGCTGCTTTGGACCGTTGCGCGTCTGCACGACTCGCGGCTCCATCCGCTTGATATGCGCAATTGCGTCAATCTGGTTGCGGTCGATATCCACCAATTGCACGCCGGACAGGTGCTGGTCGAGCCAGCGCAGGTGCGTCTTGCTGGTCTCGAGACTCGACAGGCCTTCGCGGTCGGCGACGTAGCGGACGACCGCATCATTCCAGGTGTAACGCGGCTTGTGGCCGAGCTTCGCCTGATCCTATAAATCGGCTTTCAGCCGGTCATGGAATTCCTGCGCCTTGACTTTGTCCTGGGTGCCAGTGCTGCCTTGTAATGCTTGTCCGCCTCCCGGCGGGTAATTGGTTCGAGCCGCCGGTGTCGTGGTCGGGCCTTGCAAAGACGTTTCGTGCGGGCGTCCATCACGGCTCCGCGATCTACTTCAAACGCAACGTGCTTTCCGCGACGTTCATTCCGCACAAGTTGCTCACGCGCGAAGTGTTCGATAAGTGGGCGCTCGATTTCCTCACGTTCGGCAATGGGTATCTTGAGCTTCGAAAGAACCGGCTAGGCGGGCCGCTCGCGTTAGAGCGGGCGCCAGCCAAGTACATGCGCCGCGCGACGGACCTACAGCGCTTCTATCAGGTCAACGGGTGGCAGGCGTCGCACGAGTTCGCGGCCGGGACTGTTCATCACCTGATGGAACCGGACATTAATCAGGAGGTGTACGGCTTGCCCGAATATCTCGGTGCCTTGCACGCAGCATGGTTGAACGAATCGGCGACGCTCTTTCGCCGGCGGTATTACGAGAATGGTTCGCACGCGGGTTTCATCCTGTACATGACGGATGCAGCGCAATCGCAAACCGATGTCGACAACATGCGCGAGGCGTTGAAAAACAGCAAAGGGCCAGGCAATTTCCGAAACCTGTTCATGTACGCGCCGAACGGCAAGAAAGACGGTATCCAGCTCATTCCCGTTTCAGAGGTCACGGCGAAAGACGAGTTTTTCAACATGAAAAACGTCACGCGCGACGACTTGCTTGCGGCGCATCGCATCCCCCCGCAGCTTATGGGGATCGTGCCGAGCAATACCGGCGGATTTGGCGCGGCCGACACGGCCGCCGAGGTATTCGGGCGTAATGAAATCGAGCCGTTGCAGCGGCGCTTCTCGCAGATCAATGAGTGGATCGGCGACGAGGTTGTGCGGTTCAACCCTTATTCGATCAAAGTACGGAAAGCCGCCGGGTAGGCAACCGGCGTTTCGGTTCACAGGGGCGCTTGTCAAGGAAAGCAGCTGGGCGCGTCTAGCGTGCCGAACATACGTGGTTCTACGCCGCCCGTTCGCCGCCGTCAGCTTTGTGGGCAGTGAGCGGCGCCGGAAGGCGTTTGCAAGGGTCATCAAACCATCAGCTTATTCGCAAACTCTGCAAGCCGGGCGCATCTTGCGGTAAGGAAAGGATGGTAATCATCGTCGAATTCGCTATCGAGGCAAAACGCTGTCGCGAGTGTCGAAGCACGCGCTTTGTCGTCGCCGACAAGGTCACCCAGATACGCCGAAGGGCGCTTTCGCCCGATGTTCTTGTTTTCTGCTGCGCTGAGGAAGCAGAAGTTTCCGAGGACGTTAATCTGTGTATCAGGTACGTTAATCTCTCGCAGGAATGCCCGTGGGTAAATGTGATGGAACTCTGACCGGTTGTAGCGCTGTAATACCTTATCAAGTTCGATGTTCTTTCCAGAGAGAAGACTTCGCGGGTCGTTATTCGCCAACAGCAGCACGAAGGTTTTCGTCGCCGCCGCACCAACTCGGAACGAGCTTTGGAAAAACTCTGGCTTTACGACAACGTCGATGTTGTCCAGGGTGTTCGGCTGGCCGGCCTTCAGTTTCACCATCTGTTCGATATCATTGATGGTGGTTTTTCGGGTCTGGCTCGTGTATCGAGCGGAAAAACAAGTACGCCAGAACCAACGCTTGATTGTTTGATACGTCTGCCCTCCATAGACCACCTCCTTACCATCCGGCTCGGCAAAGAAAACGGCCAACGGGACTAGCATCGATGGGTACGGTAGCAGCTTTAAATGGACGACTTTGAGTTGCGTTCTGAGAAAATCGATTGCTCCGCGAATCCCGTTTTCGACGGTAGAGAACTGCGCCCTCACTTCCGCGCCGTTCAGTTCTAGCAACTTCTCAGGCCCTGGCTCCCCCGTGAGGATTCCGGCCACGCAACTCAACACTAAGTCGGCATCGTCGCCGACGCCTGCGAAGCCAAAGTCTGATAGTTCCTCACGCAGTTCCTTGAATTTCTCCAGCAGATCAAAGTCATCGCTCCATGTCCATGCAGATAGAAGTTGCAACGTGTCGAGAGCGACTCCAAGGTGGTTGATTCGCTCGAAGACAATCGCGACGATTGAACGATCTTCGCTCTTAAGCACCTGCACCGGGATCGAAACCTCTTTGAATTTCTCCTGAAGCCTGTCAACGAGCGCGATCTGCTCCGGTTTAAGATGCTCAGTACTCGCGCGGTACTTCACAGAATCAAATAAAACATTCATCGGGAAGTAGCGACTCTTATCGATTTCATCACCTTCTGAGATCGCCACAAATACGCTGTCTTGAGCGTTGTCGCTCGCGTCAAGATCGAAGTAGATGTCTGCCCAGTCGGGATTGACTTCAGCTACCAGTTCCGTCTGGAACACTGTGAAGATCGACGTCAGACGCTGCTGACCGTCAAGTACGTAGTCGATCGGATAGTCAACCTGCGGGACGGGCAACGTGAACGTGCCTAAGCTCCTCTCGGTCGTCAACTGTTGTTTGGTGCGCCAGAAGAGGAGGGAGCCAAAAGGGTAGCCCTTGTAGATGCTATCGAGCAAGTAAGCAACGCGGTCCATCTCCCATACGAAGCCTCGCTGGAAGGCCGGAATTCGGATCTCCCCGCTCACAACGGCGTCGAGCATCTTTCGAATCGAATAGTGCTGATATTCCATAGTGTCTCTATCCCCGCGCGCGATCTTCGAGCATGTAAATGTACCTGAAAGTATCGAACCGTAGATGCTGGTCAGATGAAGCCTACGCTGAACTTATGCAAACGCAGCGTTTGAGTCGCCGAGATGCTTTTCGCAGTCCCCTCCCCGCCTGCCCGCTTCTTGGGTGGCTGGTTTTGATGCACCCGGGGACTGTCTGTCCGCCCCGGCGCCACAAGGGGCAGAGCGGGATTTTTTGTGCATCAGAGTGATGCAATTTGGTGCGCGCATAGCTCAGGCTTCTCACCTGTTCCGCGCTAGCGTCGATCGATTGGACATGATGATGCCAGGCGGTTGCCCGAACCAGCGGCTCTCATGCGTTCTGGCTAGCTAAAGACTGACATGAATGTTGCCGGAGTTGTCAGGAATTCTCTATTCGGCATTCTTGCCATTGTTACCACCTGCTGCCTCCTCGTAGTGCGACACCAAGGCCGTGAGCGACTGAGTGCGAGGCTGTGACGCGTCAAGGACGTTCACAGTCGATAAAGCCGGTTCTCCTGAGGAAGTGCGAGATTCGCGAATTAAGCGCGACACATAAAGTGTGTCGTATATCGATCCTTTTTCTCCATGAAGCTTCGCCATTTTTTCTCTCCTAAGTTGCGCTATTGCACACGTAACTACTCTACATTGTAGAAGTTCCAGAAACTATTGGTAAGCAAACGATCTCCGGTCATTACTCTAAAAGTGCAGTCGCTAATTTTCTCTTTTAACAAAACGTATCCACCTGCCTGATCTTCAATTCTAAACTCCATTTTGTTCAAGACAATTCTTCTAATCAATTGAGCACAATTCTCGATATTCCGAACAACTAAAACCCCATTGGCGACTCCCGTATTCAAATTTGTCTGAAGACCCAATGGGTGATCGTCCTTGAGGACCTTGGCGCGTTTATTGTAATGATCTTCCACCGCATTTCGAGATTTTTGCTTCAAGATATCATTCGTTAGAATCTGCTTCTCTGATAGGTGATTTAAAATATCATCGTCAGTCCAAGCCGATTCTGGTTTGTAAATTCTAAGTAGCTTTAGTAATATCTGTTCTTCGGTGTGCTCTTTATAGATTTCGATGAACGTTTCGTAAAGGTACGCCCAAAATTTATCGCTCATCTCGGGCACGAACGCTATAACTGGTTTGCCTTGAGCGAGTGTTGAAGCGAGCTCAGAGTCCTTGCCAAGCGTATCTGATTCTTGTGCAAGATACACCGTGCACTTCGCCCGCTTCAGCATCAATGCTTCCGCTAGACCTTTATCTAACCGATTTGGGCAATATGCACTTGTCGGATCAAAAAACCGCAGTTTTAGGTCACTTATGTGTGGATCTTCTGTAATCCGGTTCATAAATTCGTTTACGAATACGTACTCGTGCCGTTCTCGCATCGATGTGGCGACATACACGTCAAGATGATCAAATGTCAGATAGGCACTATGGTTCCATTGGCCGCGCTGGATGATTTCGTTTCGGTGGGATTGTTTTTGCAGGAGCTGCTGATCTTCCGGGGCAGATTTTAGTTTATCTTCTAACTCTCGCCCTGATATGTAGCCTAGCAAATAAGTGTCTTTGCTATCGATTTTTTTCAAATCTATCAAAGGCGAATGCCTCGATCGAAAATCACGGTCCGGACGCTCGGATGTCGCTTCGCGGATAAACATCGTTAGCGCCCGCGGGTTCCTCGACAGCTCCTTGAAACCGTACTTCACATTACCAAATAAAAGGAGTGCAAGTTGCCGAAACGAATTTATCCCGTTACGGAGGTCGTCGGCAGAAGAAATCTCGTTCGTGCTTTCACCGTTTACCCGCACGGCGATCGGGTCGCACAAGAATCGGAAAAACTCTCCGTCTACACGGTCATACCCAACCGTAAGCAGTAGCTCGTTAAATTGGGAGTGTCCAAGGCTATGTCCACTGGCGACGGATTCGGCAACTTTCGAAAGGACGGACGAATCGGCGTTCATCGGCAGCGGCTGCCCTGTCAGGCTTTCAAGCAGCAAACGTAGCTCGTCAGCGTCGAGGGGCCGTGCTATTCCTTTTCCTTGGGTGCTCACGCGTCCCCCGGTCTCTTGGTTGACTTAGTTCCTTTCGGGGCATTTTGTCCCATGTCGGACGCAGTATAGGCATGGGGCCACCGCAATTCAACCGTATTGGCCGACGATCTGAGGGCAATTGAAGCATATACCGGTGAAAACCCGACCATTGATCGACTGCAGAATTGGCCTTGCTCATAGCGGCTGAAGAACTCTGACCGGGGAGACTTGTAATCCGCGAGGTAGGGGACCGTGGATCGTGTCGCCTGCCAAAGAGACGGTCCGAGTCCAATGACGTCGATGTTGCTTCTAGGGCAATGCAGCTAAATTGCAGCTTTAGTGGACTGGATCGGCCTTGATTGACCTTGGTTACCCTTGGCTTTGCAGTTTGCGAGTTGCGTAAGGCATTGATTTATAAAGAAGCTTAGTGCGCCGATAAAACTCCGAAGGCAGGGGTTGCTGGTTCGATCCCAGCCGGGCGCGCCAGGATTAGACATGATGCCGGGTTCGCAGAAAACCACCCGATAAAACAAGGCCCTTTGGCGAAAGCCTGGGGCCTTTAGTTTTTTGTCCTGGCGTCAGAACCAACGTCTTGCGCTCCAACATGGCGTGCTTCCAGCATCAGTTGCCGGTCTCATCACGCCCCAGCAACGCCGACGACCGGAAAACTTTCTGCGCGAACCCGGAAGCCGCTTCAAGCCACCCTGAAATCCGAGGCCTGCTGAACCAGTTGACCGGCATGGTCGTGCAACGAACTGGCCGCCGCCGCGTTCCGCTGCGTCATCTGGCCCATCTGCGACACCGCCTGGTTCGCCTGCTCGATGCCTTGGTGCTGCTCGTGCTCTGCGCGCCTATGATCGCTGCCGTGGTGTTTCGCAGCATGTGCGACTAGCCTCACTTCAGCGCAAGCGCGGCGTTGATGTCACGCGCCGAACCACGCAGCGCAGGCCTGTCGCACGCGCTCCGCGACTGCGGGCCACGGTTCATCCAGCCCTCGCCTGAACAGGCGAACCGTATCGGGATACCACGGCGAGTCGTCGCGGCCGTGCATCCAGCGCCAGTCCACATCGCGTGCCGGCAAGAGCACCCAGCATGGTTTGCCGAGCGAGGCTGCCAGATGTGCTGTCGAAGTGTCCACGCAGATCAGCAGATCGAGTTGCGAGATAACCGCAGCCGTGTCGGTGAAGTCTTCGAGATCCGCGCCGAGAGGCAGGATCGGGAGGCTCGCAGGGAATGACAGCGCTTCGTCTTCGCCCGCGCCTTTTTGCAGGCTCACGAACTTCACGCCCGGCAGGCTCCAGAGCGGCGCCAGTGTGTTGAGCAACGGTAGCGAACGGTGCACGTCGTTGTGGTGTTTCGGGTTGCCCTTCCAGACGAGACCCACCCGGTGTCCCGCGCCCAGCACAGCAAGGCGCGCGCCCCAATGCTCGACGCGCGACGGGGCCAGGGTGATGCGCAGGGGAGGCGGAATCGTGTCGAGCGTCGTGCCCAGATACAGCGGTGCGCTGAGGGCGCTGATCCAGCAATCGAAATCGCCGGCGCGCGCGGAGGCTTCGTCATGACTGAGCACCGCGTCGACTCCATCGACATCGGCGAACAGGCGTTGTAGCGGTGCCATACAGGCAAACGCGACGTGCGCGGCGCCCTGAGCCTTCAACAGGCGCAGATAGCGCCCGAACTGCAGCATGTCGCCGAGTCCATCCTCCTGCCAAACGAGGAGTGATTTGCCGGCGAGCGGCTCGCCGCGCCAGCGCGGACACCTCAGCATCGACTGCGTGGCGTGATGCGCGAACCCAGCCATCTCGTAGCGGCATTCGTAGAGGAGAAAGCCTTCTTCGAAGCGGCCCATGCCGATGAGCAGCGTGGCGAGACGGAACTTCGCGTCGCCGTAGTCGGGGCGCAGCGCGAGCGCGCGGCGGTAGGCGGCTTCGGCCTGCTCCGGGTCGCCGAGCTCTTTCACGATGCTGCCGATGTTGAAGTGTGTTTCGGCGATGTCGGCGCGCAACGTGAGCGCGTGGCGAAACGCCGCGAGTGCCTCGGGCAGGCGCGCTTGCGCAAGCAGCGTGCAACCCAGGTTATTGGCCGCTTCGACGCGGTTCGGCGCGAGCCGAAGCGCCTCGCGATACGCGCATTCGGCATCGACCAGTTGGTCCAGTGCGTGCAGGACGCAGCCGAGGTTGTAGTGCGCCTCGGCGAAGGCGGGGCGCAACGCGAGCGTCTGCCGGTAGGCGCTCTCCGCCTCGGGCAGGCGCTTGAGTTCGGTGAGCGCACAGCCGAGATTGTTGAGCGCGTCCGCGTAGTCGGGGCGGATCTGAAGCGCGAGGCGGCAAGCCAGCTCGGCTTCCCGGAGCCGGCCGAGCGCCCTGTAAAGCGCCCCGAGGTTGTTCAGTGCCTCGGGATATTGCGGGTGCGCGAGCAGCGCCTGCCGATACGCTTCTTCAGCCTCTTCGATCCGGCCGCGATCGCGCAACAGATTGCCGAGGTTGTTGTTCGCCTTGGCAAATTGCGGATTCACGGCGAGCGCTGTGCGATAGGCCGCCTCCGCTTCGTCGAGGCGGCGCTGTTCATGAAGCACGATGCCGAGGTTGTAGTTCGCGTCGACGTGGTCCGGGCGAAGGGCGAGCGCCACCCGGTACGCGGCCTGGGCCGCGTCATGCCGTCCGAGACGGTGCAGCACGATCCCGCGATTGCTGTGGACATCGGCGTCATCGGGGCGTATCGCGGCAAGCCGCCCGTAAACCGCTTCCGCCTCGGCAAGCTGATTGAGGGTCGCGAGCATCGCTCCGAGCCCCAGATACGCGTCGGCGAAATCCGGCTTCGCTTGAATGCAGCGCAACCATAGAGCTTGCGCCTGCGCGGGCTGGCCCACACCCGTGGCGCACATGGCCGCGAGGTTGAGCGCATCGGCGTGCTCCGCGTCCTCGGGGGTGGCCTTCGCGCCGACGAGCGGTGCAAGCAGCGCCAGTGCGTCGGCGAACTGCCCGGTGGCGCTGAGGGCAGTGGCTTCGCTCAGAATGTGCTGGCGCGTGGGGGCAAGTGGGCTCGTAGCGGTCACGGTCGTGGTAGAGGGGCTGTGGATTCGCAGCTTAAGGCATGCGCACGCGCGGTGGCGGCCCGAATTGAGCTGGCAGCTCGGTTCAATTCGACCGATGACGTGCTGCGCGGGCTTTGTCTTTCGAAGCCGTAAGGCTGGGTGCAGATCAAGGGCGATCGGATGCCCAATCAGCATTGCGACGCGAAGTGGCTTCGACGCCTGCGAGCCTTAAGCCGCCGAAGGACGAAGCCTGGCGTCCACCATCTTGAAAAGCGCCTCCCCACTGCACGCGGGCGAGGGAAGGGCGTCAGCCCAGAGGGTCGCATCAAGAAGGCAGCTAAAGTTTTTCCAGGTGGGGTCGTAATCACAAACAAGGCGGCAGGCCAACGAACCCGCTGCCGTTACTGGGCCGATAGCCCCATCAGGAGAATCTCAATGCTCGGAATCAACACCAACACCAACTCGCTCGTCGCGCAGCAAAACCTGACCGGCTCGGGTAGCGCACTGTCGCAGGCGATCACGCGTCTGTCGTCGGGCAAGCGCATCAACAGCGCAGCAGACGACGCGGCAGGTCTTGCGATCTCGAACATCATGCAGACCCAGATCAACGGTCTGAACCAGGGTGTGTCGAACTCGAACGATGGTACGTCGATGGTGCAAACGGCATCGTCGGGTCTGTCGTCGCTGACTTCGTCGCTCCAGCGTATCCGCCAGCTTGCTACGCAAGCAGCTAACGGTTCGATGACCGACAACGACCGTGCTGCACTTCAACAGGAAGTGAACCAGCAAGTCTCGGAAATCAACCGTATCGCGTCGCAAACGACGTACAACGGCATGAACGTCCTCGACGGCTCGTTGGGCAACGTGTCGTTCCAGGTCGGCGCAAACGTCGGTCAGTCGATCTCGCTGAATCTCTCGCAGTCGATGTCCGCTGCTTCGATTGGCGGCGGCGTTCCGGCAGCGGGCAACACGCTCGGCTCGTTCTCGGTCTCGCTGGATAGCACGGGCGCTGCTGCGGCGGCTGCGGGTATCACGTCGGTCACGGCTTCGTGGGACAACGCTACGAATTCGGTCTCGTACACGGACCAAAACGGTAACGCCATCACCGATGCTTCGACGATCACGGCCTTCTCGAATGCCCCCGCGGCCGAAGTGACCGGTGGCGCCGCGCTTCCGGCTGCAGCAGGTGATGCTTCGCAGACGTGGACGCTTAATACGAACGGCAGCGAGAACGCTACTGTCTCGCAGATCAACGTGATTGCCGACGGTAAGGGCGGCTTCACGCTCACGGACCAGAACGGTAAGGCCTTGACTAACGCTGTTGCTAGCGCAGTCTTCACCAGCGGTACTGTTGGTACGGACAGCAACGGCAACACCACGCTGACTGGCGACACCGGCGCAACTATGGCGACCGAAGTCGAAGCGGTAACGGGCGCTATCGCGACCGCGAGTCAAGCGGCCGGCGATGACCCGAATCTCGATGCTGCGGGCAAGACTACAGACGCAATGGGCGCGACCATCGACAAGCTGAGCCAGTCGAACACGGTTTCGCAGATCGACATCTCGACCAAGGACGGCGCTTCGGCAGCAATGCTGACCATCGACAACGCGCTGAACGCTGTCAACAACCTGCAAGCAACGCTCGGCGCGGCACAAAACCGCTTCAGCGCAATCGGCACGACGCAGCAAGCTCAGTCGACCGACCTGTCGACCGCACAATCGTCGATCCAGGACGCCGACTTCGCACAAGAAACGGCTAACCTGAGCAAGGCACAGGTTCTGCAACAAGCCGGTATCTCGGTGCTGGCACAAGCGAACTCGCAGCCGCAGCAGATCCTGAAGCTCCTCCAGTAAGGCGCTTCCCGCTGCAGGCAGCCGGCGCGCGGCTCGATGCGCGCCGGACGCAAACCCATCGGGAGGCTTGCCTCCCGATTGTCTTTTCCCGCGTTACCCCGCTTGTTAAATCGCTTTAACCGGCATTGCCGACGCACGGAGCCTTCTCATGTCCACCGTAACCGGATCCACCTCCACCGTAACCGGATCGACCACCAGCGCGATCGCGAGTGCAGTCGCCACCACGACAGCCGACGCCAACGCCACGGTGCAGGCAGCCGCCCAGTCGATCATTAGCGGCTCGACCAATTCGTCGATGGACACAAGTTCGCTCGTCACCGCGCTCGTCAACTCGAAGACTGCCGGCCAGTCCGCGACCATCGCCGCCGAGCAGACTGCGGACAACACGCTGATCTCGGCCTACGGCACGCTCTCCGCGGCACTGTCCGCGTTGCAGGCCGCCGCCGAGCCGCTCAGCGACGGTGCGACGCTCAACTCGTTCTCGTCCACCTTGAGCGGCAGCGGCGTTACCGCCACGGCCAGCACGGGCGCGGTGGCAGGTTCGTACTCGCTCAATGTGGCGCAGGTCGCCACGTCGCAAGTGCTCACCTCGGCGGGCTACAGCTCGACCAAAAACCTGGCTTCCGGCGCGGCCACGATGGCCCTGACGGTCAACGGCAAGACCAGCACGATTTCCCTGAATAGCTCGAACAGCACGATTGCCGGCATTGCATCGGCGATCAACTCGGCCAACGACAATCCCGGCGTGGTCGCGACCGTGGTGACCGGCGCGGACGGCGCGCATCTCGTGCTGCAATCGACCTCGACCGGCGCGTCGAGCGGCATCAGCATCGCGATCAACGATTCGAGCTCGACCGACGACCTGAACAAGCTCGCGGTGACGACCACCAACGGCAAGGCGATCTCCAGCGCGAGCGACCTCACCGCTCAAGTTTTGGATAGCAGTGGCAACCCGGTTCTCGATAGCAACGGCAACCCGGAGACCTACAACCCCAGCCAGTCGACCATTACCGGCACAGGCTGGACCCAGACGCAGGCCGCCCAGGATGCGTACTTCACGCTCGGCGGCGTGGGCGTAACCAGCTCCTCGAACTCCGTGACGACGGCCGTGTCCGGCGTGACGCTGAACCTCACGGCAGCGGCGGTCGGCACCACGCAGACGCTCACGATCGCGCAGAACACCAGCTCGGAGTCCTCGGCGATCAACAATTTCGTCAGCCTCTACAACACGCTCGTCACGACGATGGGGGCGCTGACGGCGTACAACGCGAACTCGACGTCGCAGGGCGTGCTAATCGGCGATTCCACGTTGAGCACGATCCAGAACCAGCTCGCCAAGATCGTGAGCGGCGGCGTGGGCAGCGGCACCTCGCAGACGACGCTTGCCGCGATCGGCGTTACGCTCCAGGCGGACGGCACGCTGTCGGTCGACGACACGACGCTCAGCAATGCGTTGCAGAACAACCAGTCGGTTGTAGCCTCGCTGTTCAATTCGACCAACGGCATCGCCGCGCAACTGGACGACAGCATCACAAACTACACCTCGTCCGGCGGCATCATTCAAAACCGTACGGACGCGATCAACGCCGACCTGACTAGCCTCTCGAACCAGCAGACGACGCTTACAGCGTGGCAGGCTCAGCTCACCAGTATGTATACCGCGCAGTTCACAGCGCTCAACTCACTGATGGCAACGATGAACAACAACTCGCAATACCTCACGCAACTGTTCGGTGGCACCAACAGCGCAGGCGCGCTCGCCACGAACAAGAGCTGAGCGCGACGAGGAGCGAGCCATGCAGAACGTCACCCCGATCGAGCGCATCTGGCAGATAACGAAAGACCTCGAACTGGCGGTCGCTGTTGGCGAGTGGGAGCGGGCCGCGCAGCTCGCGGACGAGCGCTCGCCCCTCTTGACGGCGCTCGGCGCGCCCCAGCCGCAGGAGGTCATCGTGCGGCTCAAGGAGATCCACGAGATCGACAGCCGCATCGTCGAGGCCGCGCAGGCCGCGCAGCAGGTGCTGGGCGCCGAGTATCAGGCGAGCATGCAAGCGAGCCGCAACGCCGGGCGGTATTTGAGCATGGCGCGGTACTGAAGCAGGAGCAACGGTTCATTGCGTCCTTCGCGGCGCAATGGCGTACTCTGGCCCGCCTTGTGCGGGCTTTTTCTTTTCCGTTTCTTTGCCCTGAGAGTTCATCGAAGGCAAATTGGCGGCCGTTTTGGCGCTAGCTCGGACGATCGGCGTAATTGGCCGCCGCCCATAATTCGAACGTTCCGAGTTCTTGACGCGTACGCGCGCCTTCGTCATGACCGCCTTCCTCTCTCCGGGCTGCACCGCCACACCTGCTGCCAAATTGCAGCAGAATCACGACATCGCGCTCACCATGCAGAGCGCGATCGAACATCATCGCCAGCAGGACTATGACGAGGCGGCCGCGCGTTATGCCTCCGTCCTGGAGGTCGCGAGCGATCACCCCGACGCGCACTACCACCTCGGCGTGCTGCTCATGCAAACGGGGCGGCCCTCCGAAGCAGTGCCGCATTTCGAGGCGGCGCTTGGGCAGATGCCGAAAAATGGGCAGATCTGGGTCTACTACATCAACGCCCTCGTCGCCAGCCAGCAGACCGAGGCGGCGCGCGTCGTGCTCGACCTCGCGCGGCATCAAGGCTTGCCCGAGGCGGCCGTCCAGATGCTGCACGCGCGCATCAATGGGGAAGAAGCGCCGCTCCCGGCCACGCCGGAGCCCGAGGCTGCGACCGCTCCCGCTCCCCAGGCTGATGCGAGCGGGAGCGACTCGCGCCCCCCCGCGGCATCCGATACGGACGAGCGCGTGAAGCTCGATACGCGCCGCGCAAGCCTCAAGGAGATGCGCCAGCTCCAGCATCTCTTCAACAGCGGGAAATTCGAAGCGGCCCTGAATGTGTCCCGCCGCCTGACGCATCAATATCCGTCGCATGGCGAATGCTGGTACGAACTTGGGCGTGTCCTGCAACGCACGGGCCGCTACAACGAGTCCGTCGAGGCAGCCGAGCACGCCGCCCGCCTGCTGCCCAACTTCATTGCCGCCCGGACGATGCTGACTGACGGGCTGATTACCACCCGCCAGTATCAGCAAGCCGAAACGCATTGCCGGCAGGCGCTGGAAAAATATCCCGAAAGCGCCGCGCTACATCGCAACCTGGGTACCGCCTTAGAGGAGATGGGCCGGTACGCCGAGGGGATCGTCCATCTCCGCCGTGCCGTGGAACTGGCGCCGAACGACGCCCTCGAGTGCGACGCGTTTGCCCTCTCGCTACTCAAGCATGGTCTGTACGACGAAGCCGAAACCGCTTTCCGCCGTGCGCTAAAACTGGCACCGATGCAGGCGATAACCCACAGCAACCTGCTGTTCAACCTGATGCACAAGCCGGACCTCGATGCGCTCAGCGCATTCGCGGAGTTCCGCGAGTTTGCAGCGCGCCACGAAGCGCCGCTGCGTGCGCGTCGGCCCCGGCACACCAATGACCGCGATCCGTCGCGGCGCCTACGGGTCGGTTTTGTTTCCGGCGATCTGCTCGGTCACCCGGTTGCGTATTTCTTCCTGTCGGTGCTAGAGCATCTGGCGCTCGATTCGAGTCTGTCACTGCACATCTATTCGAACTACGCGGTGACCGACGGCTTCACCGAGCAGATTCGTGCGCATGCGCAGACGTGGAGCGAAATCTTCGGCATGAGCGACGACGCAGTCGTGCAGAAGATCCGCGACGACGGCATCGATATCCTCATCGACCTGTCCGGCCATACCGGCCGCAACCGGCTCGTGGCCTTCGCGCACAAGCCGGCGCCGGTCCAGGCGAGCTGGATCGGCAATCCGGCCACGACGGGCCTGGATGCCGTCGACTATTACCTGTCGGACCGTTTTGTCACGCCGCTCGAACAATTCGAGCGCCAGTTCTCGGAAAAGCTCGTGTTCCTGCCGGCGCTCGCGCCGTTCAAGCCGCACCCGCAAGCGCCGGACGTCAACGAGTTACCTGCCCTGAAAAACGGCTTCATCACGTTCGGCAGCTTCAGCCGCATCGTCAAGATCGGGCCTGAAGTCGTGGCGCTCTGGGCACGCGTGCTGCGCGAGGTACCGGATTCGCGCATGGTCATCGGCGCGATTACGGCACGGGAGCAGATGGACAAGCTGACCGGGCTGTTCGCGAGCGAAGGGATCGACTTGAGCCGTATCAGTTTTCTGCAGCGCGGGAATGTCTCGACTTACCTGCAGCAGCACAATCTGATCGACGTCTGTCTCGACACGTTGCCCTTCGGCAATTCGACCACGACCATGCAAGCGTTGTGGATGGGCGTGCCCACCATGACCCTGCCCGGCGTTTCGATGGCGAGCCGCGGCAGCACGGGGTGGCTCTCGCACCTCGGGCTCGACTCAGCCTTCGTTGCGCAGGACAAGGACGACTTCGTGCGCAAGTGCGCCGCGCTGGCCGCCGACCCCGAAGCGCTCGCGGTAGTGCGCGGCGAGCTGCGCGAGTACTGCAGACAGTCGGTCCTGATCGACGCCGGCGCGATCTCCAACGCCGCCTCGCGCGCGTTTCGCACCATGTGGCAGCGGTGGTGCGACGGACTGGAGCCTGAGCATTTCGAGGTTCTGGCGCATGTCAGCAATGCGCACACCGCCCGGGACAGCCCAGCAGGCCTGTCGCCCGAGCAGCGCGCCGCGCTGGCCGGTGAATTCGTCGATACGCTCACGCTCCTGCTCGACAAGCAGCAGTTTGCCGAGGCCGAAGCTGTAGCCCGCCAGTTCACCACGCTCTTGCCAGAAATCGGCAAGGCATGGCACATGCTGGCGACGTCGCTACGGCAGCAAGGGAAATCCTTTGAGGCACTGGAGCCTTTGCGCAAGGCCAATATCCTGCTGCCGAACGACAGGAACATCAGCCAGGAACTGAGCCGAGTCTCACAATACGTGAGCGATCTTGAGCGCATCGCGCCGGTCAACCAGGCTGAGCCAGCGAGCGAGCTGGCAGCGCTCAGGGCGGATAGCCGGCAATACCGGCATCCAGTCGGCGCCCTGATCGCCAACGTGCCGGTTCTGATCCCGACCTTTAACAACGTCACATATCTGCGCCGGATGGTGTCGCAGCTCCAAGGCAGAGGATTGCGCAATCTCATCGTCGTGGACAACGCATCGAGCGCCCCCGGTATGCTCGACTACCTCGCCAGCATCCAGGATACGGTGAGCGTCGCACGGCTCGACCACAATGTCGGGCCGCGCGCGTTCACGCTTTCAGACGTCATCTATCACCGGCTGCCGGACATTTTCTGCATTACCGATCCCGATCTCGAACTGAATCCCGAGTTGCCCGATACTTTCCTGTTCGACCTGATAGACGCCACGGAAGCTTTGAAAATCGGCAAGGCCGGCTTTGCTCTCGACATCTCGCAACCCGCGCTGATGGACGAGAAAGCACTCTCCATCATGCAGTCGGACGGCGTGAAGAACTATGGGCTGATCGACTGGGAAGCACGCTTCTGGCAACAGCAGATCGCGGCGAGCGCCAACGGTGACCCGATCTTTCGCGCGCCGATCGATACGACCTTTGCGGTCTACAACAAGCGGTACTTCCGCCGCGAAACTCATCTGGCTGCGGTGCGTTTCGGTGGACGGTACACGTGCAGGCATCTGCCCTGGTACAAGGACAACGGACTGGATGCTGCGGAGGATCAGTACTACCGCAAACACCAGGCATGGTCGACGTTCCTGAAGTGACCATTGCGCCTGGTCGGTCAACTAAAGCTTTGTTGCGGGCACGTGGGGTAGAGCGATAGTTCAGGCGACAGACTATCGGCGGTGCTAATGCCTGGTATCCCGTAGCCATGGGCGTGCACTCAATCAGGGCCAACTAGCGAACCTCTCCCGCACCCGCTCGACCACCTCTTCCGCCAGAGCGGCGCGAGCAACGCGACCGCCGGCAACGACCGGTTGGCGTCGTTGTGATGTTGCGGCTTGCCCCGCCAAACGAGACCGACGCGCAATTCCGGCGGCAGCGCATCGAACAGCGCGAGCATGTGTCGAGGAGCTGGGGTGCGTGGCAGCGGCGCTACGACCAGGGGCTGAGCGGGCGCTTTGGGAGCGCGCTTGAAAAATATGCGCTGTGCGGCTGCGCTTGCGGGGAGGCTGGTGTGCCTGGCGGCGTGTGCCAGCCTCTCGCCCACACCAGGGATTGATGTATTCGGGGAGCGACAGGTTCTGCGCGGACGAGAAGGTTTTCTGCGACGCCTCCGCCTACCGAAGCCAGGATCGTGACCACGTCGAGTACGAGTTGGAGAGCCGCGCCTCGCCCGTCGTGAGTGCGTTATCGAGCGCCGCCGTACCGGCAGGCGTGTTGCCTGTTGGCGCTCGCATTGCCGGGCGTCACGCTGAACGCGTCGCCGTCCTTCGGGCGTACGCGAGATCGGGACGCTCAAGACGGAGCCGGCCACAATTACCGAGACGTCTGTGTACCTGCCGGTCGTTTGCGTCGTCGTATTGGCCGAGTTGTCCTGACCTATAGATCATCGCGCCGGTGGTAGTGTCCGTCGCGAACTGGATCGAGTGGTTGTCGTTGACGTCTGATGCCGCCAGTTGGTCGCGTGACCGTGCCCAACGTGGCCGTGCCCTGATTGGACGAGCCGGCCGCGGCGACGTAGGCGGAGCCGTCTGCCTGCACGCTCTGGAACACCGTCTGACCGTTGTCGATGATCGTGATCTGCCGCGGGACCGACACCTGCACGTAGCGCGTGCCCGCGTCGCGGTTGTTCGTGACGCTGCCGCCGGCGGCATTCGTGAACACCAGCGGTGTTCTGAATAAACTTGAGACGCGCGCAAACTATTGCGCCATCTTTTGCGCCACGCATCGACCGCGTTCAAGCGCGAGGCGTGCTGAGTAGCCTTCGTGCCCGGGGCTGCAACGTAGTGCAAGGCGGCGTATGCTCAACGGTCCCGGGTTTGCCCGGCCCATTTCCCGCATTGCGTTCGCCCACTCATACCTGGAGCCATCATGGAACTACGCAGGATCGGCACTTCCTCGTTGCAGGTCGCCCCGCTCATGTTCGGCGGCAACGTATTCGGCTGGACGGCCGATGAAGCCACCTCTTTCTCGATCCTCGACGCGTTCGTTGAAGCCGGACTCAATTTCATCGACACCGCCGATGTCTACTCGGCCTGGGTGCCCGGCAACCAGGGCGGCGAGTCGGAGACGATCCTCGGCAAGTGGTTCCATCAGAGCGGCAAGCGCGAGCGGATCGTGCTCGCGACCAAGGTGTCGAAGCATCCGCAGCGCAAGGGGCTATCGGCCGCAAATATCCAGGCGGCGGTCGAAGACTCGCTGCGCCGCCTGCAAACCGATTACATCGACGTCTATTTCTCCCACGACGACGACACCGCGACGCCGCTCGCCGAAACGCTCGGTGCGTATCAGAAGCTGATCGAGGCGGGCAAGGTGCGCGTGATCGGCGCGTCTAACTATAGTGGCGCGCGCGTCGAGGAAGCGCTGGCGGTATCGCGCGAGCACGGGCTGCCCGGGTATCAGTTGCTGCAGCCCGAATACAACCTGTACGACCGCGCGCAATACGAGAGCGACAGCGAGCCGGTGGCGCTCGCGAATCATCTCGGCGTGGTCGTCTATTACAGCCTCGCGAGCGGGTTCCTGTCAGGCAAATACCGCAGCGAGGCCGATCTGGCCGGCAAGGCGCGCGGGAGCCGGGTCGAAAAATACCTGAACGGGCGCGGCTTGCGGATTCTCGGCGCGCTCGACCGCGTCGCGCAACGGCACGGCAGCACGCCGGCCGCGATCGCGCTTGCATGGCTGATCGCGCGCCCGAGCGTTACGGCCCCTATTGCGAGCGCAACCTCGGTCCAGCAGTTGAAGAGCCTGGTCGCGGCCGTCCAGCTGTCCCTCGCCGTCGACGATATTCGTGAGCTGGACGAAGCGAGCGCCTGATAAGGCGAACACCTCGGCCGCCGACGCGGGGGCGATCCGCGCCAGGGAAAAGCCTGGCGCAATCGGTAAACCCCTGGTAGCATGGAGAGTTTCCTGATATGATCGGGAGTGAATTGAGATCTTTGCCTGTTTCGTCAGTGTTCTTCGTTGATGAAAGGTTGGCGAAACGGCAACAGACGCGGCTTTTGCACTACGTCTGTCCGCGTTCCGCGGTGAACTCCCCACCTCTCTTTTCCGGCCTCCGTGGCCGCTTTGCCTCTCGCTTCATTCGTGGTTTGGCCGGGGTTGTTTATCAGCCTCGCGTTTGCCTGTTACTGGCCATGAATCGAAGCGACCGGAGGGCCGGCGCGTGAGTGGTGACCTGAGCGGTTACCGCCATGCAATTAAACCCGTATCTAGTGATTGAGTTAGGAATTACATGACGACGATTCTTCTGAAGGAAAACGAGCCGTTCGAAGTGGCAATTCGCCGCTTTCGTCGCGCAATCGAAAAGAATGGCCTGATCGCCGAACTGCGTGAACGCCAGTCGTACGAAAAGCCGACCACGGCTCGCAAGCGCAAGAAGGCAGCAGCTGTTAAGCGCCTGCACAAGCGTCTGCGCAGCCAGATGCTGCCGAAAAAGCTGCACTAAACACGCTTTTTAGATACGCCGAACGGCGGTGTGAGCTTCGAAAGAAGCCACATCGCCGTTTTGCTTTTGCGGCGTCGGATTTTGCCCCTGCGTGCAGCCGTTACGCCGCGCTCCTCAGCCGCTCGGCCGACAGCCCGAACTCGCGCGCGATCGAGCCCAGCCGATCGTGCCACTCCCATGTGCCGAACACGTCGTGCACGTTTTGCAGGCAACTGAGCAAAGCGATGGTCACCGGATCGTATACGTTGATGCGGGCGCGAAGCAGCGCTTTTTTCAGCGCGGCCAAGCCGACATCCATGTAAGCGGGCACTTCGGCCAGTGGCTTGCCGATGAAGCGCACCGGCACGCCTTCCATTGCGGTCATGTAATCGCGCGGCTTGATCAGGTTGCCGACCGGGCAGCCGCCGCAATAGCCGCGGTAGGCGCCGCCGCCTCTCGGTAGCAATGCAGCGCGTTTCTGTTCGAACAGATGCGTGACGGACTGATCGTAAATGTCTTGGTGGGTCAGGAAGCTAAGTGTTCTCATGGTTGGTCTCCCGCGTCCGAGGCGGTAGTTATTTGTTGTTGAGTGCGCATCGCGTGAGCGCATGGCGACGAGTATCCGCCGTGCGTCGTCCGACGAAGGGCCGACTACGGGCACGAAAGGGCGCCAATTCACGCGTTTGCGCCTCCCGCGGACGCCGTGGCCTCATCTCGCCGTCCGACCACGCCCCTTCTTGCCCAGCGACACGCATCGCTCACGACACATGCAGGTCGTCTCATGATCGTTGACCATGCCGACCGCCTGCATGAATGCGTAGCAGATCGTCGAACCGACAAATTTGCAACCGTAGCGCTTGAGCGCCTTGCTTAGCGCGTCCGATACTTCCGTCGACGCAGGTGCATGCTTATACGAAGCCCATTCGTTCTGAATCGGCGTGTCGTCGACGAATGACCACACGAAGTTCGCGAGCGAGCCATGTTCGGCCTGAATCTGCTGCACAGCGCGCGCGTTCAGGATGGCCGCCTCGATTTTGCCGCGATGTCGCACGATGCTTTCATCGGCGACGAGCGCATCCACGCGCTTCGGCGTGAAGGCCGCGACCTTGTCGATGTCGAAGTCGGCGAATGCACGGCGGTAGCCGATGCGCTTGTTGAGGATCGTCGACCATGACAAACCGGCCTGCGCGCCTTCGAGCACGAGCATCTCGAACAGGTGCTGGTCGTCGCGCGAGGGCACACCCCATTCGGTGTCGTGGTACCGTGCGAGCGCTTCGCTCGATACCCAGTTGCATCGTTGTGTCACTGTCGTGCCCCCGCGTGGTCATGTCGTTCGCCAGCATAGCGGAAGCGGGGTGCGCCGCAAGCTGGCCAATCGGCTAATTGCGCGATTCAAACTGACCTGCCACGCTAAGCGTTATTCACCCACGGAACCGATTCGATTCGATGAACCACGACTTCTTTCTGATCGGCGTCGACGGCGGCGGCACCGGCACGCGCGTCGTGCTCGGCGACGCGCAGGGCCGCGAACTGGCGCAAGCGGCAAGCGGCCCATCGGGCCTTGGGCTCGGCATCCCGCGCGCATGGCAGTCCATTCAGGCCGCCTGCGGCGAAGCGTTCGAGCGAGCCGGAGTCGCGCTGGACTGGTCGCGCTGCGTGCTCGGTTGCGGACTGGCGGGCGTCAACAATCGCGACTGGCTCGCCGAGTTTCACCAGCAGGCGCCGCGGCTCGCCGGACTGGCCGTCGAGACCGACGCCTACACGACCCTGCTCGGCGCGCACGACGGCGCGCCCGGCGTGATCGTCGCACTCGGCACCGGCAGCGTCGCGGCTTCGCTCGCGAGCGACGGCGAATTCCGCATGGCCAGCGGCTACGGCTTTCCATCGGGCGACGAAGCGAGCGGCGCGTGGCTCGGCCTTCGGCTGATCGTGCACGCGCAACAGGCGCTGGACGGCCGCGTTGCCGTCGACGATCTCACACACGCGCTGCTCGCGCATACCGGCGCGCGGGATCGCGACAGTCTCGTCGTGTGGCTGTGCGCGGCTAATCAGACTGCCTACGCGCGGCTCGCGCCGATCGCGATCGAACACCGCGCACATCCGTTCGCGGCGCGGCTGCTCGGCGAGGCCGGCGTCGAAGTCGGCAAGATGATCGCCGCGCTGGACGCGACGGGCGCGCTGCCGGTCGCGTTATGCGGAGGCCTTGGTATGCCGTTGCGCGAGTACGTGCCGCAGGCGTATCAGGCGCGCCTGCGCGAGCCGCGGGCGGATTCGGCGCATGGCGGCTTGCAACTGGCGCGGCGCGAGGCGCAGCGGCTGGCTCGAGGAGACCTGTAAAATAGCCGCTTTGACGCTGCCTCGACGGTTCAGCCGCCGGACTCACCATGTATAAAGTCATCGCCACGGATCTCGACGGCACACTGCTCAACGCCGATCACCAGGTAGACCCGTTCACGGTCGCCACGGTGCGCAAGCTCGAAAGCGACGGGCTGCAGTTCGTGATCGCCACCGGGCGGCATTACTGCGACGTCGCGGGCATCCGCGATCTGCTCGGCATCAATCCGTATCTGATCACGTCGAACGGCGCGCGCATTCACGCGCCTGACAACACGGTGATCCACGCCGACGATTTGCCGCCGGCGATCGTCCAGCGTCTCGTGCAGCCCGAAATTGTCGGCGCGCATGGTCGAGTGATCGTCAGTCTGTTTGCAGACGAGGCGTGGCTGATCGACCGCGCCGCGCCCCATCTGCTGGAATTTCACCAGGATTCCGGCTTCACGTACGAAGTGACCGACCTGCCGAAGCACGATGGCGTCGACATTGCCAAGGCGCTGTATATCGGCGATCCCGCCGATCTCGCGCAGGTGGCCGCCAATCTGGAACGCGACTTCGGCGAACGACTGTACGTGACGTATTCATTGCCGGATTGTCTCGAAGTGATGACCGCGAATGTGTCGAAGGGGCGCGCCCTGCAGATCGTGCTCGAGCGTCTCGGTGTCGACGCGTCGCACTGCGTCGCGTTCGGCGACAACATGAACGATATCGATCTGCTCGAGACGGCCGGCCATCCATTCATGATGAACAACGCCAATCCCGATCTGATCACCCGCCTGCCGCATGTGCCGCGCATCGGCAACAACTTCGAGGCGGGCGTTGCGCATCATCTGCGCAAACTGTTTGCGCTCAACGACGAACTGGCATCTTGAACCGCAGTCACTGCGATTGAAAGCGGCCCGCATCCACTCGCGTGGATGCGGGCCGCAAAAGTTGCTCGCGAAGCGCGCAGCGTGCGCTCCGCTTGCGCTCGTCAATCGCGCCAGCCGCGGTGCTCGCCTCGATTGTCATGGCCCCAGCGACGGTTGTCGTGACCCCAGCCGCGATCATCGCGGTGATAGTCGCGGTAGTAGTCACCACGCGGGTAGCGATGATCCCAGCCGCCGTAATACACCGGCTCCGGCGCGGCGTAGACGCGCGCGGGCGCGGCATAAACCGGGGCGCCGAGCGATAGGCCGACGCTCAGATCCGTATGCGCCTGCGCGACACCGCATGCGCCCGCCGCGAGTCCGGCAGCAACTAGCAAGTGAGTGACGATGCGTTTCATGTTGGTCTCTCCTGTGAGGCGACGTAGGTTTGTCGCACAGGACCAATGTACGCACTCGAGGCGGGCTGGACTGCGACCAGATGTTACGGACTGCAAGCATCGTCGAAGTCATCGAAGCTAGAAAAAACGCTCGCGCGGACGTTGCGCGCAAACACCTTACTTCGCTTGCAGCCGCGCCGCACGGGGCTTTGCGGCGGATCAATTCAAGCCGGCAGGCGGCTCGTCGCGCACGCTCGCCGCTTGCCGCGCCGGCGCACGTAAACACGGCTTACATCTGTATTGCTCAATTAATCCGCCGCGGGCGCGGAAGCGGCCGAAGTTGCGGAAGAGGCCGCCCCTGCCGAAGATGCCGACACTCCCGGCAAGGCCGCGCAAGGGCAATCGGTTGCCCGCCCGTCGAGCCCTTCGCGATCGTGTTTGAAGCTCGCGCGCGGCGTGCCGTTCTGCCAGTCGAGTCGGACGATGTAAATGCTGTCGAAGTCGTCGCTTTGCCATTTCGGCACGTCGGCCGCGCGACCGCCATGCGTGCTCAACATCTGCCGCAACAGCTTCTCGATCAGCTTGTGCTCCCAGGCAATGACGATCAGCTTGCCGCGATTGGCCGGGTCGACGAGCGCGTTGCCGAGCTGGTCGATCTGCGCAAAACCGTACGGTGTTTGGACCGGCATCTGGAATTGAATCGCGGTCGGTTCGATCGTCGCGAGCGGGCGCACGTAATAGTACGGATGACCGCCGTCGTCTTTTTGCTGGCCGGGGTCGGGCGCGTAGATCGCATCGGGTTTGCCGAATTTGGCGGCGATCACGGCCGGCAACGCGAGCGCACGGTTGAGCCCCTGGCAGTCTAGCTGGCCGTACCCCTGCGCGGGTTTCTCGCCGTGTCGAACGAATACGAGGGTTTCGATATTGCCGCCCGCCGCGGCAACAACGGGGGCCGCGGTCGCAACGACGGTCGCCGTGTTCGTCGCCGCGGACGCGGCCGGCAACGCCATCGTGCTCGCGCACAGGCCGCCGAGCGACAGTGCGACGCCATGCAGGAATCCGCGGAAACGGTTCATCGAAAGCACCTGTGCGAGGCTGGGAAGTCGCCCGATTCTAGCAGCGGTGCCCACCGGCACGCGGCCGGCGCGGCATTCATATCGCATTGGCGAGCGCAATGAATAATGGGCGCCGAGGCGCCCATTCATGCCGACTACGCGACGATCGCGAGACCGGGGCGTCGAACTGGCCGTCAGTCGAGCGCCAGCCTGCGCCCATCGCTGCTGCGATCCTCAGCGATCAGCGGATAGACGACACCCGCGATCACCGCACCGATGATCGGCGCAACCCAGAACAGCCACAGCTGATCGATCGCCACGCCGCCGACGAATAGCGCCGGGCCCGTCGAGCGTGCCGGATTGACCGACGTATTGGTGACTGGAATCGAGACCAGATGGATCAGCGTCAGGCACAGGCCGATCGCGATGGGCGCGAAGCCGGCCGGCGCGCGGCGGTCGGTCGCGCCGAGAATCACGAACAGGAAGAAGCCAGTCATGACCACTTCGCAAATGAAGGCAGCGGCGAGCGAGTAGTGCCCCGGCGATTGCTCGCCGTAACCGTTCGTCGCGAAGCCGCTCGCGACGAGGTCGAAGCCAGGCTTGCCCGACGCGATCAGCGACAGTACGAATGCGCCGAGCACCGCGCCGACCACCTGCGCGACGACATAGGGCAGAAGATCGCGCACCGGAAATCGGCCGGCGACGGCCAGTCCGACGCTCACCGCCGGATTCAGGTGGCAGCCCGAAATGTGGCCAATCGCAAAAGCCATCGTCAGCACGGTCAGGCCGAAGGCCAGCGACACGCCGACGAAGCCGATGCCCAATCCGTGAACCGGCCCGGCGAAGTTGGCAGCGAGGACCGCGCTGCCGCAGCCTCCGAGCACGAGCCAGAAGGTGCCGAGCAATTCGGCAACGAGGCGCTTTGACAACTGCATTTTTGGTGATCCTAAAAAGAATGGGTACTTCAGAAGCACGCATCGAAACGGGCGAGTACGTACCTTGAGCGCGCAATTCTAGGCAGACAGCGCCAAATCGGTTGTCAAAGATTGTCAATCCGCACAAAATTTATAAACTATTGCGAGATAAAGCGCAGGTTTTACAATTCACACTCTTTAATAATTATCAGAGGAAAATTCGCTAAACCGGTATTAGTCGCCATTGCGAATTTTTATAATTGCAGCTAGTCTGCGGTCGAATGAGTTCTAGAAAAGGGGAGAACCGAATGTCTCAATATGCAGACCTCAAGGCGCAGATTGCCAAATTGCAGGCACAGGCAGAAGAAGCGCGACGCACGGAAATCGACAATGTCGTCGCCGACATCCGCCAAAAGATCGCCGAATACGGTCTGACCGCGCAGGATCTCGGTTTCGCGGTCGCCGCCAAGCGCGGCCGCCCGCCCAAGAAGACGCCGCTGCCGGCGAAATATCAGGACCCGAAGTCGGGCAATACATGGAGCGGGCGCGGCAAGCCGCCCAAATGGATCGTCGGCAAGAATCGCGAGCGATTTCTGATTGGCTCGGCGTGACGCCCGCTCGACCTGATGTGAGACGGGGTGAAGGCGGTCTGAAGGTTTCTTTGCTGTTTGCCTTATTCGCCGCGCGCAAATCCACCGTGGAAGCGCAACCATCCCTGTATTAAAAAAGCCGCCCATACAGGGCGGCTTTTTCGCGTCCGGCAGCCAAAAGACTTCGTTTTTCGCTCGCGCAAACGATTCCGATGCCGGACTCGCCGCTATTGCGGCGTTATAAGCGAAGGTTCACAGCGCCGCTTCAATGCGGGCCGAAAACGGCCAGCCGTAAAAGCGCCGGCCGTTTTCAGGCGCGCCTAGCCGACCGCGACCTGGCGCAATACCGGGCGCCGCGACGTTTCAATCAAGGCGGAATAGCCGTCGATATAGTTCTGCGCCATCGTTTTCGAACTGAAGCGGCGTTCGAACTGGGCGCGGATTTCGATGCGCGACAGCTCGTCGAGACGCTGCAGAGCCGCTACCGCGCCTTGCACGTCCTCGACGATATAGCCGGTCACGCCGTGGTCGATCACCTCAGGCACGGAGCCGCGGTTGAACGCGATAACCGGCGTGCCGCAGGCCATCGACTCGATCATCACGAGGCCGAACGGCTCGGACCAGTCGATCGGGAACAGCAGCGCCTTCGCGCCCGACAGAAACTCGGGTTTCTGCGCCTCGTTGATCTCGCCGACGAACTCGACATGCGCCATCGACAGCAGCGGCTCGATCTCGCGCTTGAAGTACTCCATGTCGACCTTGTCCACCTTGGCGGCGATCTTCAGCGGCAGACCGCTTTGCGCGGCGATCCTGATAGCTGTATCGACGCGTTTTTCCGGGCAGATGCGGCCGAGGAACGCGAGATATTCGGGCTTCTTGTGCGGCTGCGGCGTCAGCAACTGGTCCGGCAGACCGTGATAGATCGTGTTGAGCCAGTTGGCCTGCTGCAGCGGCAGACGCTGCGAATCCGAAATCGACACGACCGGCACATGCGAGAACACGTCGAACACCGGCTGTAATTCCGGCAGGTCGAGACGACCGTGCAGCGTGGTCACGAACGGCGTGTCCATCGTCGTGAACAGCGGGAACGGCAGGTAGTCGAGATGGAAGTGCAGCACGTCGAACTCGTGCGCGATCTTGCGGACCTTTTCCATCATCAGCACGTGCGGCGCCAATGCATCGCGAATCGTCGGATCGAGGCGCAGCGCGCGCGGCCAGCATGCCTCGAGATTGGCGGACGTGACTGAGTCGCCGCTCGCGAACAGCGTGACGTCATGGCCGAGCTCGACCAGCGCTTCGGTCAGATACGACACGACACGTTCGGTGCCGCCATAGAGTTTCGGTGGGACAGCTTCGTAGAGCGGCGCGACTTGTGCGATTCGCATGCGTTTTCTCCTGTGTCGATCAGAGTTAGCGCTGTGGCGCCGACCCGGATCCCATGCGGATTTTTGATACTTACCGGGGCTTCGTACGACGGCTGAATGGCGCGTGGTACGTATGCCTAACCGGACGGTTGGGCGCGGTTTGCCCCGCCCGAGGGGGCTCCGAAATAGCTATCGGGTAATCCCTTAGCCTTCATTATCGGGATCGACCGCGGTAATTCGAGTTATTTTTCAAACGCTTAATGTTGTTACAGCGCGAAACATGGACCGTTACAGCTGCCGCGCAAGGTCGAGCCGTCAACAGGTCCCCATCATCGGGAAGCGTAATTCCACCGACTCAATCAAGCTCGACAGGCGAAATGCACCGTAGCAAGCGGCGGACCCGAGGGTCGGATGAGCCGGGAAAGATCTCTACCCGAGCCAGATTGCAGTCGGGTGAAAACGTCTTATAATTCTTTTCCACCGATTTACGGTGCGGCGGTGAAGTTCTGAAAACTCACCATCCGGTACACGCCGCAGCCGTATAAATTCCCAGCGCGCATCGTCAGTCCCGCCCCGCGCATCAATTCGGCCCAATTCGTGCCTCGCCGCAACCCGGGTTGTAGGAATAATTCCTACACAAATGACGGATTAATCCGTCACCCAGCTGGGGTGTCTCTCCGATTTTCGGCTGTGCCCCCTTTCGAGACAATGCTTGCAAGACCAGAGACGAGCGGATTCGCGCGGATTCAGCGCGCGCGTTCGAGCAAACGTTTCCGCAAAAATCGGCCTGACCAGCCGGGCATACGAACGGGGGAAATCATGAGCACGACTAGCCATATGCTCAGTGAGATCAGGGAAGTCAATCTTTCCTATCTGCTGCTCGCCCAGCGTCTGCTGCGCGAAGACAAGCCGATGGGCATGTTCCGCATGGGTATTTCGGACCAGCTGGCCGACGTGCTCGCCAATCTGTCGTTGGCGCAGACCGTCAAGCTC
Source organism: Paraburkholderia sp. UCT2 (assembly GCF_014397665.1). Classification (NCBI taxonomy): domain Bacteria; kingdom Pseudomonadati; phylum Pseudomonadota; class Betaproteobacteria; order Burkholderiales; family Burkholderiaceae; genus Paraburkholderia; species Paraburkholderia sp. UCT2. The sequence continues at coordinate 322,773 of NZ_VZQO01000001.1, forward strand.
GCGGCGTCCAACCAGATGCTGTGCCGCTTCCGCTTCGACGATCACGCGGTGCTGTCCGCCCTTGCGGACAAGGACAAGTCCAGCGCGATGGCGCAGGCTCATTCGGCGATCCTGATGGCGAGCCAGCCGGTCGAGCAGATCGGCTAATGGCCAGTAAGAGCGTCTTACTCGAAGTCCGGGAAATCACCCTCGCGATCGAGCTGATCGAACTGGGCGCGCGTCTGCAATTGCTGGAGGCGGAAACCAGCCTGTCGCGCGACCGGCTCGTCAAGCTGTACAAGGAATTGAAAGGGGTGTCGCCGCCCAAGGGCATGCTGCCGTTTTCGACCGACTGGTTCATGACCTGGCAGCCGAACTTTCATTCGTCGCTGTTCTACAACATCTACCGTTTCATGGCCGGTCACGGCGGCTGCCGCGCGATCGAATCGATCGTGAAGAGCTACCGGCTGTATTTCGAGCACGTGCAGTTGCACGACGACGAGCCGGTGCTCAGTCTCACGCGCGCCTGGACGCTGGTGCGCTTCTTCGACTCGGGCATGCTGCAGATGAGCGCCTGCCGCCGCTGCGGCGGCCACTTCGTCGCGCACGCGCACGATCCGCAGCACGGGTTCGTTTGCGGGCTGTGTCAGCCGCCGTCGCGCGCGGGCAAGACGAAGAAGGCGGCGCAAACGCGGGCCGAGCGGCAAATCGCCGTCGCCGGAGTCCCAGCCGAGGTGCCGCAAGTGACCGACGCGCGAGCTCACGAGGCCCGCTGCCCCGCCCCCACGCTCGATACCCTCGTCACCGCCGAAGTCTGAGCAGCACGCGTTGAGACAGCGCAAGCCTCTGGTTTACACCGGACTCGAGCGCCGTCTTTTTCCCCAAAGTTTTCCGCCTCGGTGCCGTAAACCTGACTAACGACGGTAACCGTCGCTTTTTTGTGAGGGCTCGGCAGTGCTGATTTTCGTGGGAACACTCGTGACGCTGTTGTCCGTTTTCGGCGGTTACGCGCTCGAAGGCGGCCATCTCGGCGCGCTGCTGCAACCCGTCGAGGTGCTGATGATCGTCGGCGCCGGAGTCGGCGCATTCATTCTCGGTAACGGGATGAAGACGATCCGGGCGACCCTGCGCGTCATTCCGACCCTGTTCAAGGGCGCGAAGTACAACAAGGACGTCTACATGGAGCTGATGGGGCTCCTGTACGTGCTGCTCGCGAAAGCGCGCAAGGAAGGCACGCTGACGCTCGAAGCCGACATCGACGATCCGTCGAAGAGCCCGATCTTCACGCAGTACCCGAAGATCCTCGCCGACAAGCACATCATCGAGTTCCTGACCGACTACCTGCGGCTGATGGTCGGCGGCAACATGAATGCATTCGAGATCGAAAGCCTGATGGACGAGGAGATCGAGACGCACCACCAGGAAGGCGAGGCGCCCGCGCACGCGCTGACCAAGGTCGGCGACGCGATGCCGGCGTTCGGTATCGTCGCCGCGGTGATGGGCGTCGTGCACACGATGGCCTCGGCCGACAAGCCGCCCGCGGTGCTCGGTGAAATGATCGCGCAGGCGCTCGTCGGCACGTTCCTCGGCATTCTGCTTTCGTACGGGCTGATCGGGCCGCTCGCCAGCGTCGCCGAGCAGCGCGTGACCGAGTCGACCAAGATGTTCCAGTGCATCAAGGTGACGATCCTCGCGAGCCTGAACGGCTACGCGCCGGCGATCGCGGTCGAGTTCGGCCGCAAGGTGCTGTTCTCGACCGAGCGCCCGTCGTTCGCCGAGCTCGAAGAGCACGTGCGCCGCGTCAAGGCGAAATAAGCAGGCGACGGGAACCGAACCGATGAGCAGCAAGGACAAAGACCGCGCAATCGTCGTCAAGCGCAGCGCGCCGAAAAAGTCCGGTCATCACGGCGGCGCGTGGAAGCTCGCGTACGCGGACTTCATGACCGCGATGATGGCGTTCTTCCTGCTGATGTGGCTGCTGAGTTCGGCCTCCACCGTGCAGCTGAAAGGTATCGCCGACTACTTCAACCAGCCGTTGAAGATCACGCTGTGGGGCGGCGATCGCAGCGCCGAAGACTCGAGCATCCTGAAGGGCGGCGGTCGCGACATCTCGACCGACGCGCAGGGCGTGACCCGCTCGACCGACGGCAGCAGCAGCCGCGCCGAGCGCACCGCGTCGCACAACGACGACGACTCCGTGAAGCAGCTGAAGGGCGCGCTCGAACGCCAGGAACAGGTGCGCCTGCACGACCTGCAGGTCAAGCTGATGGCCGCGATCGAGGCGAACCCGGTGCTGCGCCAGTTCAAGCAGCAGATCCGCATCGACTCGACGCTGACCGGCCTGCGCATCGAGATCGTCGACTCGCAGAAGCGGCCGATGTTCGCGACCGCACGCGACGTCGTCGAGCCGTACATGCGCGACATCCTGCGCGAGATCGGCCACACGCTGAACGACGTGCCGAACCGCATCATCGTGCAGGGCCATACCGACGCCGTGCCGTACGCGGGCGGCGAGAAGGGCTATAGCAACTGGGAGCTGTCGGCCGACCGCGCCAACGCGTCGCGGCGCGAGCTGGTCGCGGGCGGCATGGACGAAGCGAAGGTGATGCGCGTGCTCGGTCTCGCGTCGACGCAGAACCTGAACAAGGCGGACCCGCTCGATCCGGAAAACCGTCGCATCAGCATCATCGTGTTGAACAGGAAGTCCGAGGAGGCGCTCGATCACGACGACTCCACGACGACGACCCTGTCGGACGACGCAGCCGGCTCGAAGCCGCTGCTGCAAAGACTTGCGCAGCCGGTGACGGCTGCACCGAAGTTGCCGGCGGCGGCGCCACCGGCCCAGTAACAGACCGCGGCCGCCGGGCCGCGGCCCGCGCCCGACCGGCGCGCACCGCCCGGCGGCCCAGTGTTAAGCGCAGCGAGGTTTTCATGATCAGGCACATCCTGGCAATCGACGATTCGGCATCGATGCGGCAGATCCTCGCCGCGACGCTGACGGGCGCCGGCTATGAAGTCACGCTCGCGGCGGACGGCAACGAAGGGCTCGAAAACGCGCTCGCGATGGCGTTCGATCTCGTGTTGACCGACCAGCACATGCCCGGCAAGACCGGTCTCGATCTGATCACCGCGCTGCGCGGAAATCCGGCCTATCAGGCGACGCCCATCCTCGTCCTCACGACGGAATCGGGCGAACCCTTCAAAGAGGCGGCGCGCGCGGCGGGCGCGACCGGCTGGATCGAAAAGCCGCTCGACCCGGACCTGCTGACCGAGCTGGTGGCGGCGCTGGCCGAACCGGACCCGGCTTGATCCGCGTCATCAGCACCTTTAGACACAGTACAGATAGCTCTCGACGCGCCTCTACGGCGACTCACGCCAGACAGGCACTCTCGCGGTGAACCAGGCATGACACTCGACATCACACAGTTCTATCAGACGTTCTTCGACGAAGCGGACGAACTGCTCGCGCAGATGGAGCAATTGCTGCTCAATCTCGACGTGGCCCACCCGGACCCCGAAGACCTCGCGGCGATCTTTCGCGCCGCGCATTCGATCAAGGGCGGCGCGGCGACGTTCGGTTTCACAGCGCTCACCGAGACCACGCACATTCTCGAGTCGCTGCTCGATCGCGCGCGCAACAACGAGCTGGTGCTGCGCAAGGACATGATCGACACGTTCCTCGAAACCAAGGACGTGCTGTCCGGCCAGCTCGCCGACTATCGCGCGAGCGCCGAGCCCGATGCGGCGGTGGCGCGCGCGATCTGCGCCAAGCTGGAGCAGCTGCACGCGGAAAGCCGCATGGGCGGCGCGCCGGCAGCGGCGTCGAGCGCCGAAACCGCGCCGGCCGTGAGCGCCCCCGCGCCCGCAGCAGCGCAGGCGACGGCAACCCAAACAACAACACAAGCAACCGCGGTACAGCAGCAAGGCGGCACCCCGCCCGAGCACGTCGTCGAACAGGCGGTGCAGGCGGCGGGCGAATGGATCGACGGCGAACCGGCACAGACCGGACAAGCCGCGGGCACGGCCGACAGCGCCGGCCCACATCTGAAAATTACGCTACGGGGCGTGGGAGAGAAAGACCAGGAACTGCTCGCCGAAGAGCTGGGCAACCTGGGCAACATCGTCGGGCAGGTCAAGAGCGGCAGCGATCTGACGCTGTGGCTCTCGAGCGACGTATCTTCCGACGACATCATCGCCGTGTGCTGCTTCGTGATCGACGAAAGTCAGATCACGATCGGCCGCGGCACCGCGCCGGTGGACGACGCGCAGCAGGGCGAACCTGGAACGCCCGACGCTGCCGCTCCGACACCGGCGCAATTCGCGCAGGTCGCGCCCGCCGCTCCCGCGGCGCAAGCGCAGGCGCAGCCGGTCCTTCACACGGAGCCCGCAGCATCGGCGACCCAGGCGGCCCTCACCGCTGCGCCCGCAAGCCCGCCCGCTCAGGCGGACAGCATCGAGCCGCCGCCAGCGGCACCCGCGGCGGCTCAGGCGGCGGCCAAACCGGCTTCGGCCGCGTCCGCCGATCAGGACCGCAAGGCGGCCCGTCCGGCCGCCGCGGCGGCCGGCGGCGAAGGCAGCTCGATTCGCGTCGGCGTCGAGAAGGTCGATCAGCTGATCAATCTGGTCGGCGAGCTGGTGATCACGCAGGCGATGCTCGCGGAGACCACCAGCACGTTCGATCCGGCGCTGCACGACCGGCTCTTCAACGGCATGGCGCAACTCGAGCGCAACGCGCGCGATCTGCAGGAAGCGGTGATGTCGATCCGCATGATGCCGATGGATTACGTGTTCAGCCGCTTCCCGCGTCTGGTGCGCGATCTCGCGGCGAAACTCGGCAAGGAGGTCGAACTCGTCACCTTCGGTCAGGCGACCGAACTCGACAAGAGCCTTATCGAACGGATCATCGACCCGTTGACGCACCTCGTGCGCAACAGTCTCGACCACGGCATCGAAACCGTCGAGGCGCGGCGCGCGGCGGGCAAGGATTCGACCGGTCAGCTGGTGCTGTCGGCGGCGCACCACGGCGGCAACATCGTCATCGAGGTCAGCGACGACGGCGCGGGCCTGCGCCGCGACAAGATCCTCGCGAAGGCGGCCAAGCAGGGCATGCAGGTCAGCGACACGATGAGCGACGAGGAAGTCTGGAACCTGATCTTCCTGCCGGGCTTCTCGACCGCGGAGCAGGTCACCGACGTGTCCGGCCGCGGCGTCGGCATGGACGTGGTGAAGCGCAACATCCAGTCGATGGGCGGTCACGTCGAGATCACGTCGCACGCGGGCAAGGGCAGCACCACGCGGATCGTGCTGCCGCTCACGCTCGCGATCCTCGACGGCATGTCGGTGAAGGTCGGCAACGAGATCTTCATCCTGCCGCTGAACTTCGTGATGGAGTCGCTGCAACCGCGAGCCGAAGACATTTACACGGTCGCCAACGGCGAGCGCGTGGTGCGCGTGCGCGGCGAATACCTGCCGCTCGTCGCGCTGCACGAGGTGTTCAACGTGTCGGACGCGAAGCAGGAGCCGACCCAGGGCATCGTCACGATCATGCAGACCGAGGGACGGCGCTTCGCGATGCTGATCGATGAACTCGTCGGCCAGCAGCAGGTGGTCGTGAAGAATCTGGAAACGAACTACCGCAAGGTGCACGGCATTTCCGCGGCGACCATTCTGGGCGACGGCAGCGTCGCGCTGATCGTGGACGTCGCGGCGCTGAACCGCGAATCGCGTCATGCGCATGGGCATGCGCAGGCGATGAGCCTCGCGTAACGCACGCAGCAAACGCGGCACTGACAGACATACGCAACACAACTTCAACTCAATTCATCCCAACCGTTTGGGGGCTAACGTGGCAGAAGTCCAATCCATCAATTCGAGCGTCGCAAACGCGAGCGGTACGAATGGCCGCCGCGACGCGCAGGCGGACGCCGGCGGTCAGGAATTCCTCGTCTTCACGCTCGGCGCGGAAGAGTACGGCATCGACATCCTCAAGGTGCAGGAAATCCGCGGCTACGACAACGTGACGCGCATCGCCAACGCGCCCGAGTTCATCAAGGGTGTGATCAACCTGCGCGGCATCATCGTGCCGATCGTCGACATGCGGATCAAGTTCCATCTCGGCCGCGTCGAGTACGACCATCAGACCGTCGTGATCATCCTGAACGTCGCGCATCGCGTGGTCGGCATGGTCGTGGACGGCGTGTCGGACGTGCTGACGCTCGCGGTCGATCAGATCATGCCGGCGCCGGAATTCGGCGCGACGCTGACGACCGAATACCTGACCGGTCTCGGCACGGTCGACGGCCGCATGCTGATCCTGATGGACATCGAGAAGCTGATGACCAGCTCCGAGATGTCGCTGACCGAAACGCTCGGCGTCTGAGCGCAGGCAGTAACGGAACCCGGCACAAGGAGCATCAAAATGCTGAGCAGGTGGTCGATCCGCACGTCGCTGACGATGGTGGGGATTCTTCTGGTGACGCTGACGGTGGTGGTCGGCGCGCTCGGGCTGACCGCGCTGAATCGCGCGAGCGGCTCGCTCGATCGCATCGCACGCGGCGAACTGGTCGCGATTCATGCGCTCGACGATGCGTCGGCGTATCTGTTGCGTTCGCGCATCGCGATCGATCGCTTCAACACGCTGACGGCCGCCGGTAACGCGGACGAGGCGAAGAAGGCGCTCGATCGCGCGCAGGAGTTGCTCGGCAAGAGCAAGCAGAGCTGGCAGGCGTATCTCGACGCGCCGAAGCACCGCGTCGGGCAGGCCTTGCTCGACGATGTGCTCGCGAAGCATACGACGGTGATGCACGACGGCGTCGAGGTCGAATTCGCCGCGTTGAACGCGAACAATCTCGACGCGTATCACGCGGTCGCGGACACGAAGATCAGCCCGATGTTCATCGCCTACGACGCGGCCGCCGCCGCGGTGATCCAGGCGTTGCGGCAGAGCGTGGCCGATCAGGAAACGAGCGCGCAGTCGAGCGCGTCGCTGATGATTATGCTGATCGGCGTGACCACGGTGCTCGCGCTGCTGGTGGTGGTCGGCATCCGTTTCGCGCTGCGCGGGCTCATCGTGCAGCCGCTGAACGACGCGACCGCGTGCTTCGAGCGGATCGCTGGGGGCGACCTGTCCACCCCCGTCGAGGTGTTCAGCAACAATGAAATCGGCCGTCTGTTCGCGGGCATCAAGCGGATGCAGGAAAGCCTCGCGACGATGGTGCGCGCGGTCCGCAGCGGCACCGAATCGATCGACACCGGCGCGCGCGAAATCGCGATGGGCAACACCGATCTGTCGCAGCGCACCGAGCAGCAAGCGGCGTCGCTGCAGGAAACCGCATCGAGCATGGATCAGCTGACCGGCACCGTGCGGCAGAACACCGAGAACGCGCGCCAGGCGAGCCAGCTCGCCGTCAACGCGTCGGACATCGCGACGCGCGGCGGCGACGTGGTGAGCCAGGTCGTCACGACGATGCAGCAAATCGCGATCAGTTCGAACAAGGTCGTCGACATCATCGGCGTGATCGAGGGCATCGCGTTCCAGACCAACATCCTCGCGCTGAACGCGGCGGTCGAAGCCGCACGCGCCGGCGAACAGGGCCGCGGTTTCGCGGTCGTCGCGGGCGAAGTGCGCAGCCTCGCGCAGCGCAGCGCGAGCGCCGCGAAGGAGATCAAGGAGCTGATCGGCGATTCGGCCGACAAGGTCAAGAGCGGCTCCGAGCTGGTCGGCCGCGCGGGCACGACGATGGACGAAATCGTGCAGGCGGTGCGTCGCGTGACCGACATCATGGGCGAGATCAGCGCGGCGTCGGAAGAGCAGTCGGGCGGCATCGAGCAGGTCAACCGCGCGGTCGTGCAGATGGATTCGGTCACGCAGCAGAACGCGGCGCTGGTCGAACAGGCGGCGGCAGCGGCGGCGTCGCTCGAAGATCAGACGCGGCAGTTGCAGGCGGTGCTGGGCGGCTGGAAGGTAACCGGCACACCGGCGCGTCAGAGCGCCCCGGCCAAGCGTGCGCAGACGCCCGCGCGGCTCGCCAGGGCTGCACCGCAAGCGGCGAGCGCGGCGACTCCGGTGAACCCGGTGGGCGCGAGCAAGGAATCGAAGGCAACCGCGGCGACCCCGACGCAGCACGACGCAACCGCACGCGTCGAACCGGTATTGAAGCCCCGGCCGGCCGCAGCCGCGGCTCGCGTCACGACCGACACGCCCACGCGCGGCGCTCCGCCGGGCACGGCGAAGGCGAGCTCGGACGCGGACTGGGAAACGTTTTAGGCAACGGCAGAGTGACATGTGGTCAACCGGCATCGCGCCCGCGGATGGGCGAAGCATCGAAGCACGCGCAGTACGCGTGTCGCGAGCCGGCCATATGTCGATGGTACTCGCGGGAGGGCGCGACCCCGCGACGACAATTCCTACCTCCCAGGCAGTCCGGCTGGGCGGCGAGCGTGATGGCTCATATCGCAGACAGGAATTTTCATGATGGCAACGCGCGCAACACAACGCCCCGCGCGGGCAGCACCTGACGGCACAGAGCCGGCCAGGTCCGTCGAGACGGGCCGCGATTTCGAATTTACGGCGGCCGATTTCGCCCGCATCCGCGACCTGATTCATCGCGGGGCGGGCATCTCGCTGTCGGACCACAAGCGCGACATGGCGTATAGCCGCCTCGCGCGCCGCTTGCGGGCGCGCGGCATCGATACGTTCCGGCAGTATCTCGATCTGCTCGAAGCGGAAAACGATCCGGCCGAGTGGGAAGCGTTCACCAATGCCCTGACCACCAACCTCACGGCGTTTTTCCGCGAAGCCCATCACTTTCCGATCCTCGCCGAGTTCGTGCCGCGCCGTGCGCAACCGGTGTGCGTGTGGTGCTCGGCGGCATCGACGGGCGAGGAGCCGTACTCGATCGCGATGACGCTGATCGAGGCGCTCGGCGACAGCGGCGCGCGCCAGGCGTCGGTGCTCGCGACCGACATCGACACCCAGGTGCTCGCGAAGGCCGAGGCCGGCGTCTACCAGTTCGACCAGGTCAAGCACCTGTCGCCCGAGCGGTTGAAGCGCTTCTTCCTGAAGGGCACGGGCGCGCATGCGGGGATGGTCAAGGTGCGTCCCGAAGTGCGCGCGCTCGTGCGCTTCGAGCAACTGAACCTGACCAATCGCGATTACCAGTTGCGCACGCAGTTCGACGCGATCTTCTGCCGCAACGTGATGATCTATTTCGACAAGCCGACGCAGGCGCAGGTGCTGACGCGCTTCGAGCCGCTGATGAAACCGGGCGGCCTGTTGTTCGCCGGCCATTCGGAAAACTTCACGTACGTGACGCAAGCGTTCCGGCTGCGCGGCCAGACCGTCTACGAATTGACGCGCGACGTGGGCGGCATTCGCGCGCCGTCGCGCGCCAACGCGCCTGACGCGCATGACGCGCATCAATCGAGCGGGGTGGCCGCATGAGCAGCACGCTGCCGATCGCTTCGAACCTGTACTACGACAACCACTTCCAGCGCCCCGGCGTGAAGCTGTTGCCCAACGAGTTCTATACGACGAGCGAAGACATGGTGCTCGTGACCGTGCTCGGCTCGTGCGTCGCGGCCTGCATCCAGGACCGCACCGCGGGCATCGGCGGCATGAATCACTTCATGCTGCCCGACGACGGCGCCGACGTCGCGCAGGCCGCGTCGGACTCGATGCGCTACGGCGCGTACGCGATGGAAGTGCTGATCAACGAACTGATCAAGGCGGGCGGGCGGCGCGAGCGCTTCGAGGCCAAGGTGTTCGGCGGCGGCGCGGTGCTCGCGGGCATGACGACGATGAACATCGGCGATCGCAACTCGGAGTTCGTGCGCCGCTATCTGGCCACCGAAAAGATCCGCATCGTCGCCGAGGACCTGCAGGGCTCGCACCCGCGCAAGGTCGCGTTCATGCCGCGCACCGGTCAGGTGATGGTGAAGAAATTGCGCTTGCAACAGGAAGCGGGCGTCGCCGAGCGCGAGCAGGCGCTCGTGCGGCAAAGCGCCGAAGCACGCGCCGAGCGGCTCGCCGCCGCGCGCAAGCGGGTCGAGCTGTTCGCGAAGCCGGCCGCCGCCGCCGCGCGGCCGAGAATCGAACTGTTCGGCGCGAGCCCGCGCCCGACTCATTCCAACAACGCCAGAACCACAGAGGAGGCGTGAGCGCTGTGCAAAAGATCAAGGTATTGTGCGTCGACGATTCGGCGCTGATCCGCAGCCTGATGACCGAAATCATCAATAGCCAGCCGGACATGACGGTGGTCGCGACGGCACCCGATCCGCTCGTCGCGCGCGAGCTCATCAAGCAGCACAACCCGGACGTGTTGACGCTCGACGTCGAAATGCCGCGCATGGACGGCCTCGACTTTCTCGAGAAGCTGATGCGTCTGCGGCCGATGCCGGTCGTGATGGTGTCGTCGCTGACCGAGCGCGGCAACGAAATCACGCTGCGCGCGCTTGAACTCGGCGCGGTCGATTTCGTGACCAAGCCGAAGGTCGGCATTCGCGACGGCATGCTCGACTACGCGGAAAAGCTCGCCGACAAGGTTCGCGCGGCAGCCCGCGCGCGCGTACGCCAGGCCGCGCCCGCGCAGCATGCGGCCACCCAGGCCGCGCAGGCGCCGGCCGGCGCCACGCCGCTCTTCAACAACCCGCTGCTGAGTACCGAGAAGCTGGTTATCGTCGGCGCCTCGACGGGCGGCACCGAAGCGATCCGCGAAGTGCTGGTGCCGCTGCCGCCCGACGCGCCCGCGGTGCTGATCGCGCAGCACATGCCGCCGGGCTTTACGAAATCTTTCGCGCAACGCCTCAATGGTTTGTGCCGGATTACCGTTAAAGAAGCAGAGCACGGCGAGCGTGTGCTGCCGGGGCACGCGTACATCGCGCCGGGCCATGCGCATCTTTTGCTCGCGAGGAGCGGCGCGAACTATATTGCGCATCTGTCCGACGACCCGCCGGTGAACCGGCATCGTCCGTCGGTCGATGTACTGTTCCGTTCGGCCGCGCAGCATGCGGGCAAGAACGCCGTTGGCGTGATCCTGACCGGCATGGGGCGCGACGGCGCGGCCGGGCTGCTGGAGATGAAAAAGGCCGGTGCCTACACGCTGGCGCAGGACGAGGCGAGTTGCATCGTGTTCGGCATGCCGCGCGAGGCGATCGCGCTCGGCGCGGCCGACGAAATCGCCGCGCTGCCGGACATGAGCCGGCGCGTGATGGCGCGTTTGTCGTCGATGGGCGACCGCGTTCAGCGGGTATGATGCGTGCCGGATGGAATGACGCGGCCGAGCGCCGCAACATGGATCAAGCAAAGGGAAAGAAATGGACAAGGGAATGAAGATTCTGGTGGTTGACGATTTTCCGACGATGCGCCGGATCGTCCGCAACCTGCTGAAGGAACTGGGCTACTCGAACGTCGACGAGGCGGAAGACGGCGCGGCCGGTCTCGCGCGTCTGCGCAGCGGCAGCTACGAGTTCGTGATCTCCGACTGGAACATGCCGAACCTCGACGGTCTCGCGATGCTGAAGGAAATCCGCGCCGACGCGAGCCTCGCGCACCTGCCGGTGTTGATGGTGACGGCCGAGTCGAAGAAGGAAAACATCATCGCGGCGGCGCAGGCCGGCGCGAGCGGTTACGTCGTCAAGCCGTTCACGGCCGCGACGCTCGACGAGAAGCTCAACAAGATCCTCGAGAAAATGGCGAAAGCCGGGAGCTGACGTGACGCCGCCGACCCAAACGCCTGGCGCCGAAGCGGGCAACGACAGCGGCGACTTCGCGTCGGACCGCATCCTTGCCCGCATCGGACAACTGACGCGCACGCTGCGCGATTCGATGCGCGAACTCGGGCTCGACAAGCACGTCGAGCGCGCGGCCGAAGCCGTGCCCGATGCGCGCGATCGTCTGAAGTACATCGCCAACATGACCGAGCAGGCCGCCGAGCGCGTGCTGTCGGCGATCGACATCGCGAAGCCGATCCAGGAGCAGCTGCAGAAAGACGCGGGCACGCTCGACGCGCGCTGGGAGCAGTGGTACGCGGCGCCGATCGAGCGCGAGGAAGTGCGCGCGCTGATGAACGACACGCGCACCTTTCTGCGCGGTGTGCCCGAGGCGACCGGCGCGACCAACTCGCAGCTGATGGAGATCATGCTCGCGCAGGACTTCCAGGATCTGACCGGCCAGGTGATCAAGAAGATCACCGACGTCGTCTATCTGATCGAGCAGCAGCTGCTCGGCGTGCTGGTCGAGAACATCGCGCTCGAGCGGCGCGAGCAGTTCGCGGCGAACGCCGCGGCGCTCAAGGCGGAGGTGTCGTCGACGGGCAGCCCCGAGCATCTGCTCAACGGTCCGCAGATCAATCCGGAAGGCAAGACGGATGTGGTGCAGGATCAATCGCAGGTCGACGATCTGCTCGCGAGCCTCGGTTTCTGAGCAAGTGACTCGGCCCGGCAAGCGCGCCGGGCTGGTGGTTTCTCCGCGATTTGCGCCAATCACGCGTTCAATGAGTACCGGCTAACCATCTTCCGTACGTTTTCCTGCTAGTCATAGTCGGTCAGTCGCGCGCGTGGGCGCGCCTTGCGCCGGCTGAAAGAATCCGCAGGCATACTACGAGGTCAAAGCGGTACGGCACCCGGCCCGCGCAACGCCGGGCAGTCGCCCGGTGAGGCCATCCCTCAGCGTTGCGGCCGCGGCGGTGCCGTATCATCTGCCTATAAGCGGCCGCTTCGCGCAGTCGGCGAAGCGTGCCGCGGCTCGGGAGGAGCTTCTCATGTGGAGTCGTATTGGTCGCGCCGGAGTCACGGCGCTCGTATTGCCATGTTCGTTACTGGCCCTGACGGCCGCGCAATCCGCCCATGCGGCGCTGGGCAGCGCGCCGCTTACCCCCCCGTCCGACGCGTCGGTGTCGTCCCGCGTGGTGCAGCCCGCCAGCGGCACATCGCAAAGCGTCATGCGTTCTGAGTCGAGCGCGGCGTCTTCCACATCTTCCACACCCGCTTCCTACACGGTACGCAAGACCACGTTCGGCAACGGCACCGTGGTGCGCGAATACCTGAGCACGAGTGGCGCGGTATTCGGCATTTCGTGGCATGGTCCGCAAATGCCCGATCTCAGTGATCTGCTCGGCAGTTATTTCCCGCAGTACGTGGCCGGCGTGAAGGCCGTGCGGGCCGCGCGCGGCAATGCGCGGGGGCCGGTCGCCGTCGACGAGAGCGGGCTGGTGGTGCGTTCGGGCGGCCACATGGGCGCGTTCAGCGGCGTCGCGTGGCTGCCCTCCGCGCTGCCGGCCGGCGTCAGCGGTTCCGACATCCAGTAACGGCGAGGACCACGATGCGAACCATGCTCACGAACGCGAACCTCAAAAGCTGGATGCAGGCCGCGCTTGCCGTGCTGCTCACGGCGACGCTCGTCGCCTGCGGCGGAGGCGGCGGTAGCGACAACAACTCCAGTTCCGACAATGGCGGCAGCACCTCGAACGGACTGAACGGCGGTTCGCTGCCGGCCAGCCCGACCCAGCAGCCGATCTCCGCGAATGCGTCGAACACGGTGCCGATCACGGTCGGCCGGGGCGTTTCGGGTGTCATCAACATCCCGACCGTCAGCGTGAGGATCTGCGCGCCAGGCTCGGCCACCAACTGTCAGACCATCGACAACATCCAGGTCGACACCGGCTCGTTCGGTTTGCGCGTGGTCAGCTCCACGCTCAATTCGACGCTGCTCGGCGCACTGCCGGTCAGCACGATCGGCAGTAACAGCGCGCAGCTCGCCGAGTGCGCGACGTTCGCGGACGGTTACACGTGGGGCTCGGTGCGTACCGCGATCGTGACGCTCGGCGGCGAAACGACGACCGGCAGCATCCCGCTGCAGATCATCGGCGACAAGGCCGCGAGCACGGTACCAAGCGGCTGCGGCAGCGGCCCGGCCGAAAACACGGCCGCCGATCTGGGCGCGAACGGCATCCTCGGCATCGGCACCGCGCCGACCGATTGCGGCGCAACCTGCGCGAACACGACGACCGCGGCGACCTACAGCAACTACTTCGCCTGTCCGAACGGCACGTCGTGCACGCGCACCGCGGTGCCGATTCTGCAACAGATCGCCAATCCGGTCGCGAACTTCCCGCTCGACAACAACGGCGTGATCGTACAGATGGCACCGGTGTCGAACACCGGGCAGGCGTCGGCGACCGGCACGCTGGTGTTCGGCATCGGCACGCAGGGGAACAACCCGCTTGCCGCTGCGCAGGTGTTCACGACCGACCCATACGGCGACCTCAACAACAGCACCTTCAACGGCACGACCGTCCAGGCGTTCCTCGATTCCGGCTCGAACGCCTATTTCTTCGGCGATAGCACGCTCACGCTGTGCGGCAGCCAGTTCGCGGGCTTCTATTGCCCGTCGTCGGCGCAGACCCGCACGGTCACGCTGGTCGGGAAGAACAACGTGTCGGCGGTCGCGAGCATCGGCATCGTGAATGCGCAGACGCTGTTCGCCAACGGCGGCAACTACGCGTTCAACACGCTCGCCGGCCAGATCGGCGGCAACGCCAGCTTCGACCTCGGTCTGCCGTTCTTCTTCGGCCGCTACGTGTACTACCACCTCGATCAGACCGCGAGCGGCGGTCCCTCCCCCTTCGTCGGCTACTGAAGCCGCACGTCGATCCAATGCCGGACGGCTTGCGTGACAAACGCGCGAGCCGTCCGCTCATCCGTCGAAATGCCCCCGTTTCTCCGCCCTTATCCGCCGATCGGCGCTTGCGTCGAGCAGGAATAATCGCTCTCACTGGAAAGAGGCGCCGTGCCTCGGCCGACTGGAGAGCTTTGTGGCAGAGGACAGCGACCTCGAAAAAACCGAATCCGCCACCCCTCGGCGCCTGCAGAAGGCGCGCGAGGAGGGGCAGATCGTGCGTTCGCGGGAGCTGTCGACCTTCGCGCTGCTCGCGGCCGGGTTCTACGGCGTATGGGGCATGTCGGGCAGCATCGGCGAGCATTTGCAGAACATGCTGCGTGCGTCGCTCACCTTCAACCACGCGAGCGCGTTCGACACCAGCCGCATGCTGATCGGCGCGGGCTCAGCGGGTCGCGAAGGACTCTACGCGCTCGTGCCGATACTCGGCGTCACCGGACTTGCCGCGCTGCTCGCTCCGATGGCGCTGGGCGGCTGGCAACTGTCCGCGAAAGGGCTCGAGCCGAAGTTCAACCGGCTGAACCCGATCGAGGGCCTCGGCCGCATATTTTCGATCAACGGACCGATCCAGCTCGGCATGTCGCTCGCGAAGACGCTGGTGGTGGGGTTGATCGGCGGCACGGCGATCTGGAATCGCCACGAGCAATTCCTCGCGCTCGCGACGCAGCCGCTCAATCTCGCGCTCGCCAACTCCGTGCATCTGATCGCGGTGTGCTGCGGCATGACGGTGGCCGGTATGTTCGCGGTGGCCGCGCTCGACGTGCCGTACCAGCTGTGGTCGTTCCACAAGAAGCTGCGCATGACGAAGGAAGAAGTGAAGCGTGAGCATCGCGAGAGCGAAGGCGATCCGCACATCAAGGGCAAGATTCGCCAGCAGCAGCGCGCGATCGCGCGGCGCCGCATGATGGCGCAAGTGCCGAAGGCCGACGTGGTCGTGACCAACCCGACGCACTTCGCGGTCGCGCTGCAATACACGGACGGCGAGATGCGCGCGCCGAAGGTGGTCGCGAAGGGCGTGAACCTCGTGGCCGCGCGGATTCGCGAGATCGCCGCCGAAAACAACGTGCCGCTGCTCGAAGCGCCGCCGCTCGCGCGTGCGCTCTATCACAACGTCGATCTGAATCGTGAGATTCCGGGGCCGCTCTATGGCGCGGTCGCCGAAGTGCTCGCGTGGGTCTATCAGCTGCGCCGCTTCAAGGCCAAAGGCGGCGACGTGCCGGTCGCGCCGACCGAACTCGACGTGCCGCCCGAACTCGACAAGGGCGGCGTATCGGACGAGGACGCCGCCGAGGAAGCCGCCAACACGCTGAACCCGACCGACGACAACGCCAACGACGCCACTAGCGACGACAACAACGGAGCCTCCGCATGAACGCTCGCGCCGGTTTCCTCGCCCGACGCTCGGATGCGCTGAGCAGCACCAACCTGCGCGCCCTCGCCGGGCCGGTGCTGATCTGCATGATCCTCGGCATGATGATTCTGCCGTTGCCGCCGTTCCTGCTGGATCTGCTGTTCACGTTCAACATCGCGCTGTCGGTGATGGTGCTGCTCGTCAGCATGTACACGATGAAGCCGCTCGACTTCGCCGCGTTCCCGAGCGTGCTGCTGTTCTCGACGCTGCTGCGGCTGTCGCTGAACGTCGCCTCGACGCGGGTCGTGCTGCTCGAAGGCCATACCGGTCCCGATGCGGCCGGTCAGGTGATCGAGTCGTTCGGCCACTTCCTCGTGGGCGGCAACTTCGCGGTTGGTATCGTCGTGTTCGTGATCCTGATGGTGATCAACTTCATGGTGATCACGAAGGGCGCGGGGCGGATCGCCGAAGTGTCCGCGCGCTTCACGCTCGACGCGATGCCCGGCAAGCAGATGGCGATCGACGCCGATCTGAACGCCGGCCTCATCAACGAAGAGCAGGCTCGCACGCGGCGCAAGGAGATCTCTCAGGAAGCCGAGTTCTACGGCTCGATGGACGGTGCGAGCAAGTTCGTGCGAGGCGATGCGGTCGCCGGCCTCCTGATCATGGTGATCAACATCATCGGCGGGCTGATCGTCGGGATGGTCCAGCACGACATGAGTTTTGCCGCGGCGGGCAAGAACTACACGCTGCTGACGATCGGCGACGGCCTCGTCGCGCAGATTCCGTCGCTGGTGATTTCGACGGCGGCCGGCGTGATCGTCTCGCGCGTCGCGACCAACGAGGACATCGGCACGCAGCTGACCGGCCAGCTGTTCACGAACCCGCGCGTGCTGATGATCACCGGCTGCATTCTCGTGCTGATGGGCCTGATCCCGGGCATGCCGCACTTCGCGTTCCTGATTCTCGGCGGCGGCCTGATCCAGCTCGGCCGCACGATGAAGAAGCGCACCGAGGAGCGCAAGAACGCACCGGCGCTCGTCGACGTCGCGCCGGCCGCGCTGGCGCCGGTCGAAAACGCCGAGGCGAGCTGGGACGACGTGACGATGATCGACACGCTCGGCCTCGAAGTCGGCTACCGGCTGATTCCGCTCGTCGACAAGAACTCGGACGGCGAGCTGCTCAAGCGGATCAAGAGCATCCGCAAGAAGTTCGCGCAGGAAATCGGCTTCTTGCCGCCGGTCATTCATATCCGCGACAACCTCGAATTGCGGCCGAACGGCTATCGGATCGCGTTGAAGGGCGTCGAGGTCGGCTCGGGCGAGGCGTATCCGGGCCAGTGGCTCGCGATCAACCCGGGCCAGGTATCGGCTGCGCTGCCGGGCACGCCGACCCAGGACCCGGCGTTCGGCCTGCCCGCCATCTGGATCGACACGAATCTGCGCGAACAGGCGCAGGTATACGGCTACACGGTCGTCGATTCGAGCACGGTGGTCGCGACGCACCTGAATCACCTCGTCGTCACGCACGCGTCGGAGCTGCTCGGCCGCCGCGAGGTGCAGTCGCTGGTCGAGCGGATGCAAAAGGACACGGCGTCGCTCGTCGACGATCTGGTGCCGAAGATGCTGCCGCTCACCACGCTGCAAAAGGTGCTGCAGAACCTGCTCGAAGAAGGCGTGCCGATTCGCGACATGCGCACGATCCTCGAAGCGCTCGCCGAACACGCGACCAAGCTCACCGACCCGCACGACCTCACCGCCGCGGTGCGGCTCGCGCTGGGCCGCGCGATCACGCAGCAGTGGTTCCCCGGGACCGCCGACATGCAGGTGATGGGCCTCGACGCGAACCTCGAACGGGTGCTGTCGCAGGCGCTATCGACCGGACCGAACCCGGGCCTCGAACCGGGTCTCGCGAACACGCTGCTCACCGAAACGCAGAAAGCGATGACGCGTCAGCAGAACCTTGGCCTCGCTCCGGTGCTGCTGGTGCAGCACGCACTGCGGCCGATGCTCGCGCGCTTCCTGCGCCGCAGCCTGCCGCAGCTGAAGGTGCTCTCGTATGCGGAAGTGCCCGATACGCGCAACGTCAAGGTGGTCAATCTGATCGGCGCGCACGGCTGACGAAGGTCGCTCGCCCGCGGCTGTCGATACAACGAACCGGCGCTCCAATGGGGCGCCGGTTTGCGTTTGCACGGCTCTCCCAGGCTCGTCGAACGATGCGTCTGCCGTGTGTCCATCGCGCGAATTACCCACCTTTAACGGTCTTTATCCATCGATCGTCGCCCGACGCCTTTCGCAATAATTGATCGCAATGGGAAGCGGTGTATTGCCGGTCCGTCAGTCCGTATACCTCATCGGGGGTCCAGCTTGAACATTCGTAAATTTGTCGGTGCTACCAGTCGCGATGCGTTGCGTCTCGTTCGCGAAGCACTTGGCCCCGATGCGGTCGTGCTGTCGAATCGCACGATGGACGACGGCAGCGTCGAAATCGTCGCGCTCGCCGATAGCGATCTCGCCGCGATCACGCCGAAAGCGCGCGAAGGCGCGCAGGCCGCGGCGCTCGGCACGGGCTCAGGTGCGGCATCGACGCTGGCCCCGCGCGGCTTGTTCGCGGCGCCGACGAATCCGTACGCGAGCGCAATGCCGGACGTGTTTTCGTCGGTGTTCGGCGCGAGCCCGGAAGCGGGTGGTGAAGCGACGCCGGCGATCGAGCCGGCGAATGCGGCTGCGGATTTCATGGCCGGCTCGGTGAACAGGACGGCGCTCAATTCGGCGCTCAGCCAGGCGCTCAGCATGTCCGCGAATCAAGCAGCGTCCGCGGCCATCGCGACAGGCCCCGCGCCCGCCGCAAGCCAGTCGGCGTCCAGCGCGGCCACATCGTTCAACGCACCGGCCACGCCCGCCGCTGCCGCCACGCCTTCCGGCGCGAGCGCCCGCGCCGCGGCCGCGCGCCTGTCGAAAGACATCCGCGCGGATTTGCTGAAAGCCGCCGGCGTGCCGGTACCGCCGGCAATCCCATCGAGCGAAGCCGCCGCGCCGCGCACGATGGCCGAGTCGAATCCGTGGCTCATCGATCACGCGCGCCGCCTCGCGGCCGAGCAGCAGCAACAGGGCGGCCAATACAGCGCGCGTCCCGCCGCGATGACGCCCGCCGTCGCGACCGCCAAAGGCCTCGGCAGCGCAGTCGACGCGCGGCCGGTCGCCGTGCCGCCGGTGATCGACACGCCCGACTGGGCGCGCGAAGCCGCCGAAGCCGCTGCGCGCCGCGCCGCTCAGAAGATCGCGCCCATGCCGTCCGCTACTGACGAAAGCCGCACGCCGTCCGCCGTCGCCGAAGCGATCAAGGGGCGCATGGAGCAGGTCGTCAAGGACACCGTGATGAACGAGCTGTCGTCGATGCGCGACATGATGGAAGAGCACTTCGCGGGTCTGCTGTGGGGCGATCGACAGCGCCGCAGTCCCGCACGCGCCGCGCTCACCAAGCATCTGTTCGCCGCCGGCTTTTCCGCGCAGCTCGTGCAGATGCTGGTCGACAACCTGCCCGAAGATGTCGACACGATGGATGGCGGCATGGACTGGGTGCGCTCGGTGCTCGAGTCGAACCTGCCGGTGATGGAGGACGAAGACGCGCTGATGGAGCGCGGCGGCGTATTCGCGCTGATGGGGCCGACCGGCGTCGGCAAGACGACGACCACCGCGAAGCTCGCGGCGCGCTGCGTGATGCGCTTCGGCGCGAGCAAGGTGGCGCTGCTGACGACCGACAGCTACCGCATCGGCGGTCATGAACAGCTGCGCATCTTCGGCAAGATTCTCGGCGTTTCGGTGCATGCGGTGAAGGACAGCGCCGATCTGCAGCTCGCGCTCTCGGAGTTGCGCAACAAGCACATCGTGCTGATCGACACGATCGGTATGAGCCAGCGCGACCGGCTCGTGTCCGACCAGATCGCGATGCTAAGCCGCGCCGGCCAGCCGGTGCAGCGTCTGTTGCTGCTCAACGCGACGAGCCACGGCGACACGTTGAACGAAGTCGTGCAGGCGTATCAGCGCGCGCCGGACCAGCAGCCGCTCGCCGGCTGCATTCTGACCAAGCTCGACGAAGCGACCAACCTCGGCGGCGTGCTCGATACGGTGATCCGCTACAAGCTGCCGGTGCATTACGTATCGACCGGACAGAAGGTGCCGGAGAACCTTTACGTCGCGACGAAGAAATTCCTGATCAAGAGCACCTTCTGCATTCCGCGCGACAGCTCGCCGTTCGTGCCGCACGACGACGACATCCCCGCTTTGCTGTCCTCGCTGTCCGCACGTTCGACGGCCGAGCTGCACGAGGTTCGCTTTGGATAAGTTCGTTTCGGATCAAGCCGAAGGGTTGCGGCGGCTGCTCGGGCGCGGCGGCGCGCGCGTGATCGCGTTGGCGGGTGCGTCGTCGGGCATCGGTAATACGACCGTGGCGGTCAACCTCGCCGCGGCGCTCGCACAGCAGGGCAAGGACGTGCTGGTGATCGACGAATGCGTCGGTGAGAAATCGGTGAGCGCGATGCTTGGCGGCTTGCGCGGCGCGGGCAACTTCGCGGCGGTGATGCGCGGCGAGAGCCCGGTCGATTTCGCCGCCGCGCGTCACGCGCTCGGTTTTTCGGTGCTGTCCGCCTCGCGCAACAACCGCGAGGGGCATACGGAGGCCGAACTCGGTGTGCTGCTCGGCGGCTCGGCCGATATCGTGCTGATCGACGCGCAGCTCGACGACGAAGGGCATCTGTCGCCGCTCGCCAGGCAGGCGCATGACGTGATGGTCGTCGCGCGCATGTCGGGCGAGGCGATCACCGAGGCCTATGCGTGCATCAAGCGTTTGCATTACGCGCACGCGATCGCGCAGTTGCGCGTGCTCGCGAATCACGTGCAAAGCGCCAACGACGCGCAGGCCGCGTTCGCGAATCTCGCCGGCGTGGCTGGCCGTTACCTGACCGTCGCGTTGGAAAACGCCGGCTGCATTGCGGCCGACGTGCGCATCGCACGGGCACTCGAGCTGTCGCGCTGCGTGGTGGACGCGTTTCCGTCGACACCGGCCGCGCGCGACTTCCGCCATCTCGCCGCCGAATTGCAGTACTGGCCGATGCGGCCAGCGATGTCGTCGCAAACGCCCTGGCGGGCGCCTGCGACAGTTACAGCGGCGCACCACGCCGACCAACCGTCCGCGCATCACGCTTGAAAGGCGTGCACGAAGGACAAGGGGAGCACGATGTACAACGCTCAGGGAAAGATTTCTCAGGCCGAAGTTTTGACGAAGTACGCACCGCTCGTGCGTCGACTCGGCTTGCAGCTTGTCGCGAAAATGCCGGCGAGCGTCGATCTCGACGACCTGATCCAGGCCGGCATGATCGGTTTGCTGGATGCCGCCGGCCGCTACAAGGAAGACCAGGGCGCGCAGTTCGAGACCTATGCCAGCCAGCGGATTCGCGGCGCGATGCTCGACGAGTTGCGCAGCAACGACTGGCTGCCGCGCAGCCTGCGCCGCACGTCGCGCGAAGTGGAATCCGCGGTGCACAAGGTGGAGCAGAACCTCGGCCGCTCGGCGAGCGAGGCGGAGGTCGCCGAGCACCTGCAAATGCCGCTCGACGAATATCAGTCGATGCTGCAGGACCTGCATGGCAGCCAGTTGATCTACTACGAAGACTTCGACCGCTCCGCCGACGACGAACCTTTTCTGGACCGCTACTGCGTCGATCATTCCGATCCGCTCTCGGCGCTGCTCGACGACAGCCTGCGCTCGGCGCTCATCGAAGCGATCGACCGCTTGCCGGAGCGCGAGAAACTGCTGATGTCGCTGTACTACGAGCGCGGCATGAATCTGCGCGAGATCGGCGCGGTGATGGAAGTCAGCGAATCGCGCGTGTGCCAGTTGCATAGCCAGGCCGTGGCACGCCTGCGCGCCCGACTGCGCGAAATGGCCTGGGCGAACGCCGAAGCGAACTGACGCCACCGCGGCGCCGCACGCCGTTTTTCAAACGCCGCCTGCAGATGCGGCGGTGCGCCGATGCCGATGCGCGCCTGTGCCGCCTGCCGTTGCTCAGGCGTTCGCCATCTCATGCTCGGCGGCGAGCGCGAGAAACGCCGAGCGCGACATACCGCGCGCCTGCGCATACGCGTCGATCTCCTGCACCAGCACCTCGGGCAGCGAGATGTTGATGCGAACCGCCTTCTTCAACGCCGGAATATTGCGCGTCGTCACGAAACCCCATGTGAACCCCGCGAACTCGGGATTGCGCCGATGCTCGCCTAGCGTGAGAGGCTCGGGCAGCGGCAGCCCTTCGTCGAGCAAGGTTTCGAGATGCGATTCGATTGCCTCTTTCGCGTTCGCATACGCTTGTTCGAGCGTGTCGCCCGCGGAGTAGCAGCCTGGAATATCGGGCACCACGACGCCGAACGCGTGCGTGTTGTCTCCGGGTTCGATGGCGATCGGAAAGATCAGATGCTTCATTTGAGCCCCGCCTGTTTCAGAATGCTGTTCAGGGTGCCGGCCGGCAAATCTTTTTTCGGATGCGGGACGGTCACGAGCCCCCGTTTTCCCGCGTGCCTGAAATGATGGTGACTGCCCGCTATGCGGACGAGCTGCCAGCCATTCGCTTGAATCAATTTGACGACCTCGGCACTGTTCATACATCATACCCTCCATTATACACACGCCTACACAAACTAACGAGCAAACAAGACTCCGCCCGTCGAATTGCGGCCGCGTCGAAGCCGCGGCGATGGCGAAAGCTCGAACGAAGTCACCATTTCAACGTGACGAGGTGGACTAGCGCCAGCTAGCCGAACGGCTAACGCAGCGCGGAACGGACAGGGAAGTGGGTGGAAAAGCGGCGGCGGAAAACGAAAAAGCCCGTCGATGACGGGCTTTTTCATTCATTTCGTAGATTGCTCGATTGCAGGCCGGGCAGGCGGGCCGATCAAAGTCCCGAATAAGCCGGAACTCGTCCATCCGGCCCGTACAGATTCGTCTTGCGCGGCACGTTGACTTGCAGCGCCTTTAGCGCGCGCTCGTTGTAGTCCATCCGCACGCGGATCAGCTCGCCGTTGTTGGTGTTGACGCGCCGCGCGCGATCCGCGGCTTTCTGCAGCAGCTTCCATTGCGTCGCGACGCGCGCGTCGGTGCTGGCCGCGAGCTCCATGCCGGACCAGCCGGTCGGAAAGCCGAGTTCAGCCAGATGCGAGTCGCGCGCGGCTTCGAGCCTCGCGAGCACGCCGATCAGCTCGGTTTTTTTCTCGACGATCGCCGGCAACTGCTCCAGCGGCGAGATCGCCGTCAGCGCTTTGGTTTCGAGCGTGAGGATCGAGGCGAATGCCTCGACGGTCGAATATTCTTCGATCAGGGTAGCAACGAGGGCGTCTTTCATATCAACAACTCGCTACGCACACTGGCTCGCGAACGGCGCGCGAACCGGGTTGGTCTGACGCCGCCCGGCAGATCACCGCGCGGCGAAATGCCGATCAGTTGCCGGTCGACGAGGTTTTGTTCTGCAACAGGTCGCGCGCCGTCTGCAGCACGCCGTCGGCGATCTTGCCGGAGTCGATCTGCAGCTTGCCGCCCTTGATCGCCTGTTTGATCGACTCGACGTGCGCGGTGTCGATGTCGGCCGAGCCGGAGGCCGCGAGGCTGTGCAGATGCTGCGACAGACCCGACAGGCTCACGCTCGTGTCGCCCGACGCGCTGCTCGCGGCCGGCGCGGCCGTGCTCGTCGCGCCCTGGGTGGTGCTGGCTGCCGGCGTGGCTTCGTCGCTCTGCTGCGAACGGGACAAAGCGTCTTTCAACGACGGCAGATTTGAAGAGGTGGTGGGATCGACTTTCACGATTGGCTTCCCTAACGATTTGATCCTGATAACGGCAACCGCTGATCAAAACTTTAGCGCAATCGCTCGACACCCGGCTCGCCGCCAGGTGGCCATCTACCCCTTTCAATCCCCGTCCGTCTGCCCTGGCCACCGGGGCGCCGGCCGTTTCGACGGTGCTCGTTGCCGCTAGCCCGCTCACATCGGGATCTCCACCGTGCCGCCGTCCTTGACGATGCCGGAGATGATCTGGCCGTTAGCGGTCTTCACGCGCACCTGCTGGCCCGGCGACGCGTTGTTCATCGCGCTGCCCTCGGACGAGATCGAGAAACCGTCGCCGGCCGCGATGACCCGCACGGTCTGGCCGAACACCACCGCCGACGCGCTCTTCAGCATGTCGCGGCGCAGCGGCATGCCGCCCGCGATCCGCACGAGCGAGACCGAGCCGACCGCCTGCGACGGGTCGGTGACGATCGCCTGCGGCAGGCCGGTCAGGTCGCCTTCGCGCGCCACGAGGTCGGCGGCCGTGAGCACTTCGCCCGGCGCCATCGCGCGGGCGGCGAGGTAGTAGGTCGCATGCAGCGAGATGCGCGCCTGCAGATAGATGGTCCACGGCCGCTCGCCCGCGCAGCGCACGCCGACCGTCAGCCGGCCCCACAGGCGCGCGCCGGTCGGCATGAACGGTTCGAGCGACGTGCACGCGGCGAGGCCGCGCGGAAACGCGGACGCGACAGTGATGTCGGCCTTGCCGGGCAGGCCGACGGCCTGCTGTTGCAGGAACGCGAGCGCGCTCGCGTGAATCGCTTCCGGGTCCTGCTGGCCTGGCAGCGGCGCGGCTTGCGCAGCCGTCGCGGCGGTAGCGGTCTGCGGCGCTCTCTGCGCAATGACGGCCGCCGGTTGGCGCGAGCCAGGCGACGTCGCGGGCGTTCTCGCGATCCCGGGGTGCGCCGGCTGCGCCGCAGCGGCCGCGATCGGCTTGCCATTCGCGCCGAACTCGGGTGGCTCGCCGCGCGCGGCGAGACTGTCGAAACCGTCGCCTTGCGGCGCATTGGCCGCGACCACGCGCTGATTCGCGACGCTGGCGGCCGGGCCCGCTTCGACATTGACGCGCGCGACGCCCGACGCCCCAGTGCTGGCCGCCGGCGGAATCGTCACGACGCCGTTGGCGTCCGGTTTGAAGTTGGTGCGGATGATGGCCGGCGCGGCGGCAGCGGGCTCGCCCGCGCCCGGAATGACGATCGCGCCGCTTGCGCTCGCGGCACGCCCGAACGTATCGGTGTCGCGCGACCCGCTCGCGCGGCCGAGCGACTGTGCGGTCGCCGCCGCGAGCGACGCCGCCGACGCGCTGCGCTGCGCCGGCGTCTGAATCCGTTGCGCGAGATCGTTCAGTGCGGCGGGATTTTTCTCGGCGGGCCCGGCAATCACGATCGGGCCGCCCGCATCCTGCGCCTGGGTCGTAGCCGGCAGCAACACGATGCCGCCCGCAACCCATACCGCGACGTTGACGGTAGCCCGCGTCAGGCAATGCGCAAGGCAACGCGAGAAAGAGCGCGGCACCGGCTGGGCGAGCGCGCCCTCCGAACCATCGCCCCGTTCATCGACCCGGCCACCCCCCACGCGACGCATCGTCGTGCCGCTCGCCGGCTGCGGCAAGGTGTTGGTGGGCTGGTCCATCGCGGGTCTCCATCGAATGCATCGGTACGCCTTGCATTCTAGTGAGCCCCGCTTTCGCGCAAACGTTGAATAGAAGCCCCCTTTCCCGGTTATTCGTCCGATTGCCGCTTGCGGGCGGCCCATAAGATGCATCACATGCAAAAAGGCCTTCGCGCCCGCCGCGTGTCTCTCACGATGCGCACACGGGACGGCCTTGGAAACGTTCTCGGGAGATTCCGATGCTGGACAAGCTCGATGCCGAATTCGCATTCGGCCGGCAGGCGATGGATGTGCGCGCATACCGGCAGGAACTGCTGTCGTCGAATATCGCGAACGCCGACACGCCCGGCTACAAGGCGCGCGATATCGACTTCGCGTCGTCGCTCGCCGGCGCGCTGAAGAAGACGGGCGGCAGCACCGCCGGCCAAGGCGCATCGAACAGCTCGACGCTCGCGATGACGCAACCCGCGGGCGTGACGAGCGGCATGTCGATGAACACGACCGAGGCCGGCCACATGAGCGGCAAGGCCACGCTGACGGCGACGGGCGGCAGCCCCGACGATTACGGCAACCTGCAATACCGGATTCCGCTGCAGCCGGCGCTCGACGGCAACACGGTCGACGTCGACACCGAGCGCGTGCAGTTCGCCGACAACACGGTGCACTTCGAGTCGGGTATGACGGTCGTGTCGAACCAGATCAAGACGATGCTGTCGGCGATCACGTCGGGCTCGTCGTAAGCCGGGCACGAGCACGGCACCCACGCAGGGCGCATAGCAGCTGAACACAGGCAGCATGCACGCACGAACAGAAACGCTACGGGACTTAACGTAAAGCCGGTGCGAACCGGCAGGAGAGGTCAGGAAACATGCCATCCCTGATGAACATTTTTGGTGTCGCGGGTTCCGCGATGTCGGCGCAGTCGGAGCGGCTCAACGTGACGGCGTCGAACCTGGCCAACGCGGACAGCACGACGGGCCCCGACGGTCAGCCGTATAAGGCCAAGCAGGTCGTGTTCGCGGTGAGCCCGCTCGGCGGCGCGCGCACACGCTCCGGCCAGCAGGTCGGCGGCGTGCAGGTGACGGGCGTGGTCGACGATCCGTCGCCGATGAAGACCGCGTACGAACCCGGCAATCCGGCCGCCGACGCGAACGGCTACGTGACGCTGCCCAACGTCGACCCGGTGCAGGAGATGGTCAACATGATCTCGGCCTCGCGCTCGTACCAGGCCAACGTCGAAACACTGAACACCGCCAAAACCCTGATGCTGAAAACGCTCACGATCGGAACCTGAGGAGAGAGCCTTGACCACCAACACCACGATCGGCGGCAGCGGCACGACCGTTTCGCAGACGCTGCTCGACACGATGAACGGCACGAGCAGCAGCTCGAGCGCGACCAGCTCGACGAGCAGCACGTCTGGCACGTCGGCGGCGGACCTGCAGGACACCTTTCTGCAACTGCTCGTCGCGCAAATGAAGAACCAGGACCCGACCAATCCGATGGACAGCTCGCAGATGACCTCGGAGCTCGCCCAGATCAGCACGGTGCAGGGCATCAGCGACCTCAATACGTCGGTCTCCTCGCTGTCGGCGCAGCTGTCGGCGGGCCAGCAGTCGCAGGCCGCGCTGCTGATCGGTTCGACCGTGCTCGCACCGGGCAACTCGATCACCGTGGCGAGCGGCAAGACGAACGAGTTCGGCGTCACGCTCGCGAACTCCGTCAGCGACCTGCAGATCGTCGTGAAGAACTCGGCCGGCACGATCGTCAATACGCTCGATCTCGGCAAGCAGTCGGCCGGCACGATTCCGGTTGGCTGGACGCCGACCGATTCGGCGGGCAACACGCTCGCCGACGGCACCTACACGATCACCGCGACAGGCACGATCAACGGCCAGCAGGCGACGGCTACCACGCTCACCGGCGCGACGGTGGAAAGCGTCGTCCAGCAGAGCAGCGGCACGCCGGGCCTCGTGCTGTCGAACGGCTCGACGGTCGACCTGACCGGCGTCGCAGCGATCCTGTAGTCCGGATCCATTCAGTTACGACTTTACAGATACGGAGTACGTCATGAGTTACCAAACAGGTTTGAGCGGTCTGTCGGCGTCGTCGAGCGATCTCGACGTGATCGGCAACAACATCGCCAACGCCAACACCGTCGGCTTCAAGAGCGGCACCGCGGAATTCGCCGACATGTACGCCAATTCGGTCGCGACCGCGACGAGCCAGCAGATCGGTATCGGTACGCAACTCTCCGAAGTGCAGCAGCAATTCTCGCAAGGCACGCTCACGACGACGAACCAGGCGCTGAACGTCGCGATCAACGGCAACGGCTTCTTCCAGATGTCGAACAACGGCACGCTGACCTATTCGCGCAACGGCGTGTTTCAGCTCGACAAGAACGGCTTCATCACGAACGCGCAGGGCCTCGATCTGATGGGCTACGCGGCCAATAGCTCGGGCATCGTCAACACCGCGCAGACCGTGCCGCTGACGGTGCCGACCGCGAACATCGCGCCGCAGGCGACCACCTCGATCACCGCGGGCCTGAACCTGAACGCGCAGGACGACATCATGCTCGGCGCGCCGACGGCGACGCCGGGCGGCACCAACGCCGGCACGCTGAGTACGACTGGCGCGACGATCACCAACGCGGCAGCGGGCACCAACACCGACAAGTACACGATCGACTTTACGAGCCCGACAACCTACAAAGTCACGGACAACACGCTCGGCACGACCTCGGCGTCGCAGACCTACACGGCCGGCACCGCGATCACGCTCGGCAACGGCGAGAGCATTACCTTCAGCGGCACGCCGGTGGCCAACGACAGCTACACGATCACGCAGAACCCGACCGCGTTCAACCAGAACAGCTCGTCGACCTACAACTACTCGACGAGCACGACGGTCTACGACACGCTCGGCGGCTCGCAGACCGTCAATATGTACTTCGCGAAGACGGGCTCGGGCACATGGAACGTGTACGCGGGCCCCTCGACCGGCACCGCTTCCCTGATCGGCACGGCGAACTTCAATTCGTCGGGCACGCTGGTCAGCACGACCGACGCGACGACCGGCCTCGCGACCGCGACGCTCGGCGCGTTCACGATGTCGATCCCGACCACCGACGGTTCGGGCACGCCGCAGAACGTCACGTTGAACATGGCCGGCACCACGCAGTACGGCGGCAAGGACGGCGTGAACAGCCTGTCGACCGACGGCTACGCGGCGGGCCAGCTGACGAGCTTCACGGTCGGCTCCGACGGCACGCTGACCGGCAACTACTCGAACGGCCAGACCGCGGCGCTCGGCCAGATTGTGCTCGCGAACTTCTCGAACCAGAACGGCCTCGTCGACCTCGGCAACAACGAGTACGGCCAGACGGCTGCCTCGGGCGTCGCGCAGATTTCGACGCCGGGCTCGACCAATCACGGCGTGCTGCAAGGCGGCGCGGTCGAGAACTCGAACGTCGATCTGACGAGCGAGCTGGTCAACCTGATCACCGCGCAACGCAACTATCAGGCGAACGCGCAGACGATCAAGACCCAGCAGGCCGTCGACCAGACCCTGATCAACCTGTAAGCGAACGGGACCTCTTCATGGATCGGCTGATCTACACCGCGATGTCGGGCAGCGCGCAGGCGCTCGAACAGCAGGCGATCGTCGCGAACAACCTCGCGAACGCGTCGACCACGGGCTTTCGCGCGCAGCTCGAAACCTACCGCGCCGTGCCGATGTCGTTCGGCGACGGCAGCGCGATCAACGACGACACGACCCGTACCTTCGTGCTGTCGTCGACACCGGGCGCCGACTACACGCCGGGGCCGATCCAGCAGACGGGCAATCCGCTCGACGTCGCGATTCAGGGGCCGGGCTGGCTGTCGGTGCAGACCGCCGACGGCAACGAGGCCTACACGCGCGCGGGCAATCTGCACATCGACGAAAACGGCCAGCTCGTGAACGCGACCAATCAGGTCGTGCTCGGCAACGGCGGGCCGGTATCGGTGCCGCCGGGCGCGCAGATCACGATCGGCAAGGACGGCACGGTGTCGGCGCTGACGCCGGGCGATCCGCCCACCGCTGTGGTCACCGTCGATCAGCTGAAGCTGGTCAATCCCGATCCGCAGTCGCTCACGCGCGGCGATGACGGTCTGTTTCGCACCGCCGACGGCAATCCCGCCGACGCCGATCCGACCGTGACGCTCGCGCCGGCGTCGCTCGAAGGCAGCAACGTGAATCCGGTCAGCGCGATGGTCTCGATGATCACCAACGCGCGCCAGTTCCAGATGCAGACGCAGTTGCTGGAAAACGCCGACAAGAACGATCAGTCCGCCAACCAGCTGCTGAGCTTCAGCTAACGGATTGCCGCGGGGCGCCCTACGAGGCGCGCTCCGAGACCGCTTTGCATGGGGCCGGAAAGTAAGCGCTAAAGCGCCAACTCCGCCCGACATTGGAGAACCATAAGTGAACCGCTCACTGTATATCGCCGCCACCGGCATGAATGCGCAACAGGCGCAGATGGACGTGATCTCGAACAACCTCGCGAACGTCAGCACCAACGGCTTCAAGGGCTCGCGCGCGGTGTTCGAGGATCTGCTGTACCAGACCATCCGCCAGCCGGGCGCGAACTCGACGCAGCAAACCGAACTGCCGTCGGGCATCCAGCTCGGCACCGGCGTGCAACAGGTCGCGACCGAGCGTCTGTACACGCAGGGCAACCTGCAGCAGACCGGCAACTCGAAGGACGTCGCGATCAATGGCGCGGGCTTCTTCCAGGTGCAGATGCCCGACGGCACGACGGCCTACACGCGCGACGGCTCGTTCCAGACCAACGCGCAGGGTCAGCTCGTCACGTCGAGCGGCTACCAGGTGATTCCGGCGATCACGATCCCGACCAATGCGACCTCGCTGACGATCGGCAGCGACGGCGCGGTGTCGATCACCGTGGCCGGCTCGAGCAATACGCAGCAGCTCGGCACGATGCAGCTCGCGACCTTCATCAACCCGGCCGGCCTCGACTCGAAGGGCGAGAATCTGTTCGCGGAGACCGCGTCGTCGGGTGCGCCGAACGTGTCGCAACCGGGTCTGAACGCCGCGGGCACGCTCAACCAGGGTTACGTGGAAGCGTCGAACGTGAACGTCGTACAGGAGCTGGTGAACATGATCCAGACGCAGCGCGCGTACGAAATCAACAGCAAGGCCGTGACGACCTCCGACCAGATGCTGCAGACCTTGAGCCAGATGCAGGTTTGAGGACTGGAAATTTAAGGCGGTAAACGATGATGTCGCACTCCACTCGCACTCCGGTTCATTCGCGCACGGCGGAGGCGCTCGTGCAGCTCACGCTGCTCGCCGCGCTCGGCGGCTGCGCGCAACTGCCGAGGGAACCGATCACCCAGCAGCCGATGAACGCGGTGCCGCCGCTGCCGCCGCAGGCGCAGGCGCCGGGCTCGATCTACAACCCGGGCTACGCGGGTCGGCCGCTGTTCGAAGACCAGCGGCCACGCAACGTAGGCGACATCATCACGATCGTGATCGCCGAGAACATCAACGCGACGAAGAACTCGGGCGCGAATGCGAGCCGCAACGGCAGCACGAACTTCAGCGTGCCGACCGCGGGCTTTCTCGGCGGCCTGTTCGCCAAGACCAACCTGAACGCGACCGGTGCCAACGGCTTTACCGGCACCGGCGGCGCGAACGCGTCGAATACGTTCAACGGCACGATCACCGTGACCGTGACCGGCGTGCAGGCGAACGGCAACCTGATCGTGAGCGGTGAGAAACAGATGCTGATCAATCAGGGCAATGAATTCGTGCGCTTTTCCGGTGTCGTGAATCCCAACACGATTTCGAGTCTGAACGCCGTGTACTCAACCCAGGTCGCCGACGCGAAAATCGAATACTCCGCGAAGGGTTACATCAACGAAGCGGAGACCATGGGCTGGCTGCAGCGGTTCTTCCTCAACGTGGCGCCGTGGTGATCATGGGTACCGTCTTCAACACGCTGTCGCGCGCGGGCCGCGCACTGATGTTCGTCGCGCTCGCCTGCGCGGCGCTGCCGGCCGCGACGCCGGCGCACGCGGAGCGCCTGAAGGACCTCGTGCAGATCCAGGGCGTGCGCGACAACCCGCTGATCGGCTACGGCCTCGTGGTCGGCCTCGACGGCACCGGCGACCAGACCACGCAGACGCCGTTCACGACGCAGACGCTCGCGAACATGCTCGCGAACCTCGGCATCTCGATCAACAACCAGGCGGCGGGCTCCAGCAACTCGCAGTCGTCGCTGTCGAACATCCAGTTGAAGAACGTCGCCGCGGTGATGGTGACCGCGGTGCTGCCGCCGTTCGCGCGGCCGGGCGAAGCGATCGACATCACGGTGTCGTCGCTCGGCAATGCGAAAAGCCTGCGCGGCGGCACGCTGCTGCTCACGCCGCTGAAGGGCGCCGACGGCCAGGTGTATGCGCTCGGCCAGGGCAACGTCGCCGTGGGCGGCGCGGGCGCGAGCGCGAACGGCAGCAGGGTGCAGGTCAACCAGCTCGCCGCGGGGCGCATCACCAGCGGCGCGATCGTCGAGCGCTCGGTGCCGACGGCGGTGTCGCAGGCGGGCACCATGCAGCTCGACCTGAACGACATGGACTACGACACCACGCAGCGCGTCGTCGCGGCGATCGACAACGCGTTCGGCAGCGGCACCGCGACCGCGCTCGACGGCCGCACGATCCAGCTGCGCGCGCCGGCCGATCCGCAGCAGCAGGTCTCGTTCATGGCGCAATTGCAGAACCTCGAAGTGCGGCCCGGGCAGGCCGCCGCGAAGGTCATCCTGAACGCCCGCACCGGCTCGATCGTGATGAACCAGATGGTCACGCTGCAGAACTGCGCGGTCGCGCACGGCAATCTGTCGGTCGTGATCAATACGCAGCCGGTGGTGAGCCAGCCGGGCGCGTTCTCGAACGGCCGCACGGTGGTCGCGCAGCAGTCGCAGATCCAGATGAAGCAGGACAACGGCTCGCTGAAACTCGTGAACGCCGGTGCGAACCTCGCCGAAGTGGTGAAGGCGCTCAACGCGCTCGGCGCGACGCCCGCGGATCTGATGTCGATCCTGCAGGCCATGAAAGCAGCCGGCGCATTGCGCGCCGACCTTGAAATCATCTAAGGAGCACGCGAGATGAATTCCGATACGACCAATAGCGTCAACTCCGCCAACGATCTGACCAGCCGGTTCGCGCTCGACGTGCAGGGCTTCGGCGCACTCAGCGCGCAGGCGAAGGCCTCGCCGCAAGCCGGCATGAAGATGGCCGCGCAGCAGTTCGACGCCGTGTTCACGCAGATGATGTTGAAGAGCATGCGCGATGCGACGCCGCAGGACGGTCCGTTCGATTCGCACGACACGGCGACGTTCACGTCGATGATGGATCAGCAGATGGCGCAGCAGCTGTCGAAGAAGGGCATCGGCGTCGCCGACGCGATGCTCAAGCAGCTGATGCGCAACCAGGGCATGCAGGTGGGTGGCGCGAACGGCGCGGGCGCGGCGGGTGGTCTCGCCGGCATGGCCAACGCGCTCGGCGGCGGTAGCGGCGGCGACGAAGGCCAGAGCGCGGCGCTCAACGCGCTCGCGCGTGCCTACGGCAACGCCCAGGCCAACGGTCAGCTCGGGCTCGGCCGCGCCTACTCGGCCAATAGCGCGCTGACGCCGCCGGTGCGCGGCGACGGCAGCTCGTCGAAGGTCGACGCCTTCGTCGACAAGCTCGCCGCGCCGGCGCAGGCCGCGAGCGCGGCGACCGGCATTCCGGCGCGCTTCATCATCGGTCAGGCCGCGCTCGAATCGGGCTGGGGCAAGAGCGAGATCAAGAAGGCCGACGGCTCGACGAGCCACAACGTGTTCGGCATCAAGGCGGGCAACGACTGGACCGGCAAGACCGTGTCGACGGTCACGACCGAATACGTGAACGGCAAGCCGCAGCGCACGGTCGAGAAATTCCGCGCGTACGACTCGTACCAGGAAGCGATGACCGATTACGCGAGCATGTTGAAGAGCAATCCGCGTTACGCGCAGGTGATCAATTCGTCGCGCGATGTGAACGGCTTTGCGAACGGCATGCAGCGCGCCGGTTATGCAACCGATCCGCATTACGCGAAAAAGCTGCTGTCGATCATGCAGAAAATGGGCTGATTAAAAATAACGCACGCGACGGGCATTAAAGCGGTTTTAAAGGTGTCGGTAAAAGCGGCGATAAAAGCAGCAGAAAAACCGGCATCGGTAAAAAGCGCCGCGAGGTCCGGGGCGAGCAAGGTCGCGGAAAATAGGGCAGATACGCTTTTAACGTTTGCGCGAAATTTTCCGGCGAATATTTAAATTGAGCCCCTAAATTTTGGCTCGATGCTGCCGCTAACGAGTTAGACCCGATACCGGAATAGCGCTGTAAGGTCCGGTCGAACGCGTGTGTTGCGGCTTTGCATGAAGACCCTCAGAGTCCATGGCTAGGCCCTGGCACGTGCCCGCAAGAACATGCTTACCGGCAAGCCCATGGATATGAACCAGTCGAACGGCCTGACTGACACGAACGGTCAGCCGCACGTCCCGCAAAACGAGAGCGCTTCCGATTTCGGCCGCCGCAATCCGCTGGAAATCGGCGTGCAGCTGCGCAATATCGTCAATCGCGGCGATTTCCTCACCGTCGAATATGCGGGCGGGCAGATCGTCACGCGCCTGCTCGACGTCGACGTGCGCGAGCGCACCTTCACCTTCGATTGGGGCGCGCTCGCCGATCAGAACAAGGGGCTGCTCAACGCGCCGCGCTGCCAGTTCCACGCGTCGCCCGACGGCGTGCGCGTCGAGTTCACGACCCCGACGCCACGCGAGACGCGCTTCGAGGGAATGCCGGCGTTCGAGGCCGACTTCCCCGAGGTGCTGTTCTACGTGCAGCGTCGCGAGTACTTCCGCGTCGCCGCGCCGATTCTCGACCCGTTCATGTGTACGGGCCGCCTGCCCGACGGCGACACGTTCCGCTTCGAGGTGCACGACCTGTCGCTCGGCGGCGTCGGGATGCGCACGACCGACCTGCGCGTCGCCGCGCTGCCGATGGGCGCGCGCCTGATGGACTGCGAGCTCACGCTCGGCGCGCTCGGCCGTCTGTCGCTCGATCTGCAGCTCGTGTCGCATCGCTCGCTCGCGCTGCCGAACGGCACGCAGCGCTATCAGCTCGGCTTCCGTTTCCTGTCGCTGCCGGGCAGCGCGGAAAACACGCTGCAGCGGCTGATCACGCAGCTCGAAATGAAGCGCCGCTCGCTGGCGCGCTGAGCGGCGAGCCAACGCGCGGTGCCGTGCGCGCGACGCCCGGCACCGCGCGAACGCTTTGGCCGACGAAGCAAACGTTGCACTCGCGTCGGAGGCAACAGCGCGGCAACGTCGCGCAAACGAAGTGGAATGGCCCTCAATTTTTCGCACGGTGGGCCGTTAAAGAGGATGTTCCACTAACGCGGTGGCATGTCTGCGATGCCGCCCTTCAGGATGACGCATGTCCAGCAATCTGTTGAATATCGGCCTTAGCGGACTCAACGCGGCCCAGTGGGGTTTGACGACGACTGGTGAGAACATCAGCAACGCGTCGACACCCGGCTATACGATGGAAACCCCGGTGTATTCGGAGACGGGCGGCACGTATACCGGCTCCGGCTACCTGCCGATGGGCGTCTCCACCGACACCGTGACGCGCGCATACAGCCAGTACCTGACGACCCAGCTGAACACCGCGCAGTCGTCGAGCAGCGCGCTCACCGCGTACAACACGATGATCACCCAGCTCAACAACCTCGTCGGCAGTCCGACCGCCGGGATTGCGAGCGCGATCAGCGGTTACTTCACGGGGCTGCAGAACGTCGCCAACAACGCGTCGAGCGTGTCGGCGCGGCAGACCGCGGTCAGCGACGCGCAGACGCTCGCGAACCAGATCAACGCGGCGGGCCAGCAGTACGACCAGTTGCGCTCGAGCGTCAACACGCAGCTGAGCAACTCGGTTACGCAGATCAATACCTACACCGCGCAGATCGCGTCGCTGAATACGCAGATCACGCAGGCGAGCAACCAGGGCCAGCCGCCGAACCAGCTGCTCGACGAACGCGACCAGGCGGTGTCGAACCTGTCCCAGCTGATCGGCGTGTCGGTCGTGCAGGACAACGGCAGCTATAGCCTGTTCATGTCGAGCGGACAGCCGCTCGTGCTGGCCGGCAACAGCTTCAATCTCGGCACGGCGACTTCGTCGGGTGATCCGAGCGAGCTGTCGGTCCAGTATCTCGGCCAGGCCGGGGCAAAGCCGACACCGACGCCGCAGACGCTGTCCGACACGAGCGTGTCCGGCGGCACGCTGGGCGGACTGCTGCAATTCCGCTCGCAAACGCTCGATCCGGCCGAGGCGCAACTCGGCGCGATCGCGACCAGCTTCGCCGCGCAGGTCAATGCGCAGAACGAACTCGGCCTGACGCTGAACGGCACCGCGGGCGGCGCGCTGTTCACGGTCGGCTCGCCGACCGTGTACGCGAACTCGCAGAACACCGGCAACGCTACGCTCGGCGTCTCGTTCGCCGACGCGACCCAGCCGACCACGGGCGACTACACGCTGTCGTACGACGGCAGCAGCTACACGCTGACCGACAACCAGACCGGCAGCATCGTCGGTTCGGCGGCGAACCTGACCAACCCGATCGGCGGCCTGCAGTTCTCGGTCGCGAGCGGCACGATGAAGGCCGGCGACTCGTTCTCGGTCGAACCGACCCGCGGCGCGCTCGACGGCTTCGCGCTGACCACCACGTCGGCGTCGGCAATCGCGGCCGCGGCGCCGGTGCTCGCGTCGGCGTCGACGTCGAACACCGGCACCGGGACGATCACGCAAGGCACGGTATCTGCCGGCTACAGCGCGCCGACCAGCACCTCGACGATCACTTACACCGCGGGCACCGGCCTGACCGGCTTCCCGGTCGGCACGGTGGTGACAGTCGCCGGCTCGCCGTCCACGCAGTACACGATCAGCTCGGCGACGACCGCGGTGCCATACTCGCCGAGCTCGGGCGCGACGCTGACGATCACCAACCCGAGCAATTCGGCGAGCGCGGGCGTGATGAACAACGTGACGGTCACGATCAGCGGCACGCCCGCCAACGGCGACTCGTTCACGATCGGACCGAACACCGGCGCGACCAACGACGGCCGCAACGCGCAACTGCTGTCGAACCTGACTTCGGCGCAGGTGCTCGACGGCGGCACCTCGACGCTGACGGGCGCGTACGCGAGCTACGTCAACAACATCGGCAACCAGACCACGCAGATCCAGACCTCGGCGACCGCGCAAAGCACGCTCGTCACGCAGATCACGTCGGCGCAGCAGTCGGTGTCGGGCGTCAATATCAATGAGGAAGCGGCCAACCTGCTTCAGTACCAGCAGCTCTATCAGGCCAACAGCAAGGTCATCCAGACGGCGCAGACGCTGTTCCAGACTTTGCTTGGCATCTTCTCGTAAGGCGGAACCATGCGAATTTCGACCCAGCAGTACTTCAGCATGAACGTCGCGAACATGAGCAATCAGCAGGCTCAGTTGTCGCAGATCTATCAGGAAATCTCGAGCGGCCAGAGCCTGACCACGCCCGCCGACAATCCGCTCGGCGCCGCGCAGGCCGTGCAGCTCAGCTCGACGGCGTCCGCGCTGTCGCAGTACACGACGAACCAGAACGCGGCGCTCACGTCGTTGCAGGCCGAGGACTCGACGCTCTCCACCGTCATCACGACGTTGCAAAGCGCGAACACGTTAGGCCTGCGCGCCGGCGACGGCGGTTTGAACGACGCCGACCGCACGGCGATCGCCGCGCAGCTGACCAGCCTGCGCGACCAGCTCGTCACCTACGCGAATGCGACCGACAGCTCGGGCAATGCGCTGTTCGCCGGTTTCCAGAATTCGACCCAGGCCTTCACGACCGATGCGGCCGGCAACGTCACCTATACGGGCGACACGGGCACGCGCACCGTGCAGGTCACCGATAGCAACGCGGTCTCGACCGGTGACAATGGGCTGTCGGTGTTCATGAGCGTCGGTGCGACCAACGCGCAGCCGATCGCCTCGGGCGACCCGGCCAATACCGGCAGCGGCGTGATCGGCGCGGTGTCGGTCAAGGATCCGACCAACGCGGGGAACGCGGACTCGTACCAGATCCAGTTCAGCGGCAGCGGCAGCTCGCTCACCTACACGGTCACTGACACGACGACTGGCGTCGCGGGTACGGCGCAGCCGTACACGGCGGGCTCGGACATCACGATCGCGGGCCAGACCGTCGAAATCACAGGCACGCCGGCCGCCAACGACAAATTCACGGTGCAGCCGGCCAATCAGGCGGGCACCAACGTGTTCGCGAACCTGAACGCGATGATCGCCGCGCTCCAGCAGCCGGTGAGCGGCGACCCCGCGGCCTCGGCGAAGCTGCAGAACGCGTTGAATACGGGCCTGTCGCAGCTAGGCAACACGCTGAACAACGTCACCGCGGTGCAGGCATCGGTCGGCGGCCGCGAGCAGGAAGTCAAGGCGCTGCAAACGGTCACGGAGACCAACTCACTGCAAACGCAAAGCGATCTCGCGGACCTGACCCAGACCGACATGGTCTCGACGATCAGCGAGTACACGATGCAGCAGGCGGCCTTGCAGGCTTCGCAGCAAGCGTTCGTGCAGATCCAGAACATGTCGCTGTTCCAGTACATCAACAGCTGATGCCGCTGCGGCGGCGCAATAAAGAAACCGGCTCGCGCCGGTTTTTTTATGTCCGCGATTTTCGGCGTTATCTCAGCGCCGCCGCGACCCGTCCCATCTCATCGATGCCGTTATCGAACAAGCGCACGAAGAACGGGATCATGTTCGGCAGCATCAGCTGCACGAGCAGCAGGCCGACCAGCATCGTCAGCGGAAAGCCGATCTGGAACACGCCGATCTGCGGCGCCGCGCGATTGAGAATGCCGAGCGCGAGGTTCGCGATCAGCAGTGCGACGACGACCGGCAACGCGAGCAGCAGCCCCGCCGAGAAGATCGAGCCGCCCCAGTTCGCGAGCGTCTGCCAACCGTGCGGCGCGAGCAGGTTCGCCGACACCGGCACCGACTGGAACGTCGTCACGAGCGCGGCAATCATCTGCAGATGACCGTCGACGGCGAGAAACACCAGCGTCGCGATCGTCGTCATGTAGCGTGAGATCACGACGCCCGAGCCGGTCGCCTGCTGGTCGAAGAAGGTCGCGAAGCCAAGGCCCATGCCGAGGCCGATGAAGTAGCCGGTCGCGTCGATCGCCTGGAACACGACCTGCATCGTCACGCCGAGCGCGATGCCGATCAGGAACTGGTTGACGAGAATCCACACGCCGGCCGCGGAGAACACGGTGACCTGCGGCAGCGCGCCGATCGTCGGGGCGACGATGATCGTCGCGAACGCGGCGAGACCGATTTTCACGCGCGAGGGCAGCGACATGTTGCCGAGCACCGGCGCGGTCGCGATCAGCGCGGCGATGCGCGCGAACGGCCACAGGAACGCGGTCAGCCAGACGTTCAGTTGCGCGTAGGTGACCGTGAACATGGAGTGGGGAGGGCAGGCGTGCCAGCGGCGCTCAGTTGACGAGCGTCGGAATGCTGGTGATCGTGTGGCGCAGATAGTCGAGCATCGTGGTCAGCATCCATGGTCCGGCGATCACGAGCGTGAGCGCGATCGCGAGCAGCTTCGGGATGAACGACAGCGTGCTTTCGTTGATCTGCGTGGCCGCCTGGAACAGGCTCACGACCAGACCGACGACGAGCGCGACGAGCAGCAGCGGGGCGGCCAGCACGAGGCCGACGTACATGGCCTGGTGGGCCAGCGTCATGACTGCTTCGGGTGTCATCGTGAGTGCCTGAAGAACAAGGAGTCGAAAAAATATCAGACGAAGCTCTGCGCGAGCGAGCCGAGCAGCAACTGCCAGCCGTCGACGAGCACGAACAGCATCAGCTTGAACGGCAGCGAAATCGTCGCCGGCGACACCATCATCATGCCCATTGACATCAGCACGCTCGCGACCACCATGTCGATGATCAGGAACGGAATGAAGATCGTGAAGCCGATCGTGAAGCCGGTCTTCAACTCGCTCGTCACGAACGACGGCACCAGCAGCGACAGCGGCACGTCTTCGGGCCCCTGCATCGGCGCCGCGTGCGAGATGCGCGCGAACAGCGCAAGGTCGCTTTCGCGGGTCTGACGCAGCATGAAGGTCTTGAACGGCGCGACGCCGCGCGCCACCGCCTGATCCATCGACATCGTGCCTTCGGAGAACGGCTTGTAACCTTCGTTATAGGCTTTATCGAGCACCGGCGACATCACGAACAGCGTGAGAAACAGCGCGAGACCGACGACCACCTGGTTCGGCGGCGTCGTGGTCGTGCCGAGCGCCTGGCGCAGCAGCGACAACACGATCACGATGCGCGTGAAGCTCGTCATCATCAGCACCATCGCGGGCAGGAACGACAGCATCGTGAGCAGCAGCATCGTCTGCACGCTCAGCGAGTAGGTCGTGCCGCCGTTGGGGCCGGGGCTCGTCGTGAACGCCGGCAGGCCGGCGGTTTGCGCGAAAGACAGCGTCGGCAGCGCGAACAGCAGTGCCGGCAGCGCGAGTTGAAGCGCTGCGGGGAGCGCCCGCCCCGCACGGCGCGTAAGCGTGAAGAACCAGGCTGACTGCCTGAAACTGACCTGCATTACCGATCCCCGCCGCGGTGCGCGTTGAAGCGTTTGCCCACTTCGCCTTTCAGGGCGTCGCGAAAGCGTTGACCAAAAGTGCCGGAAAGCGGTGCAGGCGAAGCGGCAACCGTATCGGCCGCGACGGAACCCGCCGGCATCGTATGCAGCAGCCGCACGTTGCCGGGCGCGGCGCCGACCACGAGCCACGTATCGCCGATCTCGACGACCGCGACGCGTTCCTTGCCACCGAGCGAAGCGCCGCCGACCGTCTTCACGAGACCGCCGCGCTGACCCGGTTGCAGGCCGAAGCGTCGCGCGAGCCATGCGCAGCCGAACACGAGGCCGATCACGACCGCGAGCCCGACGAAGGTTTGCAGGACCGCGCCGACGCCGAGCGCCGGCACCGCGCTACCCGCGCCGACACCGGAGGCGATCTTCGCGGCGTTGTTGACCGCGTTCATGTCGGCGGCGTGCGCGACGGTGGACGCGAAAAGCGACGCGAGCAGCACGCCGCGACCTGCCAAACGTTTCATCGATTGAGTTTCCGGATGCGTTCGGACGGCGTGATGATGTCGGTCAGCCGGATACCGAACTTGTCGTTGACGACCACCACCTCGCCCTGCGCGATCAGGCAGCCGTTGACGAGCACGTCCATCGGTTCGCCGGCCATGCCGTCGAGTTCGACGACCGAGCCCTGCGCGAGCTGCAGCAGATTACGGATCGCGATCTTGGTGCGGCCGAGTTCGACCGTCATCTGGACGGGAATGTCCAGGATCATGTCGATGTCGTTGTGCGTCGAGGTCGGCGCGGCCTTCGACAGCGGCTGGAACACGGCGCCCGCGGCCGGGTTGATTTCGTCGTTGCCGTTCTGCTCGGCGAGCGCGCTTGCCCAGTCGGCCATCGCCGCGTCGTCTTCCACGGCGGACAGCTCGCCGGCGGCGAGTTGCTCGGCTGCCGCGAGATCGGTCTCGGGCTTTGCGTTCAGGTCACTCATATCCACCTTCCTTCATCGTGTCGGCTGCGCTGATCATCTTCTGGACCCGCAACGCGTACTGACCATTGAAAATTCCGTAGCCGCATTCCATCACCGGCACGCCGTCTACTTTCGCGGTGATGTGCTCGGGGATGTTGATCGGCAGAACATCGCCTTTGCGCATGTTCAGGATCTGTTCGAACGTGACCGGCACCTGCGCGAGATCGGCGCTCAGCTGCACTTCGGCGGCCTGCACCTGCTGCGACAGCACGCGCACCCAGCGTCGGTCGACGTCCATCGCCTCGCCCTGGATCGGCGACGAGAGAATGTCGCGGATCGGCTCGATCATCGAGTAGGGCATGCAGATGTGCAGCGTGCCGCCCGTCGAGCCGAACTCGATCGAGAACTGCGTGACGATGACGATTTCGTTCGGCGTCGCGACGTTGGCGAACTGCGTATGCATTTCCGAGCGCACGTATTCGAACTGCAGCGGACGCACGCTCTTCCATGACGCCGCGTAGTGCTCGAACGTCAGATTGAGCAGCTTCGTGATGATGCGCTGCTCGGTCTGCGTGAAATCGCGTCCTTCGACGCGCGTATGGAAACGGCCGTCGCCGCCGAACAGGTTGTCGACCACGAAGAACACGAGGTTCGGATCGAACACGAACAGCGACGTGCCGCGCAGCGGCTTCACGTGGACCAGGTTCAGGTTGGTCGGGATCGGCAGGTTGCGCGTGAACTCGCTGTACTTCTGCACCTTCACCGGGCCGACGGAAATTTCCGCCGAGCGCCGCATGAAGTTGAAAATGCCGACGCGCAACAGGCGCGCGAAGCGGTCGTTGATGATTTCGAGGCCCGGCATCCGGCCACGGACGATACGTTCCTGCGTGGCGATGTTGTACGGCCGCACGCCCGTGCGGTCGTTTTGCTCGGATTCCGTGTCGGATTCGCCGGTGACGCCCTTCAGAAGGGCATCGACCTCCTCCTGGGACATGAACTCTTCGTGGCCCATTGCTTATTCCTCGTGCGTCCCTTGGCGATTGATGATGGCAGCGCTTGACAACGTCACGTCACTGCACGACGAATTCGGTGAACAGCACGTCCTGCACGCGGATCGGTGCGACGCTCTTGTCGGTCGGCTCGGTGATCAGCGTCTTCAGCTCTTCGGCGAGCGCGCGCTTGCCTTCGAGCGGCGCGAGTTCTTCGGGGTGCTTGTTCGACAGGGCGAGCAGGATGCGGCTGCGCACTTCCGGCATGTGATCGGTGAGCGCCTGCTGGGTGGCGGCATCGCCGAGCTTGAGCGTGAGGCCGATGCGCAGGAAGTGTTGCTGGCCGTCGTCCGATTGCAGGTTGACGGTCATCGATTCGAGCGGGAAGAACAGCGGCACGGCGGATTGCGCCGGCGCGGCTTCGGCCGATACGGCGACGGGTGCGCGCTTCGACATGAAGAACCACACACCGGCACCGGCAGCGCCCGCGGCGATCAGCGCAATGAGGACGATCAGGATGATGCGCTTCATGGGGCCCGGCGAGGCGGGCGCGGCTTGTTGCGGGGCGGTCGTGGTTGCCATTTGGTTTGCCAGCTTGTTGCTGGCCTAGTAAGGGTTAGGGTGATTGTTGTTGATTTGCCTGCGGCGCTATGGGTCGAAAAGAAGGGCTATTTCTGGCTATTTCTCGTTGTTCTGGCTTTGTTGGCCTTTCCTTGCTGACTTATCGGTCTATTAGCGTTGCCCCTGTGCGGGGCGGCACCTACTTTCTTTGCTGCTGCAAAGAAAGTAGGCAAAGAAGACAGCTCAAACCGCCAACTCTTAAGCGGGTCCCTCGGTCTGCATGAGGTAGTGGTGCATCTGGAATCCGTGCCCTCGCACATTCGGCGCCAGTGACAAGGCAGTCATTCTTCCGGCGGCGCTACGCGCGCCGAAACCCCGCTCAAAAACCACCGGTTGTTTCGGCGCATCGCCGAGGCGCAGCCGAGGGCCCCCGCTGCGCGGGCAAAACCATTGGTTTCCCAGGCAGACCCGTCCGCGACGCACGTAGTGCGGAGTGGGAGGGATGACGGCTTTGTCACGAACGGGGAATGTGCGGCGGCCCGGATTCCAGATGCACCACTACCCTTTCCAAGCCAGGGGACCCACTTATGAGCTTGCGGTTTGAGCTGTCTTCTTTGCCTACTTTCTTTGCAGCAGCAAAGAAAGTAGGTGCCGCCCCGCACAGGGGCAACGCTAATAGACCGACAAGAAAGCAAGGAAAGGCCAACACCGCAAAGAACAACGACAAAAAAGCGCCCCGCCTCGCTTCAGGCAAACGTATCGACCAATCCAACCTGCTGCCGCACGGCAACATTCCCGATGGCATCGCTGGAGCTGTCCCCTGCAAGGGCACCGCCACCACCACTACCCCTCTTCCCATTCCCCCCACCCGCGCCAGCGCTCTGCTGTTGTTGCCCGCCTTGCCGCGCAAACCCATCACTCACACTCGCACTGCCGAGCCCAATCCCATTCGACTCCATCGCCTCGCGAAGCTTCGGCAACGCCGCCTCGACCGCCTCCCGCACTGACTGGTGCTGCGAAACGAACAGCGCATGCGCATGGTTATCCGCCACCTGCAACACGACCTGCAACGGCCCCAGATCCTTCGGATTGAGCGTCAGCTCAGCACTCTGCGAATGCGCATTCGACAAAAACACCACCTTCTGGCTCAGCGCGTCTTCCCAGTCGCTCGTGCCGACCTGCGGCGTCAACGCATTCGCGGCGGCGGCCGCGCTCGCATTGCCCGTACTCTGCGCTGCCGCCGTCGTGCTCGCGGCGTTCGCTGCCGCCTGCGTCGCGGCCAGCGCGGCGTTCGCCGCCTCGGACGCGCTGCGTGCCGATGCGAGGTTGTCCGCCTGGCCGCTCGTCGCGGCCGCGGCGCTCAACGCATCGGCGGCCGACTTCGCTGCCGACGGATCGGCCAGCGCGGTCGCGGCGGCCGCCGCCGTCGACGTCGTGTGGGTCGTCGAGGCGCCCTTGCCGTTGCCGAACAGGCCGCTCGCGAGCGTCTTGTCGTCCGACGTGCCGTTCAGGCCGTTTTTCGTGCTGCCCAAGCCGCCCGCCGCGCTCGACACGCTCGCGGCTTTCGCGGCCGCGCCGGCAGCAAGCGCGGCCGCGGGCACCGCGCCCTGGCCGCTCGACAGCGCGGACAGCGCACTCTGCAACGCTTCCTGCAGCGACTTCGGATCGACCGCGCCTTTCCTGCTTGCCGCGGTGGCCGCGAGCGCGCTCGTGGCCGTGCCGGCCAGCGCGCTCACCGCATCGGCGGCGGAGCTCGCGGCATCGGTCGTGGTGGTGGCGTTCGAGTCGGCGTTGTTGGCGACGACCTGTGCCTGCGCTTGCGCCTGAGCCTGGGCGGCAGCCGCAGCGGCGGCGAGCGCGCCAGCGT
This sequence comes from Paraburkholderia sp. UCT2, assembly GCF_014397665.1. Taxonomy (NCBI): domain Bacteria; kingdom Pseudomonadati; phylum Pseudomonadota; class Betaproteobacteria; order Burkholderiales; family Burkholderiaceae; genus Paraburkholderia; species Paraburkholderia sp. UCT2. Next base: position 367,370 of record NZ_VZQO01000001.1, read on the forward strand.
CGGTTTGCGCCTTGGTGTCTTTCTGCCTGGCTTGCGTCGCGCTCGTCTGGCTGTTCGATGCCTGCTGCGTTGGTGTCGTCGACGGCGTGGACGACGGCGATGACGCGCTGCTGCTGGCCGCGTTGCTCGCTGTGCCGTTGCCGTTCTGGCTGCCGCTCGCGCTCTGCTGCGCGGAAGCGGGCGGCGGCGCACTGGGCGCGCTCGGCGCCGAGGCTGGCGACGCCGTCGCGGAACTGGTGTGCTGTTGATTCGCGCTGTTCTGCTGGTCGATGCTTTGCTGCAAGGTCTGCGCGAACGGGCTCGAGCCCGCGGCGTTCGCGGACGCGCTGCTCGACCCATTGCCGCTCGTGTCGAGCAGCGTGCTCAGTTGGGAGCCGATCTGTGAAAGAAGCGACATAAAGAATCCTGTGAATCGGTCGAACGGGTGTGCCGTAGGGCGTTAGCCGCGAGGCAAGGCCTCACGCGCCGTCGGCTCGCATGCGCAGACTCCGCGCCGCATATTCGTCGGCGTCGCGCTGTTCGCGCCGCGCCGCAACCTTCGCCTCGGCCGCCTCGCCGCGCGCCTGCAGCACTTCGTACGAGCCGAGCTTCTGCTTGTGGCGCTGCCAATCGGGCTTCGCCGCCTCGAAGCGCGCGCTCGCCGCCGCCAGCAGGCTGCGCTGCTGCTCGATCGCGGCATCGAGCGTGTCGATGAACGCCTGGAAGTTGCGCATGTTGCCGGCCGGCATGCCCGACTGCGCGCTCTCCATGAAGCGTGCGTAGTATTCGTCGCGGTACTGCACGAGCGCATCGAGTTGCGCCTGTACGTCGTTGCGCTCGCGCTGCGCGCGGCCGAGCCGCTGCGCGGCGGCGTCCACGTCGTCCTGCGCAAGACCGATCAGCGTCTTGATCGGAAAATGTTTCGACATCGTCAGCCTCCTCGGCCCTAAGCAAACAGCGCGCTAAGCATGTCGATGCTCGGCTGGAAGTTCGCGCACTCGCGAAAGCCTTGCTGCAGGAACGCTTCCATCCGCGGATACAGCGCGATCGCGCGATCGAGCACCGCGTCGCGCCCGCTCGAATACGCGCCGACGTTGATCAGATCGCGGTTGCGCTGATAGCGCGACAGCATCTGCTTGAACATACGCGTTTTATTCAGATGGTTATCGTCGATCAGCGCGGTCATTGCCCGGCTAATCGACGCTTCGATATCGATCGCAGGGTAGTGGCCGGCTTCGGCGAGCGAGCGCGACAGCACGATGTGGCCGTCGAGAATCGCGCGCGCCGAGTCGGCGATCGGGTCCTGCTGGTCGTCGCCTTCGGTGAGCACCGTGTAGAACGCGGTGATCGAGCCGCCGCCCGCCGGTCCGTTGCCGGTGCGCTCGACGAGCGCCGGCAGCTTCGCGAACACCGACGGCGGATAACCCTTGGTCGCGGGCGGCTCGCCGATCGCGAGCGCGATCTCGCGCTGCGCCATCGCGTAACGGGTCAGCGAATCCATTAGCAGCAGCACGTGCTTGCCCTGGTCGCGGAAGTACTCGGCGAGCGAGGTCGAGTACGCGGCGGCCTGCATCCGTAGCAGCGGCGACACGTCGGCCGGCGCGGCGATCACGACCGAGCGCGCCAACCCTTCCTCGCCGAGAATCTGTTCGATGAACTCCTTCACTTCGCGGCCACGTTCGCCGATCAGGCCGATCACGATCACCTCGGCGCTGGTGTAGCGCGCCATCGTGCCGAGCAGCACAGATTTACCGACGCCCGAACCCGCGAACAGCCCCATCCGTTGACCACGACCGACGGTCAACAGCGAGTTGATCGCGCGCACGCCGACGTCGAGCACCTTGTGAATCGGCTCGCGATTGAGCGGATTGATGACCGGCGCGGACAGCGGCGCGTCCTTTTGCGTGCCGAGCGGGCCGAGCCCGTCGAGCGGACGGCCGGATGCGTCGAGCACGCGGCCGAGCAATTCCCAGCCGACCGGTAGACGCTTCGCGCCCGCGAGCGGGTCGGCGATCGGCGCGCTTTCGAGCGGAAAGACCCGCGCGCCGGGCAACAGCCCGATCACTTCGGTGGTCGGCATCAGGAACAGCTTGTCGCCGGAGAAGCCGACCACTTCGGCTTCGGCCATCGGCAGCGAACTGCCGGGCGGCAACTCGATCATCACTTCGGCGCCGACCGACAGACGCAGGCCGACCGCTTCGAGCACGAGACCGGCCGCGCGTGTGAGACGCCCGCACGCGCGCAGCGGCTTCGCGATCGCGTTGCGCGCGCGCAGCGCGTCGAGCTGGCCGCGCCATGCCTGCATGTGGGGATTGATGTCGAGCGCGGGATCGTAGGACGGCGCGTGCGGAGCGTGAGCGGCGCAAGCACTGCGCGCGGCGTGGTCCGTCGCGGCGGACTCGCGGCTCGCCGCCGCGCCTGTCGCCGGATGTGCGCTCGCAGGAGCGTGCCATGCCGCATCCGGGGGCTGCGGAATACCGGCCGACTCGACATCGGCCAGCGCCTCGGCGCCGAACGACGCCAACGCGAGCTCGCGTTCGAGCGGCGTCAGATCGCTCGCGCGGATCTCGTCGAGCGTCGGCTTCACCACGTGCTCACCTTGCCGAGCGCGGCGGCGACGCGCTGCCAGCGCGTGTCGATGCCCGCGTCGACCTCGCCGGTGCCGGCCTGCGCGCGGCAACCGCCACGCTCCACCGATGCGTCGGTTCGCACGGTCCAGCCGCGCGTTTGCAATTCATCGAGCAGATACGCCTCGACGACCGGCAGATCGGCGGGACTCACGATCAGCGCCGGTGCGCCGGCGAGCGCGGGCTCGGCCGCGAGTACCTCGCGCGCGGCCGCGATCAGTGCGGTCGGGTCGTGCTGCACGTGCTGGCGCACGACCTGCTGCGCGATGTCGAGCGCGAGTGCGATCAGCGTTTCGGAGATCGCGTGCTGCGCGCCATCGAGCGCGCTCTTGAAGGTTTCGGCGAGCGCGGCGAGCCGCATCGCTTCCTCGCGCGCCTCGGTCTGGCCTTGCGCGAAGCCCTGCGCGTGCCCCTGGTCATAGCCCGCCTGATAGCCGAGCGCCTGGCCGGCCACATGACCGGACGCGACGCCCTGTGCATGCGCGGCTTCGCGGCGGTGCTCGAGTTCGGCTTCGAACGCGCGCTCGTCGAACTCGGGTTCGGCCGGCGGCGGCGCCGGCGGAGCCGGATCGAACGACGCCATCTCCCAGCGCTGGTAGGCCGAGAGGCTTTCCTTTGCCGGGGCGTTCGGATCAGACATAGGCATCTTCCGCCTTGCCGCCTAGAACGATCTGTCCGCTCTCGGCCAGGTTGCGCACGATCTGCAGGATGCGGCGCTGCTGCGTCTCGACTTCGGACACGCGTACCGGGCCGCGCGCGTCGAGGTCTTCGGCGAGCAACTCGGCCGCGCGCTGCGACATGTTCGACAGGAACTTCTGACGCAGCGCGGGCGCCGCGCCCTTCAGCGAGATGATCAGCGCTTCGGATTCGACTTCCTTCAGCAGCAGCTGGATCGCGCGGTCTTCGAGGTCGAGCAGGTTCTCGAACACGAACATCTGGTCGATGATCTTCTGCGCGAGCTCGGCGTCGTACTGGCGCACGTTTTCGATGACGCCTTCCTCGTGGTTGCTCGACATGAAGTTCAGAATCTCGGCGGCCGTGCGGATACCGCCCATCGGGCTGCGCTTCAGGTTGTCGCTGCCGGACAAGAGGCCGGTCAGCACGTCGTCGAGCTCGCGCAGCGCGGCCGGCTGGATGCCGTCGAGCGTCGCGATCCGCAGCAGCACGTCGTTGCGCAGCCGGTCCGTGAAACAGCCGACGATCTCCGAAGCCTGATCGCGGTCCAGATGCACGAGGATCGTCGCGATGATCTGCGGATGCTCGTTCTTGATCAGTTCCGCGACCGCCGCCGAGTCCATCCACTTCAGGCCTTCGATGCCGCTCGTGTCGCTGCCCTGCAGGATCCGGTCGATGATCGCGCCGGCCTTGTCGTCGCCGAGCGCCTTGGTCAGCACGGAGCGGATGTAATCGCTCGAATCGAGCGACATGCCGGTGTGCTGCTCGGCCTCGCGCACGAACTCCTGCAGCACCTCGTCGACCTGTTCGCGGGTGACGTTCTTCAGCGCGGCCATGGCGACGCCGATTTTCTGAACCTCACGGGGGCCCAGAAACTTGAACACCTGCGCCGCCTCTTCCTCGCCGATCGACATCAGCAGCAGCGCGCTCTTCACTACGCCTTCAGCGCTCATCGGACACCCAGTTCTTGACGACGGTTGCTACGATCTTCGGATCCTGACGCGCGATGCTGCGCGCGAACTCCAGGTTCCGCTCGTATTTGTGCTTCGCGTTTTCGAGCGCGAGCTGCTCGCTATCCGCTTCGATTTCGACCACCGCGCCATCGCGCTCCTCGGCCGGGATGCCGTCGAGCAGCACCGGTTCGTCGGGCGCCATCAGCGCGGCAACCGGCTCGGGCGGCGGCGGGAAGGCGCGGCGCAACGCCGGCTTCACCATCACGAAGTAGAGGAACAGGGCCACCGCGCCGATGCCGAGGTACGTCGCGATCTGCTTGTACAGCGCGAGCATGTCGGGCGTGCGCCACCACGGCAGGTCGGCGTTCGGGTCGAGCTCGGTGGTAAACGCGCTGTTGACCACGTTGACCGAGTCGCCGCGCGACGCGTCGAAGCCCATCGCGTCCTTCACGAGCTGGGTGATCTGCGCGAGCTTGTCGGCGCTGACCGGCTGCATCGTCACGTGACCCTTCGGATCGACGACCCGCAGATAATTGACTACCACCGCGACCGACAGCCGGCGGATGCCGCCCATCGGCTGGTCGACGTGGCGCACGGTCTTGTCGAGCTCGTAGTTGGTGGTCGAATCCTTGCGGTCGCTGACCGGCGTCGTGGTGACCGAGCTCGCGCCGTTGCCCGCCACGATCGGCGCGGAGGCCGGCTGCGGCGGCTGGTTCGACAGCGCGCCCGGCACCCCCGAGGCGCCGCCTTGCGACATTTCGGTGGCGCTGCTCGACTGCCGGCTGCGGATCGCGGCCTGCTGCGGATTGCCGTTCGGGCCGTAGTTCTCGGAGGTCTGCTCGCTGTGCGAGAAGTCGATGTCCGCGCTGACCTGCGAGCGCGCGTTGCCGGCGCCGAACAGCGGCGCGAGGATCGTGTCGATGCGCTGCTGGGTGTTGCGCTCGATCTGCTGGCGGAACTTCAGCTGGGTCGCATCGAGTCCGCTGCCATTGGTGGGCTGCGTGAGCAGGTTGCCGTCCTGGTCGAGGATCGTCACGCCGCGCACCGGCATTTCCGGCACCGCCGACGCCACCATGTGCGTAATCGCGACGACCTGCCCTTCGTCGAGCACGCGGCCCGGGTACAGGTTCACGAGCACCGCCGCCGACGGCGCTTCCTTGTCGCGCACGAACACGCTCGGCTTCGGAATCGCGAGATGCACGCGCGCCGATTTGACGCTCGAGATCGCTTCGATCGTGCGTTCGAGTTCGCCTTCGAGCGCGCGCTGATAGTTGATCTGCTCGTCGAACTGGCTGATGCCGAATTTCTGGTTGTCCATCAGCTCGAAGCCGACCGAGCCACTCTTCGGCAGCCCCTGCGATGCGAGGCGCAGGCGCATCTCGTGGACCTGCTCGGCCGGCACGAGGATCGCGCTGCCGCTTTCGGACAGCTTGTACGGAATATTGGCCTGCTGCAGCGCGGTGATGATCGAGCCGCCGTCGCGGTCGGACAGATTGCTGTAGAGCACCTTGTAGCTGGGCGCGCGCGACCACAGGAACAGACCGGCGACGACCGCCACCAGCAGCGCGACCGCGAACACGAGCGGCGCGCGCGGGTTGCCGCGCATCTGCGCGAGTCCGGACAGACGCTGGCCGAAATTGCCGCCGATACCTCCCAGGCCGCCGAGGCCACCGAGGTCGGCAGTGCCGCCGGCCTGGCCGCTACCGGCCTGACCGGCAGCGGGCTGCGCGCCGGCGAGCCCCATACGGGCGTCGGGGTTGATCAAAGAGTTGGCTGACGAATCCATGCGTCGGGTTTCTCCGGGGAATGCCTTGGCGTTCTGTCGTGATGCCGCGCCGGGGCTGGGCGGACGGACAGAGACTTTCACCTTTGAAATTATCCGCAGCGCCGCTCAACCCGATTGCTTGAATAGAGCCGGGTTTTCCCTCTAGTTTCGGGACTTTCCGCGAGGAGCCGCTGCTATGCTTTCGTCCAGATCGGTACACCGTCCGGCGGTCCGATCGCAGATCCAACGGAGAAAACATGACCATGCCCGTGAACGCGCTATCGTCGGCGCTGCAACAGATGCAGGCGATGGCGGCGCAGGCGGCCGGCGACGCGCCCCCGGCGGCGGAGCAATCCGGCGCGGCGACGCCCACCAGCTTCGCGGCGGCGCTGAAGGCTTCGCTCGACAAGATCAGCGACGACCAGCAGAAGGCGGTCGGCGAGTCGCAGGCGTTCGAACTCGGTGCGTCGAACGTGTCGCTGAACGACGTGATGGTCGACATGCAGAAGGCCAACATCGGTTTCCAGTTCGGCCTGCAGGTGCGCAACAAGCTGGTCGCCGCGTACAACGACATCGCGCAGATGTCGATCTGAGCGGGATCGCGCGTGTCCGCCTGAAGGACTGCCTGAAGGACTGCCTGAAGGACTGCCTGAAGGACTGCCTGAAGGACCGCCTGAAGGTCCACACGAGTCCCGTCCGACGATCCGGCACGCCGCTGCCGGCGCTTGCGCCGGCGGCTTCGTGCCGTGTTTCCCGGGCCCGCCCAGCGGCGCTTTCGATCCTCCTTACACCGGACTAAAGCTTTGTCGTCGCGCATCCGATAACCCAATTACAGGTCAGCGACCGGCGCGTCGACGCGCCGCGCGGCCACGCCACGACTTAACCGCAGCCAGTATAAGAGGAGGAGCGCCGATGTTTTCCCAAGGGCACGCTGGAGCCAACGCGTATGCGCGTGTCGGTATCGAAACATCCGTGATGGGCGCAAGTCCGCATCGTCTGATCGTGTTGCTGTACCAGGGCGCACGCCAGGCGATCGCGCAAAGCCGCATGCATTTGCAGCAGGGCAACGTGGCCGAACGTGGCATGGCGATCAGCAAGGCGATCCGGATCATCGAAAGCGGGCTGCAGCTGTCGCTCAACCTCGAGGTGGGCGGCGAAATCGCCGAACGGCTCAATGCTTTGTACGACTATATGGCGCGTCGACTGTTGCAAGCCAATATCAATCAGAGCGAGGCGATGCTCGTCGAGGTGGACCGTCTGCTCGCGACGCTCGAAGAGGCATGGATCGGGATAGCCCCGGAGATCGCGCGGATGGCAGCACAGCCAGCCGCGGAAAGCCTGAGATGACATCGAACGCAGAATATTTTGCCCGCTACGAGGCGATCGCGGCGCTGTCCTGCCGCATGCTGATGGCGGCCCGTCGTGCACTGTGGAACGACCTGGTGCACTTGCAGGAAGAGTATCGGCAACTGGTCGAAGCGCTGCGCGAAGCCGACGTGGGCGTCAAGCTCGACGAGGCCGAACGCCTGCGCAAGTACGCGCTGATCCGCCAGATCCTCGCCGACGACGCCGCGATCCGCGACCTCGCGAATCCGCGCATGGCGCATCTGTCGGCGCTGTTCGCCGGCCGGTCGACGCGCGTGCTGAAGGAGTTGTACGGGGCGCGCTGAGCGCGAGCGGGCGCGCGCGTGAGCTGACGCCATGCCGCACGCGTCTGAAGGATCGGAGCAATCAGAACATCGCGCGCGTTGCCGCCGATGCGACCAAGGAACCGGCATGAACGGAATCGATTCGGCCCTCGCTTCGGTGCTGTCGAGCCGGATCGACAGCCTGCTCAGCATCGCGCCGGGAACCGCGACCACCTCGCAGACCGGCGCGGCCGGCGTCGATACCGCGGTTCCGGCGGCGCCTGCGAACGTGACGCCCGCGCCCCAGTCGTCCGCGCAAACCGCGCTGTCGGCCGTCGCGCTGACGCTGAATGCGATTGCGCACTCAGGCGGCGAGGCCACACCGGCGGTGCTCGGCCGCGCGCCGATCTGGGCGGCCGCGCCGGCGCTCGACGTCGCCATCGAAAGCTTGCCGCTGACCGATGCGGCGGGCGCCCCGACAGTCAATTTCGCTGCCGGCGATGCCGCCGCTGCTGCCAACACCAATACCAATCCCAACGCTGCCGCCAGCGCAACCGCGACCGCCGCCGCGAGCGTGGCGGCGACCGAAGTGCCGGTCGCGGCGCTCGCGGCCGCGCTGCAACAGACGGTCGCCGACAGCGGCCTGTTCTACGAGGCGCATCTCGCGGCGTGGCTGGTCGGCCAGCGTTCGCCGGCCCAACTGGCGAACGAGGCGCAGAACCAGCTCGTCGCAGATTCTCAATTGCCTCCCGACTGGAGCGCCGACGCCGGCGACGCGAGCGCGCGGACCGCTGCGGCGAACGGCGCCGCCGAGGCAACGCCACGCGGCACGGCGAACGTTGCCGAGAACAACCCTGCCATGCACGCGATGCCGTCGATCCTGACCGCGCAGGCCGCACGACTCGTCGCGGGCGAGCTGCTGGCCAGCTCGGTGTCCGACCTGAATGGCCAGTCCACACACGCGGGGCTGCACAGCGCGGTGTCTCAGGCGGCCGATGCCGGCTCGTCGCAGAGCGCGCAGGCGATGGCGGCGGCGGTGCATCCGGCGACGGTGCCGCTCGTGCGCCAGCAGCTCGATCTGCTTGCGACCGGACAGTTCCGCTGGACCGGCGAGGCGTGGCCCGGCGCGCGTCTGGACTGGACGATCGAGCAGGATGGCGACGAATGGGACCGCAGCGGCGGCGGCCTCGCGAGCGAGGACGACCAGCCGTGGCGCACGCGCCTGACGCTGTCGCTGCCGACGCTCGGCACCGTCGATGCCGAACTGACGCTGACCGGCACGCGGCTGACCGCGCGCGTGCAGGCGAGCCCGCGGGGCGCCGCTCGGCTCGCGATGCAGGGGGACGGTTTCCGTCAGCGGCTCGCGGCGGCGGGGCTCGAGCTGCAGGGATTGACGATTCGCGAGATCGGCGGCGGTGTGCCTGGTGCTACTGCGGCGGGCACCTCGGCGGCGGGTGCGCAGGCCGCGAGCGCGTATGCACGGTCGGCGTCGGCGGCTGTGGCCACGTCGACGGCGTCGGCGTCGGGCGCCGCATCGCGCGACGACCTTGATTGGGATATCTGATGAGCCGCACCCATCGTCGCAGCGCGGCTGCGCTTGTTTATGACGCTCATGGCGGTGAGCCCGCCCCGCGTCTGGTCGCCAAGGGGTATGGGCTGCTCGCCGAGATGATCGTGCAGCGCGCGAAGGAGGCTGGGCTGTATGTGCATGAGGCGCCCGAGATGGTGTCGCTGCTGATGCAAGTCGATCTGGATGCGCGGATTCCACCGCAGCTTTATCAGGCTGTCGCCGAGTTGCTGGCCTGGTTGCATCGGCTCGAGAGTGGGGTTGATGCTGAGACGGGCAATGGCGCTGGCGCGCCGGATGTGGTTGATGTTGTTGCTACTGATGTGCCTGGCGGCGCTAGTACTGTGGATCACTGAAGGGGTGTGTTTGCCCTTTGGCAGGGCGGGGCTTTTTCGTTGTTCTGGCCTGGTTGGCCTTTCCTTGTTGTCTTATCGGTCTATTAGCGTTGCCCCTGTGCGGGGCGGCACCTACTTTCTTTGCTGCTGCAAAGAAAGTAGGCAAAGAAGACAGCTCAAACCGCCAACTCTTAAGCGGGTCCCCTGGCTTGGAAGGAGT